>JBBQAI010000080.1:0-19236 GCA_038316205.1 Burkholderiales bacterium
AGCTGGGTATGGATACACACCGGCCAACGTGAATCTGCAGGGTCGAGGAACTGGCACGCGAGCAACTGCATGGCGCCCAGCACGGCCAGCAAGGCGCCGGGATACATGAACAGCCAGCGTGGTGAATACAGCAGCAGGTAGCGCAAATGGCGCCAGCCGTCGCGCCAGGTGTTCAGGTGCGGCGGCCGCCCGCGGCCGTCTTTATGGAGAACCGTGGGCACTTCACCGATGCGCAAGCCCGCCAGCAGACTCTTGACGATCATCTCGCTGGCGAACTCCATGCCCGGCGTCACCAGATGCAGCGTGCGCATCGCGGCGCGGTCGAAGCCACGCAAGCCACAGTGGAAGTCGCCCAGCGAGCCACCGAAAAAACGGCGCCCCAGAAAGCTCAGCACCGGGTTGCCGAGATAGCGGTGCAGGGCAGGCATGGCGCTTGGGCGGATGCCGCCTTGAAATCGGTTACCGACCACCAATTGGTGTCCCGCGCGCAGGGCCTGTACGTAAGGGTCAAGTGCGCTGAAGTCATAGCTGTCGTCGGCGTCACCCATGATGACGAAGGGTCCCCTGGCCGCGTCGATGCCGGCGATCAGGGCCGCCCCATAACCCCGGGTCGGCACATTGATCAAGCGCGCGCCCGACCGGATTGCCAAAGCTTGGGACCCATCGCTCGATCCGTTGTCGGCCACCAGAACTTCACCACAGATCCCACTGCTTGCCAGGTAGCCTTTGGCCTTGGCGATGCAGGTGCCCAGCGTGCGCACCTCGTTCAAGCAAGGCATCAGGATCGTCAGCTCGATCGGCGTTGCCAAATTCATCATGTCTGACGGCGAATTGACGGCGTCCAGAGGCTCATCAACACCGATTTCCGAAGGGCGATCCAATTGAGCAGCGGCCATCTTGTCCCTGTAAAAAATCTCATTCAAGGATCTGCGATCAGCCCGAATCAAATCGAACTATTGCCGATGACCGATGGATGCATAAATGGAAAAGGGGCCGCAAGGCCCCTATTCTTCGGTGAGCGAATGCTCGTTAGCCGATCAACCGCGGCAAGAGCCCGGCATCAGTCGAGTCGGTGTCCCTGAGCAAGTCCACGTCGAAATGCCGTTGGTACCAGACTGTGTTGGCGTGAGCGTCACAACCGGAACCGTGGCCTCACCGATGGCAGCAGTACCCGTCACGGTGATGACGCCCGTGGTGGCATTGATGCTCAACGAGGCCACATACTTGGTCGACGAAAAGGAAGTACCGCAGGTGTCAAGGGCTGTGAAGCCGGTCGACTGCACGATCTCACTGATGCAAGTGCGGGCGGAACTCGCCGCCAACACGACTTCAGAGACCTTGGCCTTCTTCGTGTAGTCCTGGTAAGCCGGCAGCGCAACCGCAGCCAAGATGCCGATGATCGCGACGACGATCATCAGTTCGATGAGGGTAAAACCTTGCTGAACACGCTTCATGATGAAAATTCCTGGTGACGGGCGGGATAGGGTGGGGTGGACCGGGGTTGCAGCGGTTGCATTTGCTGCGGGAGACACACCACCTGAATGCAGGGGTCGTGCCATGTCAAATTCTGCAGGCAAACCGTTAATTTCACCAGCCGTCTGACAGCTTTGGTCATCTCACGGCGGTTTGCGCAGCCACCGGCGGCCACAACTGACAATAAATGTCACCCACTGGCATTTCAGTTTTCTGCGCTGTCGCGCAGCTGTAACAGGGGCGCGTACAGGTCGGGGTGTTCGCCCAACGCTGTTGATGAACGCGCGCCAGCGTTCAGGCTGGCATCCGTGAAGATGGGCGATGCTCTACACTCATGCCATATACAGACCGAGGGCGCCATGATGACCATGTCCACCGTGTTCACGAACAACCGCACACAGGCTGTACGCCTGCCCGCTGACAGCCGGCTGCCCGCAGGCGTGACGCGTGTTGATGTGCGGGTACGGGGCCATGAGCGCGTCATCGTGCCCGCTGGTCATGAATGGGACAGTTTTTTTCTGGATGCCGAGCGCGTCTGCGATGATTTTCTGGTTGAGCGAGCCAGCCAGGCAGAAAGTCCACGCGAGGCCTTTTGATGTTGCGTTACTTGTTGGACACCAACATCGTGATCTTCGTGATCCGCCAGCGGCCTATCGGCGCGTTGCAGGTGTTCAACCAACAAGCAGGCCGCATGGCGATCTCGGCCATCACCTTGGCGGAATTGATGCACGGCGCCGAGAAGAGCAGCCGGCGCGACGCGAACCTGAACGTGATCGAGGACTTTTGCAGCCGTCTTGAGGTGCTGTCCTATGGGGCCAAAGCGGCACAACACTACGGCGCCATACGCGCCGCGCTAGACGCGGCAGGCACACCCATCGGCGTGAACGATCTGCACATCGCTGCGCACGCCCGCAGCGAAGGCTTGACGGTGGTGACGAACAACCGGCGCGAATTTGACCGCGTGCCGGCACTGCAAGTTGAGGATTGGTCGCTTTAGCGGGCCTGGCGTGTAGGGCGACTCGAACTTTGCCTTAGACCTCGAATCGCATGACCTGCCCCGACTGCAGGGCGCTGATGCGGTGTTGGCTTTGTTGGGCGCCGATTTCGGCCATCACCGCTTCCACCTCACCGGGCTTGATGTGCGTGATGTACACGTCAACCGGCGCTTTCAGTTGCTGCAGTTCGCGCTGCAACTGCGCCGGACACAGGTGGCGGCTGATGTCGGCCAGGGCGTGTTCGTCGTCACGGAAAGCGGTCTCGATCACCAACATGGCCACGGGCAGGCTTTGCAGGCGCGCCCACAGGGCCGCGTTGGGGCCTGTGTCGCCAGTGAACACCCATGCGCCGCGCGGGTGGTGCACGGCGTAGCCGACGGCAGGCACGGTGTGGCTGGCGGGCAGCACTTCAATCTGACGCGGCCCCAGGTTCAAGACCTCGCCCACTTCCAGCGGCTGGAACTGCAGCACCGGGTTGATGGCGTCGGGCAGGCGCGTGAAGTCGGGCCAGATCACGCCGTTGAAGACGTGCTGGCGCAGCGCGGCCAGGGTGCTGGTCAGGGCGTGCACCTGCACCGGCGGGCTGGCGGCGGCGCGGCGACGGCGCGTGACACTGTCGGCCAGCAGGCCGATGGACAGCACGTGGTCGAGGTGTGAATGGGTGACGAAGATGTGGTCGATGCGCGCCAGCTCGTCCAGCGTCAGGTCACCCACGCCAGTGCCGGCGTCGATGAGCACATCGTCGTCGAGCAGGAAAGAGGTGGTGCGGCTGCCGGCTGCAATAGAGCCTGAACAACCGAGGACGCGGATCTGCATGAAAAACCGTGCGGAGGGACCGTACTCAGCGGACAAGGCACCGATGCTGATGGCGCGCTGCCAACGACGCAAGGCACCTGCGCACGTTTGTTCATCAGGGCAAGCGACAGGCTGAGCGCCGCCGTGAATCTGGTCACGGCCGCCTGCGGCCGTGAAGTGCTCAGCGGAAGATGAACTGCATCTGCGTGCCGGCGAGTTCGATCACGTCGCCGTTGCGCAGCGGCACCGAGTCGCCCACCAGCGGCACGCCGTTGATGCTGGGGCGCGCCGCCCCTTCGACGTGGGCGAAGGCATAACCGTTGGGGCGCTTGGTGATGGACGCCACCTGCACGCCAGGCTTGCCGACGGTGGTGACGACCTTGGTCAACACCACTTCGCGGCCGGCTGCAGCGCCGTTCAGCACTTTGATCGACGCCGGCTGCGTCGGCGCCGGGGCGCCCAGCGGCGCAAAGTTGGAATCTGCGGCCTGCGCGTGCTGCCCTTGCCCATGACTGTGCTGCATCGGCGTGTGGGCACCGGGCGCCGGGGCGCTGCTGCCAGGGCGCACGATCATGGTTCGCTCGAAGTCGTTGGACTCGTCGACCAGGTACTTAATCTTGTACTTGCCGATCTCAACGGTGTCGTTGTGGGTCAGCAGTTGCTTCTTGATCGCCTTGCCGTTGATGTAGGTGCCGTTGGTGCTGTTGAGGTCTTCGATGAAGACGTCGGCACCCACCATTTGCATCACGGCGTGCTCGCCGCTAACGGCGAGGTTGTCGATCACGATGTCGTTGTAAGGACGACGCCCGAGGGTGGTCTTGTCCTTGGTGATCTGGACTTCCTTGATGACCACACCGTCGAGAGAAACCACCAACTTGCCCATGCCTGCCCTCGATTCAGTTCGCGCTGATTTGCACTGCCAAGCGCTTGTCGCTGTTTTGACCTAGCGCCGAAACGGCCACCACGAGCGCGCCGAAGCGCCCGCGCCGCCCGATGCGCGCACCAGTATGACGGAGATATTGTCTTTTCCACCCGCGTCGTTGGCCGCAGCCACCAACGCGCGCGCGCAGGATTCCAGTGCTTCGTTGGCCAACAACAACTGCGCGATGCTGCCATCGTCGAGCATGTCCGACAGCCCGTCGGAACACATCAGGAAGAGATCGCCGGGCTGAACGTCGTGCAGGTGCGCTTCGAGCAGGACGTTGTCTTCAACGCCCACCGCGCGCGTGACCAGGTTCTTGTTCGACGAAAAGGCGGCCTGCTCGGGCGTGATCAAGCCGGCGTCGATCTGCTCTTGCAGCAAGGAGTGGTCACGCGTGATCTGCTGCAGGCGGCCGCCGCGCAGGCGGTAGCAGCGTGAATCACCGACATGGCCGACGAGCACGCGGTCGTCGCGGAAACAGGCGACGACCAGCGTGGTACCCATGCCAGCGTACTGCGGGTTGGCGTTGGAGGCGTTGAAGATGGCGCGGTTGGCGTTCTCGACGCAGATGTCCATGGCGCGGCGCACTTCGGCGTCGCTGGCCTGGCTGCTGGCTTCACGCAGCCAGCGGCCCATTTCGCTGCTGATGAAACTGGTGGCCATGCTGCTGGCCACTTCGCCGGCGTTGTAGCCGCCCATGCCGTCGGCGAGCACCGCGAGCGCGACGCTTTCATCGGTGGCCACCGAATCCTCATTGTTGCTGCGCGCCCGGCCGGGGTCCACCGCAGCATGGATCTCGATCGTCATGGACACAGGGAAGTGCGATTGGTACGCAGTTGGGAACGGACGGCGATTGTGCATCGGATCGGGCGGCTGTCAGCCAGCGGCTTGCGCCACTTCAGCGCGCAACAGGCCACGATGCCACCAGGCCAGCCAACTCACGCGCCACAGCGTCGCCATCGGGCGGGCGGTCAGTGGCGCGCTTGGCCATCAGGCGCGCGGCCAAGCTCGCCACGCCGGCGGGCAAGTCGGGGCGCAGCAGGCGCAGGTCGGGCACGGGTTCGTCGGCCACATGACGCAGCAGTTCACCCATCGAAGCGCCGTCATGAGGCAGGCGTCCGGCCAGCAACTGAAACAGCATCACACCCAGGGCATAAAGATCGCTGCGCGGGCTGGGCACGGCGCCGGCCAATTGCTCGGGCGCCATGTAGGCCGGCGAGCCCGGCACGATGCCGGTGCCGGTCTGCACGCCATCGTCGGCGCGGGCCAGGCCGAAATCGGCCAGCTTGACGGCGTCGCTGCGCCAATCGACCAGCACATTGGCCGGCTTGACGTCGCGGTGGACGACGCCCTGCCGGTGCGCGTAAGCCAAGGCCTGCGCGATGCGTTCGCCAACGCGCAAGACCAGCGGCTCGGGCAGCAGGCGTTGGGGGCGGGTGTAACGCGTGAGGTCGCTGCCGGGCACCGGCTCCATCGCCAGCCAGGCCAGCGGGCCTTCGACGCCAGCGTCATGCAGGGCCACGATGCCGGGGTGGTGCAGCCGACGGGCGACCTCGGCACTGCGCAGAAAAGCATTCCGTGCGGCTTGCGCCGACGCGCCGGGCGGCAGGGTCACAACCTTCAGCGCAACGGTCAGCGGGCCGCGCGGGTCATCGGCCAGGTAGACCGCGCCGTGGGCGCCTTGCCCCAGGCGGCGGATCAAACGGTAGCCCGCGACGGCCTGACCGGGTTGCAGGGCGGACTGCGGGCTGGGACGGGCGCCTGCAGTCACGCTGTCGGCCCAGAACCTATGGGGATGGGGGACCAGCGATCAGGCACCCACCGGTTTGTCGGCACCCTTGCCCTTGCGGCCGGCCACCCAGCGGCCGACCAGCACCACACCCACGGCACCGGCCACTTCGATGATGGTGGTCGAAGCGGTACCGACGCTGGCGAAGAAAGGTGCCAGCGCGCGGTCGCTGACCAGCATCTCGCCAGCGACAAAGCCCAGCAGCGCAGCACCCAGGGTGATGATCACCGGGTACTTTTCCATCACCGTCAGCAGCAACTGACTGCCGAAAATGATCATCGGGATGGACAGGCCCAGGCCCAGGATCAGCAGCAGCAAACGCGATTCAGGCGGCCCGGCGTCGGCAGCGGCGGCCACGCCGATGACGTTGTCCAGGCTCATCACGAGGTCGGCAATCAGGATGGTGCGGATGGCCGACCAGAGGTGGGAATGCGACTGGATGCCACCCTCGTCGTCGTCTTCGGGGATCAACAGTTGAACGCCGATCCAGAACAACAGCAGCGCGCCGATCAGCTTCAGGTAGGGGTACTGCAGCAGCTGCACAGCAAAGATGGTCAGCACGATGCGCAGCAGTATGGCCGCCGCGCTGCCACCGAAGATGGCCTTCTTGCGCTGGTCTTCCGGAAGGCTGCGCGCGGCCAGCGCGATGACCACCGCGTTGTCGCCCGACAGCAAGATGTTGACCCAGATGATCTTGGCCAGTGCGAGCCAGAAGCCCGCTTCGACGATGTGTTGCATATCCCGTCCTCGTGCGCGGCGCACACGACAAGCGGCGCCTATGAACCCAACGAGTTTAGGGGCGGGGCCTGGGCCCTACCCTGCGGGAAATACATAGCTGCGGCCGGTCCGAAAACCCGCCGCAACGGGGCTGCTCTAGAGCATGGCCTTGAGCAGGCGTGCCATTTCCGACGGGTTGCGCGTGATCGTGAAGCCGCAGGCTTCCATGATCGCCAGCTTGGCGTCGGCCGTGTCGGCGCCGCCGCTGATCAGCGCACCCGCGTGGCCCATGCGCTTGCCGGCCGGGGCTGTCACGCCGGCAATGAAGCCGACGATGGGTTTCTTCATGTTCGCCTTGCACCACACCGCAGCTTCGGCTTCATCGGGGCCGCCGATCTCGCCGATCATGATGACGGCGTCGGTGTCGGGGTCATCGTTGAAAGCACGCATCACGTCGATGTGCTTCAGACCGTTGATCGGGTCGCCGCCGATGCCGACCGCGGTCGACTGGCCCAGGCCAATTTCGGTGAGCTGCGCCACGGCTTCGTAAGTCAACGTGCCCGAACGGCTGACCACACCGATGCGGCCCTTGCGGTGGATGTGACCCGGCATGATGCCGATCTTGATTTCGTCAGGCGTGATCAGGCCGGGGCAGTTGGGTCCCAGCAGCAAGGTCTTCTTGCCGCCGGCCGCTTCCTTGGCTTTCATCTTGTTGCGCACCATCAGCATGTCCTTCACCGGAATGCCTTCGGTGATGCAGATGGCCAGGTCCAGATCGGCTTCGACGGCTTCCCAGATCGCAGCGGCCGCGCCGGCGGGCGGCACGTAGATCACGCTGACCGTGGCGCCGGTGGCGCTGGCGGCTTCTTTCACGCCCGCGAAGATGGGGATGCCTTCGAAGCTTTCGCCCGCCTTCTTGGGGTTCACGCCCGCGACGAAACAGTTCTTGCCGTTGGCGTAGGCCTGGCAACCACGTGTATGAAACTGGCCGGTCTTCCCGGTAATGCCTTGGGTGATGACCTTGGTGTCTTTGTTGATGTAGATCGACATGGTGATTTCCTTGGGTCCGGGCTTACTTGACGGCGGCCACGATGGCGGTGGCAGCCTCGGCCATGGTGTTGGCGGCGATGATCGGCAAGCCCGATTCGGCCAGCATCTTCTTGCCCAGGTCTTCGTTGGTGCCCTTCATGCGCACGACCAGCGGCACGCTCAGGTTCACGGCCTTGCAAGCGGCGATGACGCCCTCGGCAATGGTGTCGCACTTCATGATGCCGCCGAAGATGTTGACCAGGATGCCCTTCACGGCCTTGTTGGCCAACATGATCTTGAAGGCCTCGGTGACCTTCTCGGCGGTGGCGCCACCGCCAACGTCCAGGAAGTTGGCCGGCTCGCCGCCGAACAGCTTGATCGTGTCCATCGTGGCCATCGCCAAGCCGGCGCCGTTCACCAGGCAGCCGATGTTGCCGTCCAGGCTGATGTAGGCCAGATCAAACTTGCTGGCTTCGACTTCGGCCGGGTCTTCTTCGTCCAGGTCGCGGTAGGCCACGATGTCGGGGTGGCGGAACAGCGCGTTGGGGTCGAAGTTGAACTTGGCGTCCAGTGCGATCAAGCCGCCCTTGCTGTCGCGATTCAGCGGATTGATTTCGACCAGCGAGGCGTCGGTCTCCATGTAGCAGGCGTAAAGCTTCTGGAAGATGTCGATGGCTTGCGCGGTGCTGTTGGCCGGCAGGCCGATTGCGTCGGCGATCTTCTTGGCCTGTTCCGCACCCAGGCCGGTCAGGGGGTCGATGAACTCGGTGACGATCTTCTCGGGCGTGCTGTGGGCCACCTCCTCGATGTCCATGCCGCCTTCGCTGGACGCGATGAAGGCCACCTTCTGCGTGGCGCGGTCGGTGACCAGCGACACGTAGTATTCCTTCTGGATGTCGGCGCCTTCTTCAATGTACAGCCGGCGCACCTTCTGGCCTTCAGGGCCGGTCTGGTGGGTCTTGAGCTGCATGCCGAGGATCTCCGACGACAGCTTTTCGACATCGGCCAGCGTGCGCGCGAGCTTGACGCCGCCGCCCTTGCCCCGGCCACCGGCGTGGATCTGGGCCTTGACCACCCACACGGGGCCGCCCAGCTTCTGCGCGGCTTCCTGCGCTTCGCGCACGGTGAACGCGGCATAGCCCCGTGGCACGGGGACGCCTGCTGCGCGCAGCAGTTCCTTGGCCTGGTATTCGTGGATCTTCATGGCGGTTCCTCGCTCAGTGGTCGGTGATCGGTGTCGGGGGTGGGGACGGGGGGCGTGGCATCCGCGGCTGCGGCCGCGCGGTACCAGCGCGGGTGTTGCAGGCGCACGATCTCGCCGTCGCTGCGCAGCGCGTGGCAACGGTCGATCTGGAAGGGCTGTTTCGCGCCCTCGGCGGTGCCGCGCGTGTCGATGACTTCGCCGGCGAAAGCCTGGACGACGGCGGTGGGCAGTGTCTGCGCCAGCTCGGTGATGTGGGTGCAGCCCAGCACGCCGCCCAGCTTCAGGCGCAGCGTGTGGCGGAAGTTATGCAGCAGGTTCATGCCGACCAGCGCGCTGTAGGCGTCGCCGTGTTCGTTGCAGGTGCCGGTGTAGGGCATCCAGCGCGTTTCCGAGCCGGCTTCGAGGATGTCGAGCTTGTCGTTAACCACTAGGCGCAGCAGCATGTCGTGGATCGGCGTGCCGGGCTGGCGCGGCCCATCGGCCATGTTGGCGACACGGGTCTTGGTGTCGGTCAGGACGGCGTCCACTTCCCACAGCCCATTGCCGCGTGAAAACACCTGCACGTCGATCTGACGGCGGTGTTTGAGCTGGCGTTGGGCCGCCGCTTGCGGGAGGGTCATCGGGAATGTTTGGAGGGCGAGCTGCCTGCGCAGTGCGGCGGCGAATTTAGCATGCTGCCCTGCAGCACAAACTTACAGCGAACGGCTGCCGGCAGCTATTCGTCGTCGCCGGCCTGCACCACGCGGCGGATCACGTCGCCATCGAAACCACGGCCGGCCAGGAAACGCATCTGGCGGGCGCGCTCGGCGGCATCGGCGGCCGGTGTGTCGAAACGGCGGCGCCAGACTTCGCGTGCCCGTTCGAGTTCGGTGCCACGCGCTTGCTGCAAGGTGGCAGACACCAAGTCGGGCGCGATGCCCTTCATCTGCAGCGTCTGCTTCAGGCGACGGCTGCCGTAGCGCTGACCCTGGCTGTGCAGCACCGAAGCAGCCGTGCGGCTTTCGCTGAGCAGGTCTTTGGCAGTCAGTTCGTCCAACGCAGCAGCGATTTGGTGCTGCGCGGATGCGTCGGGCAAGTCTTCGACGACGCGGGACAACTTGCGTTCCAGTTCCACGCGGGAGTGTTCGCGCTGCGACAGGTAGCGCAGCGCCCGGCCTTTGACTGAAAGCGAACCGAAGCCCACGGCGCGCCCGACTCCACCCCCAACCGGCTTACGCCGCGCCGACCTCGGGGGCCAGCAGCGGGATGCCCATCGAAACGCGCACCTTGTTTTCGATCTCGTGCGCCACGTCGGGGTTCTCGCGCAGGAATTCGCGGGCGTTGTCCTTGCCTTGGCCGATTTTTTCGCCGTTGTAGGCGTACCAGGCGCCACTCTTTTCCAGGATGCGCGCGGTAACGCCCATATCGATGATCTCGCCCTCGCGGCTGATGCCTTCGCCGTACAGGATGTCGAACTCAGCAGTCTTGAAGGGCGGCGCGACCTTGTTCTTGACGACCTTGACCTTGGTTTCACTGCCGATGACTTCTTCGGCCTTCTTGATGCTGCCGGTGCGGCGGATATCGAGGCGCACCGAGGCATAAAACTTCAGCGCGTTGCCGCCCGTGGTGGTTTCTGGGTTGCCGAACATCACGCCGATCTTCATGCGGATCTGGTTGATGAAGATGACCATGGTGTTGGTCTTCTTGATCGTGCCGGTGAGCTTGCGCAGCGCCTGGCTCATCAAACGCGCTTGCAGGCCGGGCAGGCTGTCGCCCATTTCGCCCTCGAGTTCGGCCTTGGGTGTGAGCGCGGCCACCGAGTCGATGACGATCAGGTCGATGGAGCCCGAGCGCACCAGGGCGTCGACAATTTCCAGCGCCTGTTCGCCGGTGTCGGGCTGGCTGATCAGCAGTTCTTGCAGGTTGACGCCCAGCTTCTGCGCGTATTGGATGTCCAGCGCGTGCTCGGCGTCGATGAAGGCACAGGTGCCGGCTTGTTTCTGCATTTCGGCGATAACCTGCAGCGTCAGCGTGGTCTTGCCCGAAGACTCAGGGCCGTAGATTTCGATGACCCGACCGCGCGGCAAACCGCCGACACCCAAAGCGATGTCCAGGCCCAGCGACCCCGTGGAAACCACCTGGATGTCTTCGATCACTTCGCCTTCGCCCAGGCGCATGATCGAGCCCTTGCCGAACTGCTTTTCGATTTGCGCGAGTGCGGCCTGCAGGGCCTTGGCTTTTTCGGTGTTCAGCGCTTTGACGGGTGCGTCCATGGGGTTCTCCTGGGTTTCTGGATTTGCGCTCATTATGTCGTAAAGGCTGGATATTCGTACAGTCCTTTTGGGGTAACTCCTGGGGGGCCACCCGACCGGGGGAACACCCGGGTCAGAGCGGAGACAAATCGATGCGGATATTGATCGCCGAAGACGACCAGGTGCTGGCCGATGGGCTGCTGCGTTCCTTGCGCGCTTCGGGTTACGCGGTGGACCAGGTCAGCAGCGGCAGCGAAGCCGATGCAGCCCTGACGACGCATGAGTTTGATCTGCTGATCCTGGACCTCGGCCTGCCCAAGATTCACGGCTTCGAGGTGCTGCGCAAGATGCGCGGCCGCGGCAGCAGCGTGCCGGTGCTGATCCTGACCGCCGCCGACAGCGTCGAGCAGCGCGTCAAAGGTCTGGACCTGGGAGCCGACGATTACATGGCCAAGCCCTTTTCGCTGCAAGAGCTGGAAGCTCGCGTCCGGGCCCTGACACGGCGCGGCCTGGGCACGGCTTCCAACTTGCTGAAGCACGGCCCGCTGACCTTCGACGCCACAGGCCGAGTGGCCTACCTCAACGACCAGATGGTCGATCTGAGCGCACGCGAACTGAGCCTGCTGGAAGTGCTGCTGCAGCGCGCCGGGCGCCTGGTCAGCAAAGACCAGCTGGTCGAGCGCCTGTGTGAGTGGGGCGAAGAGGTCAGCAACAACGCCATCGAGGTCTACATCCACCGCTTGCGCAAGAAGATCGAACAAGGCCCGGTCCGCATCGCCACCGTGCGCGGCCTGGGTTATTGCCTGGAGAAAATTCAGGCCTGACGAACTGATCGCCAGACAATGGGCCATGCCCGCCGAACAACACGAACAGCGCTCGCTGTTCGGCGAGATCCTCGACTGGATGCTCGCCCCGCTGCTGCTGCTGTGGCCGATGAGCCTGGGCCTGACCTGGGTGGTCGCCCAGACCATCGCCAACCGCCCCTACGACCGTGAACTGGCCGATCTGGTGCGAGCCTTGTCGCGCCAGGCGGCCTCGCAGGTGGCGAACGGTCTGCAGCCGGCTGCGCAGGTGAAGGCCGAACTCGAACACACCGCCGCCGTGCTGACCCGCGAAGACGACGACGACCGCACCTACTACCAAGTGCTGGGCCGGCGCGGCGAGTTGTTGGCCGGCGAGGCCGGGCTGGTGGTGCCGTCAGAAGAACTGGCGCTGGTGGCCGACGCCAACGTGCGATTTCGCGACGACATGATCGGCGACGAACCGGTGCGCGTCGCCTACCTGTGGATGGCTGGGGTCACCGGTGGCGCGGCCGGGGCAGGCGGCAACGAGTCGCTGGTGCAGGTGGCCGAAACGTTGGGCAAGCGCTCGCAACTGGCCACGGAAATCATCAAGGGCGTGATCCTGCCTCAGTTCGTCATCCTGCCGCTGGCGGTGGTCCTGGTGTGGTTCGCGCTGGCCCGCGGCATCCGCCCGCTGGCGGAATTGCAGCAGCGCATCCGCAAGCGCGAAAGCACCGACCTGAGCCCTATCGCGGAGGGCAATGTGCCCGACGAGGTGGCACCGCTGGTGCGCGCCATCAACGATCTGCTGCAGCGCCTGGACCACACCATTGCCGCGCAGCGCCACTTCCTGGCCGACGCCGCCCACCAGCTGAAGACGCCACTGGCCGGGCTGCGCATGCAGGCGGAACTGGCCGCGCGCGAAATCGACAGCGGGCGCGGCGACCCGGCTTCGATGAAGCATTCCCTGCTGCAGATTTCCTTGTCCACGCAGCGCGCCGCCCACGTGGTCAACCAGTTGCTGGCGATGGCCCGCGCCGAGGACACCGGGCAGGTGGCGCGCCACCAGTGGGTCGACATCGCAGCGGTGACGCGCGCCGTGGTCCGCGACTTCGTGCCGCGCGCGATCGAGCGCCGCATCGACCTGGGCTACGAAGGTCCCGAGGACCACGGCCCATCGGCCAGCACGCGCTTGATGGGCGAACCGGTGCTGCTCAGCGAGATGGTGCGCAATTTGGTGGACAACGCGCTGCAGTACACGCCGCAAGGCGGCACGGTGACGGCCCGCGTGCTGCCCGATCCGTTGGGGCTGCACGTGGTGGTGCAGGTGGAAGACACCGGACCGGGCATCGCGCTGGCCGAACGTGAAGCGGTGTTCAGGCCCTTCTATCGGGCCTTGGGCACGCAGGTGGACGGCAGCGGCTTGGGCCTGGCCATCGTGCTGGAAGTGGCGCAGCGCCACGGCGCCGAAGTGACGGTGAGCGATGCCAGACCGCGAAGTCGCGACACGGCCCACGCGCCGGGCACGCTGTTCACGGTGCGCATCCCGCTGACCACTCGACCACAGCCGGCGCTGACCAACTGACTCGGCGTGAGCAGGCGCTTAACTCTGCATCAGCCTGCGGCTTCGGGCGACCGACATCAAGATGCCCAGCCCCAGGCCCAGCGACACCATCGCCGTGCCGCCATAGCTGATGAAAGGCAAGGGCACGCCCACGACGGGCAAGATGCCGCTGACCATGCCCATGTTGACGAAGGCGTAAGTGAAGAAGCTCAGCGTCACGGCGCCGGCCAGCAGGCGCGTGAAGACTGTCGGGGCTTCGGCAGCGATCATCAAGCCGCGAAAGATCAGGAAGATGAAGCTGCAAATCAGCAGCAGCACGCCGGCCAGTCCGAACTCTTCGCTGAAGGCCGCGAAGATGAAGTCGGTGGTGCGTTCGGGGATGAATTCCAGATGGGTCTGCGTGCCCTGCATGAAGCCCTTGCCCGACAGGCCACCCGAGCCGATGGCAATCATGCCCTGGATGATGTGGAAGCCCTTGCCCAGCGGGTCGGTGGTCGGGTCCAGCAGGGTGCACACGCGGTGCTGCTGGTAGTCGCGCATCAGCGGCCATTTGACGCCGGGCTCGCAGATGCGGTCGGCCGTCATCACGATGGCGGCGATGGCGATGGCGGCAATCAGCAGGACCGGCAGCACCAGCTTCCACGACAGCCCGGCGAAGAACATCACGTAGACGCCGCTGGCCAGAATCAGCAGCGCCGTGCCCAGGTCGGGCTGCTTGGCCACCACCGCCACCGGCAGCATCAGGATCACGCCGGCGATGACGAAGTCCGACACCCGCAGCATCCCTTCGCGCTTCTGGAACCACCAGGCCAGGACCAGCGGCATCGCGATCTTCATGATCTCGCTGGGCTGGATCTGCACACCCACATTCAACCAGCGCGTGGCGCCTTTCTTGGTGACGCCAATGCCCGGCAGCGCGGTGACGATGAGCAGCGCCAGGCCGAACAAGTAGAGCGGCACCGCCAGCTTCTGCAGCTTCTGCGGCGGCACTTGCGAGGCCAGGAACAGCACGCCCAGCGCCAGCAACATGTTGCGGCCGTGGTCGACGAAGCGCGTGCCGTGGTCATAGCCAGCTGAATACATGGCCACCAGGCCGATGGTGGCCAGCAGCGCCACCGCCGTCAGCAGCGGCAAGTCGAAGCCGCCGAAGACCCGGCCCACCCAGCCCCAGCGCGAAGGCTGGTCGAACGCGGTGTTCGGGGTCATGGCGACGCCGCCGAGGCTGCAGCCGCCGTCGGCAAGACCTGCCCGGGCAGCGGCACGTCGGCCGCGCGGCGCGGTGAGCCGATGGGCGCCTTGGCCTTGCCTTCGCGCATCGCGGCCAGGTCTTCTTCGCTGGGGTACTGGCCCAGCAGCAGGTAGTCGAAAACGCGCCGGGCGATGGGCGCGGCCGAATCGGAACCCCAACCGGCGTTCTCGACGATGACGGCCAGCGCCACGGTGGGCGCGTCCATTGGCGCAGCAGCCACGTAGAGCGCGTGGTCACGCCGGGTTTCTTCGATCTTGGCCGCGTTGTACTTCTCGTTGGCCCGCGCGCCGACGGCCTGCGCGGTACCGGTCTTGCCACCGCTGACGTAGCCGGCGCCGGCGAAGGCCGCGCGCGAGGTGCCTTCAGCCGCCACGCCCTGCAAGGCGCTGCGGATGACCTCCACATCGGCCGGCTTGTAGGGCAGCGGCTCCAGCGCGTCGCTGGCCACGCGCTTGCGCTGGCCGCTGATCACGTCTTCGATCTCGCGCACCAGGCGCGGCTTGTAGCGCTGCCCACCCGACACCAGCGTCGACATGGCCGTGGCCATCTGCAGCATGGTGAAGTTGTTGTAGCCCTGGCCGATGCCCAGCGAGATGGTTTCACCGGCGTACCACTTCTGCTGCTCGGGCTTCTTGAAACGCTTCTTCTTCCACTCGGTGGACGGCAGGTCGCCGGTCACTTCGCCTTCGACATCGATGCCCGTCTTGCGCCCGAAACCCATGGGGTAGAGCTGCTCGTGGATCAGGTCCACACCCATCTCATTGGCCAGCGAATAGAAGTAGACGTTGCTGGACTGCACGATGGCCCGGTGCATGTCCATGATGCCGCCGCGCTCGGTCTCGGGGCTGCCGAAACGGTGACCGCCGAAGTTGAAAACCAGGGTGTCGTTGATCAAGGTGCCGGGCGCGCGCTTGCCGCTGTTGAGCGCAGCCATGGCCATGAAGGGTTTGTAGGTCGACCCCGGCGGGTAGGTGCCGCGCAGCGCGCGATTCAACAGCGGCTTGTCGATGCTCTCGTTGAGTTCGCGCCAGCTTTCCACGTCGATGCCATCGACGAAGAGATTGGGGTCGAAAGTGGGCTTGCTGACGAAGGCCAGCACTTCGCCGGTGCGTGGATCCATCGCCACCAGCGCGCCGCGCCGGCCACCGAAAAGGTCTTCAACCAAAGCCTGCAATTTGATGTCGATCGACAGCACCAGCTTGTCGCCCGGCGTGGGCGGGTGGCTGTTCAAGCGGCGCACCGCGCGGCCGCCGGCGCTGGTCTCGACCTCTTCAAAACCAGCCGTGCCGTGCAGGACTTTTTCGTAGCTTTGTTCCAACCCCAGCTTGCCGATGTACTCGGTGCCTTTGTAGTTGCCCTGCTCGGCCTCGTCCCCGTCGTCGATGGCCGCCTTCTCGGCCTGGTTGATGCGGCCGATGTAGCCCAGCAGGTGGGCGCCGGTGTCACCCAGCGGGTAATTGCGGAACAGCCGCGCCTTGACCTCGACACCCGGAAAACGGAAGCGTTGGGCCGTGAAACGCGCCACCTCCTCGTCGGTCAGCCGGGTGCGTATGGGCAGCGAATCAGCGCCCTTCAGCTCTTCCTGCAGGCGCTTGAAGCGGCGCCTATCCTTGGCTTCGATGGTGACGACGCTGGCCAGTTCGTCGATCTGCGCTTCCAGTTCTGCGGCAGCGTCCTTGCCCCGTTTGGGCGCGATTTCCAAGGTATAGGCCGAGTAGTTGGTGGCCAGCACCACACCATTGCGGTCGACGATCAGGCCACGATTCGGCACGATGGGCACGACCGCGATTCGGTTGGCCTCGGCCTGCGTGGCCAGTTCGTCGTGGCGGATGACCTGCAGGTAAACCAGGCGCGCACACAGCAGCGAAAAGGCCAGCAACACGAAACCCGCAGCGGCCAACAAACGGCCGCGAAAACGGCCGATCTCTCGCTCCAGGTCCTTGAGTTCTGTCATGCCGATCATGCTAAAGCGGTCGATTCTGATCGGGGTCGGGGGCGCGGCGTTGCGGTGCCAACAACAGCAATGTCACCAACGGCCACAGCAGCGCCTCGACGATGGGCGCCAGCAGCAGCCACCAGCCCGGGAACATGCCGCCAGCCAGCATGCGCACCGCCAACGACACGCCGTGCGCACCGACAAATACCGGCAGGATCTGCAGCGCTTGTTCGATGACGCCGAACCACAGCAGGCGGCGGTGGATGGTGATGGCCACAAAACTGAGCAGCGTGTAAGCAAAGGCGTGTTGCCCAAGCAGCGCGCCCTGGTGCACGTCCATCACCAGGCCGAACAAAAAGGCCACGCCCACGCCCATGCGGCGCGGCTGGTGCACGTTCCAGAACACCAGCGCCACGGCCAGCATGTCGGGCATGGCCGGCTGCCGGCCCAGCGGCAGCAGGTCGAAGACCAGGGCCAGCGCCAGCGTGAAGGCGATGAAGAAAGGGTTGACCGGCAGCAGCAGCTGGTCGGAACCGCGCGGCATGATCATGTCGCAGCTCCCCGGTTGAGCGTGATCATGGCGCGGCCTTCATGGCGTCGAGGCACTCTTGCGGCCGGGCGCATTCAGCTGGCGCTCGGGCTTGGAAGGCTCGGCAGCCGCCGGTGGCCGGGGCGGCAGTTGCACGTTCAGCGGCTCCAGCACCAGCACGTGGCGCACGCCGTCGGGGTTGGCCGTGGGCAACAGCGTGATCCGTGCGAAACCCGATTCGACGCGCCGCTGCACGGCCGCCACCTTGGCCACGGGCAGGCCCGGCGGGTAAATGCCGTCCAGCCCGCTGGTCTGCAGCACATCACCCACCAACACGTCGGCATTGGCCGAGGTGAAGCGCAGTTCCATACCGCCCGGCGTGCCGCCACCAAAGGCCGCGCTGCGCTGCTGAGTGCGCATGTTCAACACGGGGATGGCGGCGTCCTTGTCAGCCAGCAGCGTGACTTCGGCCGTCAGCGCATAGACCCGCGTCACCTGGCCCAGCACGCCAGCTTCGTTGATCACCGGCGAGCCCAGCACCACGCCCTGAGCGCTGCCCCGGTCGATGAAGACCTTGCGCGAATACGGGTCGGCCGCCTCGTACATCACCTCGGCGGGTTGCGCGCGGCCGGCCATGGCGGGGCGCAGGCCGATCAGGGCACGGAGCCGCGCGTTCTCTTGCGCCAATTGCTCTGCGCGCAACATGCGTTCGGCCTGCGCGGCCAGGCGGGCTTGTGCTTTCGCCTCGCGGCTCAGCGCCTGCTGCAGGCCGCCCAGGTATTCGCTGCCGCCTTCGACGATTTCGATGGGCACGGCCAGCGTGCGCTGCACCGGCAGCAGCAGCACCGCCAAGGTGGCGCGCACGGGCGTGGCCACGCTGAAGCGGGTGTCGGCGACCATCAGAAACACGGCCAACGCCGAGAAGAAAAAAAGCTTCGTCAGGGCAGATGGGCCCTGGCGGAAGAACGGCGGTGGTGTGCGGTCGAAACTGCCCAGGGCCATGGTGCGCGCGCTGCGGTTGCCTAGGCGCGGACCCGCGAGATTCGGGTCATGCGGCTCACTCGGACGTGAAGATAGACCCCCGGCCTTCCATGCGCTCCAGCGCCATGCCGCAGCCGCGCACCACACAGGTCAGCGGGTCTTCGGCCACCAGCACCGGCAAGCCGGTTTCTTCGGCCAGCAGGCGGTCCAGGTCGCGCAGCAAGGCGCCGCCGCCGGTCAGCATCATGCCGCGCTCGGCGATGTCGGCGCCCAGCTCGGGCGGGGTTTGCTCCAGCGCGTTCTTGACGGCCGAGACAATCTGGTTGAGCGGATCGGTCAGGGCTTCGAGGATCTCGTTGGACGAGACCGTGAAGCTGCGTGGCACACCTTCGGACAGGTTGCGCCCGCGCACCTCCATCTCCTTGACCTCGCTGCCCGGAAACGCGGAACCGATTTTCTTCTTGATGGTTTCCGCGGTGGGCTCACCGATCAACATGCCGTAATTGCGGCGGATGTAGTTGATGATGGCCTCGTCGAACTTGTCGCCGCCCACCCGCACGCTGCCCTTGTAGACCATGCCGCCAAGCGAGATCACGCCGACCTCGGTGGTACCGCCGCCGATATCGACCACCATCGAGCCACTGGCCTCGCTGACCGGCAATCCAGCGCCGAGCGCCGCGGCCATCGGCTCCTCGATCAGGCGCACGTCACTGGCGCCGGCGCCCAACGCGGATTCCCGGATCGCGCGGCGCTCGACCTGGGTCGAGCCGCACGGCACACAGATGATGATGCGCGGGCTGGGCCGGAAGATGCTGCGCGGATGCACCATCTTGATGAACTGCTTGAGCATCTGCTCGGTGACCGTGAAGTCGGCGATCACGCCATCTTTCATCGGGCGTATCGCCTCGATATTGCCCGGCACCTTGCCCAGCATGGCCTTGGCTTCCTTGCCGACGGCCTGTATCGTCTTCTTGCCCTGGGGGCCACCTTCATGCCGGATCGCCACTACCGAAGGCTCATCCAGCACAATGCCCTTGTCC
>JBBQAI010000162.1:0-7575 GCA_038316205.1 Burkholderiales bacterium
CGGCGCGTCGATCTGGACTACGTAGTCCAAGTCACCCACGTCGCTGCCCAGCTCCAGCGTGCTGGTCGCAACGATGACGCAGTCCCGTTCTTCGGCGAATGCGGTCTCGGCCAGCTTGCGCTCGGACGCGCTCAGCGATGAATGCGAAACGAAGGTCCGCGTGTTCATCGTGCGCAACGACACGGCCAGCTCTTCCAACTTCGATCTGCTGTCGCAGAAGACCAGGCGCTTGGCCCCTCGGTGTAGCCGTGAGATGACCGTCGCCGCGTTGGCCATCGAGCCGACGTGATCGATCGTGACATCGGCATCCGTGGTCACCGACGATGAGCCGACGATCTGCCGCTCGCCCGACCCGGCGAACCAATCCAGCAACTCGCCCGGGTTGCCCACCGTCGCCGACAGGCCGATGCGCTGGATCGGCTGCCTAGCGTAGGCCTCGATGCGCTTGATCACGGCGCGCAGATGCCAGCCGCGGTCGTCGCCGGCAAAGGCGTGTAACTCGTCAACGATGACCACGCGCACGTTGCTGAACCAGGACGCCCGGTCCACCTTGGTGGAGATCAGCATCCCCTCCAGCGACTCAGGCGTGGTCAGCAGGATGTCCGGCGGCATGCGCTTTGCACGCGCCTTGGCGCCTTGCCCGACATCGCCGTGCCAGACCTGCACCGTCCTGCCGACGAAGCCGGCATAGCGCGACAGACGGGACTCCAGGTTGTTCAGCAGCGCCTTGATCGGGCACACGTACAGCACACTCGGTCCAGGCCATTCCTCGGTCGCCATGCGCGACAGCACCGGGATGGTGGCTGCCTCGGTCTTGCCGCCGGCCGTGGGCGCAAGGATCAGGCAGTGCTTGCCAGCCAGGATCGGTTCCACCGCATCGGCCTGCGTCGAGCGCAGGCCCGTCCAGCCCATCGAATTGACGATGTGGTATTGCAGCGCGCCATGCAGGCGGTCGAAAGCCTCCTGGCTCATGAGCCGACCCCGTCAGCCTTCGGCGGCCTACAGCTCAATGTCATCGACCGAGCCCACGCCGACCGATGCACGCTCTTGTGCCGTCATCTCCGTCTCGGTGATGGTCAAGGCGTAGTGCTTGCGGGGTTCGAAGTCCTCGAACTGGTCGACACGGTCCATCACGTCCGCCACCAGCTTCTTCAGGAACAACCTGGGCGACACGCCCACCTTGCCGCCCAAGTTGCCTGTGACGGCTTTGGCCAGCGACTCGACGTAGGCATCGTCGACCAGGGCGCGGACCCTGTCCCCAGCCGTGGCACCTTCGGCGTAGATGTCCCGCACCTTGCGGCCGACTTCCAACAGCGACTCGTGCCCGAACGCCGGCAGTCGAACCTGCACCGCGCGCGGGTTGTCGAACCGCGAGTCCGTGCCGAAGTCGACATGCAGTCGCTGGGCCAGTGGTGCCAGTCGCTGAACGCCCTGTGCGCCCTCGTAGAACGCCTGAGTGCCGGTGATCAAGAGGTACAGGCCGGGGAAGTGGCCGGCATCGATCTCATCGATCCACTGCCGCAGCGCGTTCAGGCCTTTTTCGCGGGTGTCGGCCCGCATGCGCTGCAAGGTTTCCACTTCGTCCAGAACCAAGAGAAGACCGCCGTAGCCCGAGTCGCGCAGCATGGTCAGCAACCCGGACAGAAAATTGGTCGCACCGAAGTGGTCGATGTCACCCTTCACGCCAGCAGCACGCTTGATCGAAGCCGATACGTTGGGCTGGCCGCTCAGCCAGGCCATCAAACCGTCGGCGGTTGCGTTGTCGCCGGCTTGCAGCGCACGGCGGTAGGCCCGCAGCGTGGCGGAGAAGGCCGGTGCCACCTTGGTCACGCTGGCCAGTCGGGCCTCCATCAGCGCTTCGGTCTTGGCCAGCAGCGTGGCCTCGTCCGTGGGGTCCAGGCTGGTGTCTTCCAGCACGTCGCGTTCCAGGGCGTAGAACCAGCCATCGACGATGCCGCGGAATGCGCCTTCGCCGCTGTCCGCCGTGGCGATGCGCTCCACCAAGCGGCGGTAAACCGTTTCCAGGCGATGCAGTGGCGTCTCGGTCTCCGAGATCTGCACTTCGCTGGTGGCTAGGCCGCGCGCCCGCGCCCGCTCCTGCAGCCAGCGGCCAAAAAACGTCTTGCCTGAGCCGTACTCGCCGCGAATGGCCTTGAAGGCGCCACGACCCGCGGCGACTGCGTCCAGTTCCTCGTCGAGCGTGCCTTGCAGCCGGCCGTAGCCGACGGCCAGCGCATCCAACCCGGCCTTGGGCACCGTGCCACGCCTCAAGGCCTCGACGACTTCGGCTCTGCGTTGTGGGCTGATCATGGTGCGGCCCTCATCGAACCGTCACCCGGAACTGGCGGGACAGCAGATCCCGGTTCAGTTCCACCGTACCGGCCGTCTCGTCGAGCACCAGCACCGCGGCCTGGTCGACGTTCAGCACCCGCTTCGCGGCGTTGACGAAGCCGCTGATGCGCATGGCGGGCATGCCCAGGCGCTGCGCCAGTGCTGCCTTCGACAGCTTGCCTCCACGGGCCGCCAACGCGTCCAGCAGAGATCGCACATCGACATCGGCAGGGGCCACCCGCGCGGCCAAGGCTTTCTGCGCCAAGTAGGCCGGCGATGCCTGCAGCGCGTCGATCCAGTGCAGGCCGGGCGCCGGCGCCACCACGGCGGTTGCGCCACCGAACAGGTCCGGCTGTGGAAACGGAACGGGCTTGGGCTTCGGGGGCTTGCGGGCGAATGCCGGTGCCTCGGGTGCGAGTGCCGGCACAACGGCTTCCAGCGGCGCCCACCAGTCCGGTTGTGGGGCTGCCGCCACCTGCCAGCCTTTCAGCGCTATGTTCCTGGGCGTGAAGACACTCAAGGGCACCACCACCTCCTGCGCCGAGACGCCGCCGTGGTACCCGTTTTTCTTGGCGCCATGCCGTACGCCTTCCGACCAGGAGCACACCACCGCATTGCCAGAGGCGGACTTCACGCGCCCGCCCTCGTAGACCAATTCGCTTTCGTCCGGCACCCCGGCCGGCAGCCGCCAGCGGTCGCCGTCACCTTGACCGCGCTGCACCGTGCCATCGTCGATCACATGACCATGGTCGGCGGTGACGATCACCACACGCCGTGCCCGCCGTGCTTCGCTCAGCAAGGGCCCAAGCAACCTGAGATCGTCAATCGTCCACCGCACATGGATCTGGTTCGAGCCGCTCAGGTGGTCATCCACGGCGTTGTAGACGACGGCGACCACCTGCTGCTGCATCGACGCGATGGCATCGCGCACCGTGGACGACAGGCCCTGCGAATCTGCAAGATCGCCCTTGTGGAACACCACCGGGGCGGTGCCTGCGCGAGACGCCGCCACCAACGCCGCATGGTTGGCGAAAGCAGACTTCTCCTGCGATGCCGCCCCCACAACGAGCCGCCCCGACAGCAAGCTGGTTCGGCTCACCTCGGTGATGGTCGGCAGCGCCGCGACGCCCACCGCCAAGGTTGGCGGCGGCCCGGCCATATGCTCGTCCCACCCCAGCGCCTCCAGGTCCTCACAAAGCTCTCGGAAGATGCTGTAGCTCAGGCCATCGGCAACCAGCAACAGCACCGGCGCTTGTTGCGCCAGCGGAGCCACCAGCCGCTCCAGGATCGCTTCCACCGGCATGCAGGCAGCCTCGGCCCTGGGCTCGCGGTTCCACACCTGCAGCGCCTGCGCGAAGGCCTGGTTGAAGGCGTCGGCCTTCTTGCGCGCCGCATCGCGAAGCGCGACGTAGGCGGACGACAGGCCGGGCAAATCATCCCCACCGATCAGCTTAAAGCGCGCCCAGTCGACGAAGGCACCTTCGCGGGCGTACATCTGCGCCAGATCCTGAAATCCAGGCGCCGCTCGCCCGCTACGGCCCTTGCCCTCGGGCCGGTCCGCCACCATCCAGCGGCACAGGCGCACTGCCATCTTCACCCGCAGCATTCGCGTGCTGGTTGGGTCGGCATGGGCGTGGCGCGCTGCCGAATCTGCAGCCTGTTCGGCGGTTTGCAGCAGCACCGTCGACGGCTCGGCGATGAAGGCCTTCAACGCCTCAGCCAGCAGGCCGAGCCGCTGCTCCAGGCCCATCGGCAGCACGTCGCTCATGTACGCGTAGGTCTCGAGGTGCAACTTACGCAGCAGCGACTCAGCACGTTCGTTCACCGCGTGGCGCATCGCTGGCGCCAAGGGAGGCAATGCAGTTGCGCTCAACAGCTTCGCTGCATCGCTGGCCCAGGCCCGGCCGTCGGCGATGCCGATCCGCTTGTCGCCCATGAAGCGCTCAAGGCGAATCGCTGCCGCCGCAAGCTCATGGACACCTTCACCTTGCGGCGACAACACCACGCCGCACACCAGGCCCAGCGGCACCGCGTCCTGCGTGTTGCCGGCCAGAACGCACTGCATGACCAGCGTGCCGACGGCCCCAGCGGAGTCGCCCAGCCAGGCCGCGATCTGCAGTTTCGCGGTGTCAGGCAGGTCGTCGAACAGCGCTGCCGATTCGGCACCCAGTGACCAGTTCAGCAGCATCGCCGCGTCTGGCTTCGATGCGTCCAGCTTCAGGCATCGGCCCAGAATGTGGCGCCACGCCGTGTCCATGTCCAGGAATCCATTGGCCACGGGTGGGTATGCACCCATGCCGAAACGCTCGACCAGCACCTGGGCCATCCAACGAAATCGGCTGAGCCGTGCGTCGATCTCTCGCGCCTTGAAGAGCTGCTGCACCATGCCCCAGGCATCGGGCTGGAAGACCTGGGCTCGCGCCAGCCTGGCCACCACGTCGCCGCCCAGCTCGCGTGAAGTCAGCGGCGTCAGCAAGATGAGCCCTGGCGCCACCTGGTCGTCCGATGCCTCGTCAAGTGCAGACAGGGCCTCCCGGGCCATCAAGGGGCTCTCACACCAGCGCACCTGGAAGGGCCTGCCCGACAGAGTGATCGCGTCCGGCCACAGTGCCTTCGTCTTGGCCTGGATGGCAATGACCTTGGCGTCGCTAACGCGGTCCAGCACCGCCAGCGCCTGTGCCTCGATCTGAGGCAGAGACAGGGGCACTGCCGCCGTGGTCACTTGGCGGTCCCCGGCTTCTCAAGACGCCTTGAGATCGACAGCCGAAGGTCTGCGTCGCCGTCCAGCTTGGCGTGCAGGTCGTCCAACAGGGCCAGCGCCTGCGCGCTTTCCAGATCAGCCGCGGTGGACTCTTGCACGATGACTGCAGGCTTTGCGCCCTTGTCGCCGGGCTGTGCCGGTGGCAGTGGTGGCGCAGGCGGCGCCGGCGGCTGCGGAGTTGGCGGCGGAGGCGGAGGTGGTGGTGGTGGGGGCGGCGGCGCCACCGTCAACAACCGCACTGCCTTGCTGCGCTGGTCGTCAAGTGCGGCCTTCAGCCCGATCGCATGCTCATCGGCCGCCAGGGTCTCACTCACTTTCGCGACGATGGCTTTCGCCGCTGCTTGCCGCGCATCGGTCAGCGCCTTCATCGCCTCGAAGATCTCCCATGCTCCGGTGCGGACGGCTTCATCCAGCTCACGCGCCTTGGCCAGCGTCTGGCGCATCGCGACCTCCGACGTCTCGATCGCCGCACGCGCGAGCGTCGTCACGACCGCAGCACCCTCCGCGCTCAGCAGACCGGCCACCAAGGCCAGCGCCGAGCGCGCCGTCTGCAGCCGATGGTTGTCGCCGCCGGCAGGGAACAGCGCTGACTTATCGTCCAGCGTCCTGACCAGGCTGCCCATCGGTTCACGCACCTCACGCGCCTTGGCCTGAACGTCTTCGACCAGCTTGGCCACATTGCTCGCGTTGCGCGACGTCGGGATCGTCAGGCCGAACAACGCCGCAGCACGCTTGCAAGCTGTCTCCCAGTCACCCGGCTCGGGCAGGGTCTGCTCACGCAGCTCCAGGTCGTCGGCCATCTGGTCGATGCTGGCCGGATACGGCGCGTTGCCTTTCACGAAGCTGCGATTGGTTTGCCCCGCGAACGTCAAGATGATCAGGTTCTGCGCCTCCACGGGCAGCCCCATCGCCAGCGGCTCGTTCATCCAGCGGCGCAGGTTGCCCACGGTGAGCGGCTCCTGCTTCTTCGACTGTTCGCGCAGGAAATGCGAGCGCCAGTGGTCACCCAGCACAAAGTGCGTCTCGCCAGTCTTGCCCAGCTGCACCGGGTCAGCGATTGATCGGATCAATTGCCGCACCACGCGGTCGCCCACCGGCGCACGCCCGTCTGTGGTGCCGATGGCCCGCTCCAGTTCCGGCCACACCTTCTTCACCGCCGCCGGTTTCACCTCGGCATCGAAGACCGGGTGCGCCGGGTACTGGTGCCTGAACAACTGGTCCAGCAGCGCCTCGAACGCGGACTTCAGGTTCGCCCCCACCGGCGGCAGCGGCGTCAGCGTCTGATCCAGCGACCTGAACTGGTCTTCCGGCGACAGCGGGTTCACCACCGCGTCGCGCGAGTCGCCGGCAATGCCGTAAGCCACCTCCAGGTACTGCCGAACGCGCTGCACCAACTGGTCACGCTGGTTGCGCAGCAGCGCCTGCGCCGGGCCACGGTCCACCAGCGCCAGGTGGGCAGCCAGTTCGTTGAAGCGCTCGCCCGTCAGGATGTAGTCCAGCACCACCAGGCGGCCCAGGTCGTGCTGCGCCTTGGCGCTGAAGAACGATGGCATCCACACCAGCGTCTGCGTGTCGTCGCCGCGGTACGCCGCCAACCGTGCCAGGTCATCGGCCGGCGTGAACTTCTGGTCATCGAACGGGAAGTCAATAACGACCGTCCAAGTGCCAGGGCGCCCGCGCAGCTTCTCGTCCGACATCTCGCGGACGTTTTCATACAGCACCTCTACCTCGCGCCGGGTGCCGCGCCACAGCACCGCGTAGGTGGCAAACATGTCGTTGGTGTCGGTCACGCCCAACTGCTCGAACAGCATCTCGCGGATGCGGCGCCGCCGGTTGCCTGGGTTGTCGCTGGACGCCGCCGGCCCGCGCACGATGGGCTCGATGTCGACGCCGGTGACCTGAATCGAGATCAGCGAGTTGGTGTCGTCCGTGACCTTGATCTCGCCGAGGTCGGCCGCCCACTCCTTGCACTTGCGCAACACGTCCTGCGTCTCTCGGCCTGGGATGGGCGAGCGGATCGTGCCGTGGTTCAGCGCGGCCAGGCGCTGCGCCGTCAAGGCCTTCAACGACTCGACCTCGGGTACCAGCGCGCTCAGCAGCAGCGTCTTGATCAGCCGCGCATCGTTGCGCAGCAGCTTGGCCTTGGCCGGGTCGGCATTGCCGATGCGGATGTTCTCCCAGGTCACGCCATGCTGCCGCTCCAGGTGGGGCAGCAGCTTCTGCTTGTACAGCCGCTTGGCGTTGTCGAAGTGGATGCGCATCGCCTCCGAGAACGGCTCGTCACCATCTGCGATCACGTCGAACAGGTCGCCCACTGGGATGATCTGGCCCAGCTCCAGGTCGTCGCGCCGGTCCACCAGCAGTTGCAGCATCAGCTTCAAGGCCGTGCGCTCGCGTTGCAGCGCGGCAGACACGGCAATCAAGGTCTGCACCAGCGCCGGGCTGAAGGGGTAGACCTTGCGGAACATCTCCTTGTCGGCGGT
>JBBQAI010000140.1:0-10421 GCA_038316205.1 Burkholderiales bacterium
GAAATAGCGGTACAGCGGCAGGCCCGATTCTTCAGCCGCCGCGCGGGCCACGGCCATGCTGACGGCCAGCGTGGCGTTGGCGCCCAGGCGGCCCTTGTTCTCAGTGCCGTCCAGGTCGATCAGGGTCTTGTCGAGGAAGGCTTGCTCGGACGCGTCCAGCCCCAATACCGATTCGCCGATCTCGGTGTTGATGTGCTCGACAGCCTTCAGCACGCCCTTGCCGCCGTAGCGCTTCTTGTCGCCGTCGCGCAGTTCGATGGCCTCGCGGCTGCCGGTGCTGGCGCCCGAAGGCACGGCCGCGCGGCCCATGGTGCCGCTTTCCAGCAGCACGTCGCATTCGACGGTGGGATTGCCGCGGCTGTCGAGAATTTCCCGGCCGACGATGTCAACAATGGCGCTCATACTTTTCCTCAGGCAGTTGTTTGATGTTTGGGTTTTGGGCGCGGATCCGGGATCAGACCGGCGGCGTGTCCACGCCTTCAACGACGACCATGTTGAAGCAAGCCGTGGCGCCATCGCGCAGCGCGCGTGCAGCAACGTAGCCGGGGCTGTCGTACATGGCTTGCGCCTGCTCGAAACTGGGGTAGCGGATGACCGTCATGCGGGGCGGCGTCCAGTCGCCTTCCAGCACTGCACTGCGGCCACCACGCACCAGGTATTCACCACCGAAGGCCTGCACTACGGCGGGCGCGGCGGCCATGTAGCGCTTGAACAATTCGGGGTCGGTGACTTGCGATTCGACGATCAAATAGGCAGCGGGCATGTCGCGTCCTTCAGCAGGAAAAATCATTCTCAAGCAAGGGCTGTTGCTTGATGACGCGGTCCAGCGCCACCAATTGCTCGAGCAGCGCCTTCATGTGCTTCAGCGGCACGGCGTTGGGGCCGTCGCTGAGCGCATTCGCGGGATCGGGGTGGGTTTCCATGAACACACCAGCCACGCCCACGGCGATGGCGGCGCGGGCCAGCACCGGCACAAATTCGCGCTGGCCTCCACTGCTGGTGTCCTGGCCGCCCGGCAACTGCACGCTGTGCGTCGCGTCAAACACCACCGGCGCATGGGTCTCGCGCATGATGGCCAGTGATCGCATGTCGGACACGAGGTTGTTGTAGCCGAAGCTCACACCGCGTTCGCAGGCCATGAACACGTCGTCGGGCAGACCTTTTTCGCGCGCGGCGGCACGGGCTTTCTCGATGACGTTCTTCATGTCGTGCGGCGCCAGGAATTGCCCCTTCTTGATGTTGGCCGGCTTGCCGCATTGCGCCACGGCGCGGATGAAATCCGTCTGGCGGCACAGGAAGGCCGGCGTTTGAAGCACGTCCACCACGGCCGCCACGGCAGCGATCTGCGATTCGTCGTGCACGTCGGTCAGGATGGGCACGTTCAGCTCGCGCCTGACCTTGGCTAGAATTTCCAAACCGCGTTCCATCCCCGGGCCGCGAAAGGTGGTGCCGCTGCTGCGGTTGGCCTTGTCGTAGCTGCTCTTGAAGATGAACGGAATGCCCAATGCGCTGGTCATTTCCTTCAATTGGCCGGCCACGTCCATTTGCAACTGTTCGCTTTCAACGACGCAGGGGCCGGCGATCAGGAAGAAGGGCTGGCTCAGGCCAACGTCGTATCCGCAAAGCTTCAAGGCAATTCCTTCAGGCGGTGGTCGATGGCGGCTTTCACGAAACTGCTGAATAGCGGGTGACCGCCCCAGGGCGTGCTCTTGAATTCGGGGTGGAATTGCACGCCCATGAACCAGGGGTGAACGGCCTGCGGCAATTCGACAATTTCCGTCAAACGTTCACTTTGCGTCAGCGCCGAAATCACCAGACCCGCTTGTTGCAAACGGTCCAGGTAATTGACGTTGGCCTCGTAACGGTGGCGGTGGCGTTCGGTCACCACCGGGCCGTAAATCTGGAACGCCAGCGTGCCGGGTTTGACGTCCGAGCTTTGCGCGCCCAGGCGCATCGTGCCGCCCATGTCGCTGCTGGCATTGCGCTTCTGGATGCTGCCGTCACGGTCTTGCCATTCCTCGATCAGCGCAATCACCGGGTTGGGGCTGTCGGGCTCGAACTCGGTGCTGTTCGCATCGGTCAGGCCGGCCACATGCCGCGCGTATTCGATCGTTGCCACCTGCATGCCCAGGCAGATGCCGAGGTAAGGCACCTGGTGTTCCCGGGCGTATTGCGCGGCAACGATCTTGCCTTCGATGCCGCGTTTGCCGAAACCGCCCGGCACCAATATGGCGTCGTAATTCGCCAATTGCCCGGCGGTTGCCGGTGTCAACGTTTCGGCGTCGACGTATTCGATCTGCACCTTGGCGTGGTTGTGGATGCCGGCGTGGCGCAGTGCTTCGTTCAGCGACTTGTAGCTGTCCGACAGGTCGGTGTATTTGCCGGCCATGGCGATCTTCACGGTGGACTGCGGGTGCTCCACCTCGTTGACCAGCATGTCCCAGCGGCGCAGGTCGGCCGGCTTGGTGAGCAACTGCAGCTTCATGCAGATCATCTCGTCCAGGCCCTGCTCGTGCAGCATGCGCGGCACTTTGTAGATGGTGTCCACGTCCCACATGCTGATCACGCCGTGCAACTGCACGTTGGTGAACAGACTGATCTTTTCGCGCTCGTCGTTGGGGATGGCGCGGTCGGCGCGGCACAGCAGCACGTCGGGCTGGATGCCGATTTCGCGCATCTTCTGCACCGTGTGTTGTGTCGGCTTGGTCTTCAGTTCGCCGGCCGCTGCAATGAAAGGCACGTAAGTCAGGTGCACAAAGGCGCTGTTGGTCGGGCCCATCTTCAGGCCCATCTGGCGCACGGCTTCCAGAAAGGGCAGGCTTTCGATGTCGCCCACCGTGCCGCCGATTTCGACGATGGCCACATCCAGATCGGCCCCCGCAGACGCTGCGCCGCGCTTCACGAATTCCTGAATTTCGTTGGTGACGTGCGGGATGACCTGCACCGTCTTGCCGAGGTAGTCGCCCCGCCGCTCCTTTTCCAACACGGTCTTGTAGATCTGGCCGGCGGTGAAGTTGTTGGCCTTCTTCATCCGCGTGGTGATGAAGCGCTCGTAATGGCCCAGGTCGAGATCGGTTTCTGCGCCGTCGTCGGTGACGAAAACCTCGCCATGTTGGAAGGGGCTCATGGTGCCCGGATCGACGTTGAGATACGGGTCGAGCTTGATGAGAGTGACCTTGAGGCCGCGGGACTCCAGGATGGCTGCCAGCGACGCCGCTGCGATGCCCTTGCCCAGTGAAGAAACCACGCCGCCGGTCACGAAGATGAACTTGGTCATTGCGTGCAGCACCTGCGATTGAACGCGATGCTGTGGTGGGAAATCGTGAGTATATCGGTGGGGGTGCAGGGGCAGGCTTGCTGGGGCCCGCATGCAGCCGTCGGTGTCAGGCCGCGCAAGCTTCGGTGCGCTACCATCCGCCCCGCTTGCACCAGGTGCCTGCCGCCCACGTTGAAGGGCGACGGGTTAAACGGGAAGCCGGTGAGCAGTTGGGGTGCCTGTGTGGACCTGCTGCGAATCCGGCGCTGCCCCCGCAACGGTCAGCGAGGAGCGTGCTGCACGACAAGCCACTGGTTCATCCTTTGAACTGGGAAGGCGCAGCAGGCCTCCGGGCTGGGTCCACAAACCCAGCCTGGCACTCGCGAGCCCGGATACCGGCCTGGTGCGATGAGAGCCGGTATCGCGGAGGGCGGTGCGGGTGCCAGGGCCGCCGCTGTGCGTACGCCTTGGTGCTTGTGCTTGCACCCTTGACGATCCGGCATTGGTCCCACAGTGCTGCACGGGGCGTGCGGCTGGAGTCTTCTGCCTTGTATCCCACCACCTTGTTACGCCGTGCCCGCGTGCCGGCTGCTTGTACTTCCTTCTTGGCCCTGCTGACCGCTGTTGCGGCAGCGCCCGTTCATGCGCAAGCTGCGGCTGAACGCATCACCGTCACCGCCACCCGCGTCCCCACACGGGTCAACGAAGTGGTGGCCGACATCAGCGTCATCGACCGCGAACAGATCGAACGCAGCGAAGGCCGCACCCTGCCCGAACTGCTGGCCGGTCTGGCCGGTTTCCAGTTCAGCAGCAACGGCGGGCTGGGCAAGTTGTCGTCGGTCTTCATCCGCGGGCTGGAAGCGCGCCACACGCTGTTGCTGGTGGACGGCGTGCGCGTCGGCTCGGCCACGGTAGGCACGCCTTCGCTGGACAACCTGCCGCTGGAAGCCATCGATCACATCGAAGTCGTGCGCGGGCCGATGTCGTCGTTGTACGGCAACGGCGCCTTCGGTGGCGTGATCCAGGTTTTCACCCGCAAGGGCAAGCAGGGCCTGACGGGCAACGCGAAGCTGGCCGTCGGCAGCAACGAATTCGGCCAGGTCGCCGGTGGCGTCGGCTTTGGCAATGGCGTCATCGACGCCGCCGTGCAGGTGCAGCACACCGACACCAAAGGCATTTCGGCGAGCAATCCCAAAGCGCCTTTCGGCAATTACAACGGTGACCGCGACGGCTTTCGCCAGAACGCCGGCAGCCTGCGCCTGGGCTGGCAGGCGCTGACCGACTGGCGTGTGGAATTCCTGACGTTGCAGTCCACCGGTCTGACGGGCGTTGACGACGGCCCTGGTGCCGACGCCCGCGCCGAATTGGAGACCCGCCTGATGAGCCTGACGTTGCGCGGCCAGGTGCTGCCGGCTTGGGGCACCCGACTGACAGCATCCGAATCCGTCGACGCTTACGACACCATCGCCAGTGCGAGTGCCTTCGCTTCGCTGGGTGTCATCCAGACGCGCGCCCGCCAGGTTGCCTGGGAAAACACCGTCGCCACCCCCGTCGGCACCGTGTTGGTTCTGGCCGAGAAAACCAACGAAAAAGCCACCCGCCCGGGCGCGCCTTTCGCGGTCAGCGAGCGCAACATCGACGGCTACGCGTTGGGCCTCAGCGGCGCGGCCGCGCAGCATGCCTGGCAGGCCAGCGTGCGGCGCGACAGCAACTCGCAGTTCGGTGGCGTCACCACCGGGGCGGTGGGATACGGCTATGCGCTGACGCCGGCCTGGCGCTTGGGTGGCAGCTACGGCACCAGCCAGGTGCTGCCCAGCTTCAACCAGCTCTACTTCCCCGGCTTCGGCAACCCTTTGCTGCTGCCTGAAAAGGGCCAGCACGGGGAAGTCAGTGTGCGCTGGACGCATGCCGAACACAGCCTGCGCGCGGCCTACTACGACTACACCTACCGCGGCTTCATCAGCAGCGGACCGCAGCCGGTGAACCTGCCGCGCGTGGGCATCACCGGCTATACGCTGGCCTACGAAGGGCGCTGGCAGAACGTCGACCTGACGGCCTCGCTGGACCAGGTGGACCCGCGCAACACCACCGTGGGCAATGCCAACTACGGCAAGCAACTGGCGCGGCGCGCCAAGCAGGCTGTGCGGGCGGGGGTGGACTGGCGCGCGGGTGCTTGGTCTGTTGGCGCCACGCTGGCCGGTTTTTCGCACCGTTTCGACGACGCTGCCAACGCCACCCGCCTGGGCGGCTACGGCACGCTGGACTTGCGCGCCGAGTGGGCTCTGACCCGCGACTGGAAACTGGCCGCCAAGTTGAACAACATCGGCGGCAAGACTTACGAAACGGTGCTGGGCTACAACCAGCCGGGGCGTGAGGCCTATTTGACGCTGCGTTACGCCTTCCGATGAAGCACGGATTGATGGGTCTGCTGACCGTCGCCGCGCTGGTCGCGTTGCCGGCCAGCGCGGCGACCTCGACCGCCATCGCGCTGAAAGACGACCGGGGCCGCCACATCGAATTGGCGGCCGCGCCGCAACGCATCGTGTCGCTGCTGCCTTCGCTGACCGAGACCGTCTGCGCGCTGCAGGCCTGCGGCCGGCTGGTCGGAACCGACCGGTTTTCCAACCATCCGGCCAGCGTGCTGGCCCTGCCCAAACTGGGCGGGCTGGAAGACACGCCGATCGAACGCATCGTGGCGCTGAAGCCCGACCTGGTGCTGACCGCTGGGTCGTCGCGCGCCATCGACCGGCTGGAAGCGCTGGGCCTGCGCGTGGTGGCGCTGGAACCCAAGAGCCTGCAGGACACCGAGCGCGTCATCAACCAGGTGGCGCTGGCTCTGGGTGACGCGTCGGCCGGCCCGGCGCTGTGGCGCAGCCTGCAAGCGCGCATCAACGCCGCCGCCGCGCGTGTGCCGCCGGCTTTGCGCGGGCAGAAGGTGTATTTCGAAGTCGCGTCCGCGCCATACGCTGCCGGTGAGTCTTCTTTCATCGGCGAAACGCTGGCCCGCTTGGGCCTGGGCAATGTGGTGCCGGCCGCGCTGGGGCCCTTTCCCAAGCTCAACCCCGAATTCGTGGTGCGCGCCCAGCCCGACCTGATCATGGCCACCCGCCAGGCCGTCGAAGAGATGCCGGCCCGCCCCGGTTGGCAGGCGCTGCGCGCGCTGCATGACCACCGCCAATGCGGCTTTGCAACCGAGCGCTGGGACGTGCTGATACGCCCCAGCCCGCGCTTGGCCGAGGCGGCTGAGATCCTGGCCGATTGCTTGGTGCGGCTGGACGCGGCGGCGCCGGCTTCGACTGCAACGCGGGCCCCGCGTTGATCGACTCGGCATCGACCATGTCAACCTCCAAGGCCACCGAACGCGCCACCGACCGCGTCACCATCACGCCCGGCCTGCTGGCCGCGCTGCTGCTGGCGCTGGCCGGCGGGTTGGTGGCGCTGGGGCTGGCGGCGGGCAGTGAAGGCTGGTCGTTTTCCTGGGCGCAGGAATGGGACTTGGTGGCCGCCATCCGCGCGCCGCGCACCGTCGGTGCCTTGTTGACCGGCGCGCTGCTGGGCCTGGCCGGGGCCATCGCACAGGGCCTGTTCCGCAATCCGCTGGCCGACCCGTATTTGCTGGGTTCGGCGGCCGGTGCCGGCCTGGGCGTGGTGCTGGTGCTGGCCGCCGGTGGCCTGCTGGGCCAGCGCATCGGCCTGGCCACGGCCGACGTGCTGATGCGCCTGGGCCTGGTTGGCGCCGCTTTCATCGGTGCCTTGGGCGGTGTCAGCCTGACGCTGATGCTGGCGCGCGGCACGGCGCAGCCGATGACGATGTTGCTGGCAGGCGTGGTGGTGGGCATCCTGCTGTCGTCGGTCAGCGAACTCGTCACGCTGGCCTCGCCCGAGGCCTTGCGCGGCAAGCAGATTTTTCTGCTGGGCAGCACCTCTTTCCTGGGCTGGATGAGCGTGGCGGTACTGGGCGCGGCCTTGCTGCTGGTGCTGCCGCTGGCACTGCGTTTTGCGCGTGCGCTGGACGCCCTGGTGCTGGGCGAAGCCAGCGCCGCCAGTCTGGGCCTGGACCTGCCGCGCGTGCGCGTCTTGCTGGTGCTGCTGATGGCGCTGGCCACCGGCACGGCCGTGGCGCAGGCCGGCCTGGTGGCCTTCGTCGGTCTGGTGTCGCCGCACATCGTGCGCCGGCTGGTGGTGGTCACGCACGGGCCGCTGCTGGCCTTGTCGGCGCTGGCCGGCGCCGTGTTGCTGCTGGCCGCTGACGTGGCGGCGCGCAGCCTCATCGCGCCGCAGGAGTTGCCGGTGGGTTTGCTGACGGCGGTGCTGGGTGGCGTGTACCTGTTGGTGCTGCTGCGCCGGCGCGCGGTGCTGTGAAAGCCGCGCTGTGAACGCCAAGCTTGCAGCCAACGCGGATGTGCCCTTGCAAGCCGAAGGTCTGCGCTTGCGCCTGGGCCGCATTCAGGCTGTGGATGGTGTGTCGCTCAGCCTGCACGCCGGGCAGTGGGCGGCCATCGTCGGGCCCAACGGCGCGGGCAAGAGCACGCTGCTGTCGCTGCTGGCCGGCCTGCGCGCGCCCGACGCCGGACACGTCCACCTGCAAGGCCGTGCGCTGGCCACACTGCCTGCGCGTGACCGGGCGCGCAGCCTGGCCTGGCTGTCGCAACAAGGCGAGGCCGAAGGCGCGATCGCCGCGCGTGATGTGGTGCGCCTGGGCCGCCTGCCGCGCCACGGTTTGTTCGGCAGCCCCGACGCCGCCGACGAAGCCGCCGTGGACCGCGCGCTGGCCGAGACCGAAGCCGTGCCCTTTGCGGCGCGCCGTTTGAGCGAGCTTTCGGGCGGCGAACGCCAGCGCGTGCTGCTGGCCCGCGCCCTGGCCGTGGAAGCGCCGGTGCTGCTGCTGGACGAACCCACCACGCACCTGGACGCCCCACACCAGCGCGCCCTGCTGCGCGGCCTGGCCGCCCGCGCGCGCAGCGGTGCGGCCGTGGCCGCCGTGCTGCACGACCTGACACTCGCCCTGGCGGCCGACCGCGTGCTGGTGATGGCGCAGGGCCGCATCTGGGCCGACGGCCCGCCCGCCGACGCTGCGCTGCGCGCCGCGCTGGTGCAGGTTTTCGACCACGCCTTCAGCATTGAAACGGTGCTGACCGCCGGAGGCCCGCGCTGGGTGGCCGTGCCGGCGCTTTGACCGTCCAAAAAGATGACCGCCATGAAAACAGGCCCGCAACGCATCGTCTGTCTGACCGAAGAAACCACCGAGTGGCTCTACCTGCTGGGTGAAGAAGACCGCATCGTCGGCATCAGCGGCTACACGGTGCGGCCGCGCCGCGCCCGGCAGGAGAAGCCGCGTGTCAGCGCCTTCCTCGACGGCAAGATCGACCAGATCGTGGCCCTGCAGCCCGACCTGGTGATCGGCTTTTCGGACATGCAGGCGGCACTGGCCGACAAACTGATCCGCGCCGGCCTGAACGTCTTCATCACCAACCAGCGCAGCGTGGCCCAGGTCTTCGCGACGATGCGCCTGGTGGCCGGCCTGGTGGGTGCACAAGCCCGCGCCGAGGTGTGGATAGCCGGCTGCCAGGCGCGCCACGACGAGATCGCTGCCGTGGCCGCCACCTGGCCGCGCCGGCCGCGCGTCTACTTCGAAGAGTGGGACGACCCGATGATCAGCGCCATCCAGTGGGTGAGCGAACTGATCACGGTGGCCGGTGGCAACGACGTCTTCCCCGAACGCGCGCTGATGAGCCTGGGCCGCGACCGTGTGCTGGCCGACCCGCTGGAGCCCGTGCGGCGGGCGCCCGACCTGATCATCGGGTCTTGGTGCGGCAAGAAGTTCAGACCCGAGAAAGTCGCTGCGCGCAGCGGCTGGGCCGAGGTGCCGGCGGTGCGCGACGGCCGCCTGCACGAGATCAAGTCCTGCGACATCCTGCAGCCCGGTCCGGCCGCCCTGACCGACGGGCTGGAACAACTGCATCGCTTTTGCGCAGCCTGGGCCGCAGCTTCCGTCCATCGCTGACACCCGGCCGCTGAGACCCAGCCACTCGCGGTTCAAGCGTTCTTTTTTACGGTCTGTCGCAAGGGCCTCGCAGTTCGGGGCGGTGATGCCGATCATTCATTCATCGCATCACCAACGCCCATCAACTTTCGCTTCGGAGCCCACCATGAACCAGCCCCTGATCCAACGCCTGTATTCGCTGTCGATGGCCGCCGTCATGACCCTGGCTCTGCTCGGCAGCGTCAGCGAATTGTTCGTCGGCGCCGAAACCCAGCAGGCCACGTTGGCGCAGCACGGCAGCGCCGCCACGCCGCGCGCCTGAAGCCGAGATACTGAACAGTCCATGCTGACTTTCATCGGCTGGTGCCTGCTCTTCGTGTTGTGCTGGCCACTGGCTGTGCTGGCGCTGCTGCTATGGCCGCTGGTGTGGCTGGTCACGCTGCCTTTCCGGCTGGTCGGCATCACTTTTGAAGCGCTGTTTGCGCTGCTGCGCGCACTGCTGACGCTGCCAGCGCGCCTGCTCGGCGGGGGCCGCTGAAAGCCTGACCGAAAACCCGCGCGGCCGATGCCAGAATGCCCTGAACCGAAAAAAGCGGCAGGGAGATTGCAATGAAGAACGATGGGCACAGCGTGGCTGCGCGATGGCGGATGGCCGGTTTGGCGACGCTGATGACCGTGACCGCTGTGACGACCTTCACCGCATTCCATTCGGGCACCGCACAGGCACAAAGCGGCGCAGCACCCGTCACCGAGCCAACCAGCGCAGCCGCCGCCGCCGAGGCCGCTTTTGACGAGGCCCGCCGCGCTGCGCAAACGGGGCCTGCCGATGTGCCGCTGGCAGCGCAAGGCCGCCTGTTGCTGCCCGCTGGCCACGCCTTCGTGTCGCAGCCGCAAGCCGGCCGTTTGCTGCGCGCGATGGGCAACCCGGGGCAAGACCCCAAACTGCTGGGTTTGATCTTTCCGCAGAACGATGCGGGTTGGTTCATGACCGTGCGCTTCGAGGACTCGGGCTACATCAAGGACGACGACGCGCGCGACTGGAACGCCGACGACCTGTTGAAGAGTTACCGCGAAGGCACCGAGGCCAGCAACGACGAGCGGCGCCAGATGGGCGCCGCCGCCATCGAGGTGCTGGGTTGGGCCGAGAGGCCGCGCTACGAGGCGGGCACGCACCGCCTGCAG
>JBBQAI010000204.1:0-4017 GCA_038316205.1 Burkholderiales bacterium
AAGCAACCATGAGCCAGGCCACGGCGAAAGCCATGCCCACCGGGGTAGAAACCGGCGGCACCCGCCAAGACCGCCCTGCCGCATCCGACGGCAGCACGCCGGCGGCATGGCGTCGTTTGCTCAGCTGGAAGACCCTGGTGATCACGGTGTGTGTGCTGTTCACGGTCTACATCGCCGTGGTGCCGCTGGGCTTCCTGCTGTGGCAGAGCTTCTTCACGCCGCAAACGGCCAGCAAGGCGGCCGAGTTCACTTGGGGCAACTACCGTACCGCGTACACCAGCAGCGACACCGTGCGGCTGTTCTTCACCTCAGTGCAGTTCGCCATCGGCACGGCGACGTTTTCCTTCGTCGTCGGCACCACGCTGGCCTGGATGAACGAGCGCACCAACACGCCCTTCAAGAGCCTGTTCTTCGCGATGTCGCTGATCCCGCTGGTCATCCCCGGCATCCTGTTCACGGTCGCTTGGATCTTGCTCGGTAGCCCCAAGATCGGTCTGGTCAATCTGACGCTGATGGCCTTGTTCAACCTCGACGGCCCGGTCTTCAACATCTATTCGATGTGGGGAATGATCTGGGTCGATGGGCTGCACTACAGCCCGGTGGCTTTCCTGCTGATGACGGCTGCCTTCCGCGCGATGGACCCGTCGCTGGAAGAGAGCGCGATGATGAGTGGCGCGAACGTGTTCCAGGTGCTCTGGCGCGTGACGCTGAAGCTGGCCTGGCCAGCCATCTTCGCCACCTTCCTGATCTTGTTCGTGCGTGCCATCGAAAGCTTCGAGGTGCCCGCGCTGTTGGGGCTGCCGGTGGGCATACAGGTCTTCACCTCGTCGATTTACGAGGCCGTGCACCGCTACCCCAGCCAAGTCGGTTTGGCGTCGTCCTACGCCATCACGTTGCTGCTGATCACCACCGTCGGCATCTACTTTGTCAGCAAGCTCAGCAACAGCGGCAGCAAGTACGCCACCATGACCGGCAAGGGCTTCCGCCCACGCCAGATCGATCTGGGCCCGTGGCGCTATCTGGCTGCAGCGGTCTTCGCCGTCTACTTCAGCCTGATCGTGGTGCTGCCGTTTGCGGTGCTTTTATGGAGCAGCTTCCAGAAGTTCTACGCCGTGCCGTCGATGCAGGCGCTGCAGACCTTGACACTGGACCCCTACCGCTTCGTGCTGAACTACCCCAACCTGGGCCGTGCGGTGTGGAACAGCCTGATCCTGAGCTTCGGCTCGGCCACGCTGATCATGCTGATCACCTCTGTCATTTGCTGGATCGTCGTCAAGACCAAGTTGCCGGGCCGCTGGTTGCTGGACAACCTGGCTTCGCTGCCGATGGTCTTCCCGGGCCTGGTGCTGGGCCTGGCCTTGATGATTTTCTATCTGAACGTGGACATCGGCGTGTACGGCACGATGTGGATTCTGTTCATCGCCTACGTGACGCGCTTCATGCCCTACGGCCTGCGCTTCAACACCACGTCGATGCTGCAAATCCACAAGGAACTGGAAGAGTCTGCGGCCATGAGCGGCGCGGGCTGGGGCACCACCTTCTGGCGCATCGTGCTGCCGCTGCTGAAGCCGGGCCTGCTGTCGGGCTGGATCTACATCATGATCGTTTCGATCCGCGAGCTGAGCAGTTCCATCCTGCTCTACAGCCCGGGTACCGAAGTCGTCTCGATCACGATCTGGGAGCTGTGGGAAAACGGCCAGTACGTCGAGCTTTCCGCCTTGGGCGTGATGTTCATCCTGCTGCTGTTTGTGCTGGTGCTGATCTCGCAGGCCGTTGGTCGCAAGTTCGGCATCAAGGAATGACCCCGAGGCATGACTTCAAGGAACCCGCCGTGTTGAAGATCGACTCGCTCTACACCGAATACAAGAACGAACTGGGCCAGCCCGTGAAGGCGGCGCAGGACGTCAACATCAACGTGCCCGAAGGCCACTTCTTCACGCTGCTGGGCCCCAGCGGCTGCGGCAAGACGACCACGCTGCGCAGCATTGCGGGGCTGGAGCGGCCCAACGGCGGCGAGATCACCGTCGGCGAGGTGGTGATCTTCAGCGCCAAGCGGCGCATCTTCGTGCCGCCCAACCAGCGCGGCTTCGGCATGGTGTTTCAAAGCTATGCCATCTGGCCGCACATGGACGTGTTCACCAACACGGCCTTCCCGCTGCAGGTGGGCAAGAAGAAGTACAGCAAAGAGCAGATCGACGCCAAGGTCATGCGGGTGCTGAAGGCCGTGCAGCTGGACCACCTGCGTGACCGCGAAGCCACCAAGTTGTCCGGCGGCCAGCAGCAGCGCCTGGCACTGGCCCGCGCGCTGGTCATGGAGCCCAAGCTGCTTTTGCTCGATGAACCTTTATCCAATCTGGACGCCAAGCTGCGCGAGTTGATGCGTTTCGAGTTGAAGCGCCTGCAGCGTGAATTGAAGATCACCACCATCTACGTCACCCACGACCAGAGCGAGGCGCTGGCGCTGTCGCACCAGATCGCGGTGATGAACGCCGGCCGCATCCAGCAGATCGGCAGCCCGCGCGAAATTTACGAGCGACCGCAAACGCAGTTTGTCGCCGACTTCGTGGGCACCACGAATTTCGTCGACGGCACGGTGCTCGCCCGCGAGCCCGAAGACAACGTCTACCTGATCGACACCGAGATCGGCCGCCTGCGTTCCTACTCGGTGGAAGCGGTCAGCCCAGGGCAGAAGGTGATCCTGTCGATACGGCCCGAAGACGTGCGGCTGTCTGAAGCGCCGTTGGCGGCGGGGCAGAACGTGGTCGAAGGTGTGGTCGACCAGAAGGTCTTCCTTGGCGAGTCGCTGGACTGGGTCATCAAGTCCGGCAATCGCACGCTGCTGGCGCGCACCCACCCGACGATCTACACCCGGGTTGGCGAAAAGGTCTGGGCCCACATCGACGCGGCCAAGTGCGTGGCCATGCCGGCGGCCGTTGAACTGCAAAAGGCTGCCTGAGATGTCCATCGGTGAGCTGGGCGACCGCGTTGCGCGGCCTGCAAAGACACCGCCACCCGCCAAACCCAAGGACCGCTGGGGCGGCGATGTCATCGTCGACATGTTGCACCGCTACAAGCTGCCTTACCCGGCGCTGAACCCCGACGCCAGCTACCGAGGCCTGCACGACAGCATCGTCAACTGCGGTGGCAACACGCCGGTGATGATGCTGTGCCAGCACGAAGAAACCGCGGTGCAGATCGCCCACGGTTACGGCAAGGCCAGCGGCACGCCGATGGTGGCCATCCTGCACAACCTGGTGGGTTTGTTGCACGCCAACATGGCGGTCTACTACGCCTACATCGACCGTGCGCCCATCTTCATCATCGGCGCCACCGGGCCGATGGACGAGACCAAGCGCCGGCCGCGCATCGACTGGATACACAGCGCACAAAGCCAGGGCCAGGCGGTGCGCGATTACACCAAGTGGGACTACCAGCCGACCACGGTGGACGGCGTGCCCGAGGCCTTCGCGCGGGCCTACACGGTGATGATGACCGAGCCGCGCGGCCCGGTGTACATGTGCTACGACGCCTGGTTGCAAGAGAAAAAGCTGGCGCACGATGTGCCCCTGCCCCCCAAGGGCTTCCAGGCGGTGCCGTCGCCCATCGCGCCCGATCCGGCGGCCCTGCAGAAGGCCGCTGACACGCTGGCTGCTGCCAAGCACCCGGTGATTCTGGTCGAATACGCCGGCCGTGACCCGCAGGCCTTTGACGCGCTGGTGGCACTGGCCGAAATCCTGGGCGCGCCGGTCTACGACCTGAACATGCGGCTGAATTTCCCCAGCCAGCACGCGCTGAACCTGAGCATGGACAAATCGGTGTTCAAGGACGCCGACGCGGTGCTGCTGCTGGACGTGCGCGACTGGGAAAAGTCGACCACCACGCTGAGCAGCACGTCCCGCGAACTGGTCAGCCTGACACCCCAGAAGTGCGTCTGGATCGAAATCGGTTTCGGCGACATCAACATCAGCGCCTGGGCCATGGACTACCAGCGTTTTCTGTATGCCGACCAGCGCATCG
>JBBQAI010000223.1:0-2218 GCA_038316205.1 Burkholderiales bacterium
CGGCGGCAGCGGCGGCGGTGGAGACGCCGGTCTACCGCCGCGAACAGGGCTTGTGGCCCCACCAAAAATACTTTGCCCGCCTGGCGCTGGAGCGGCACCGGCTGGGTGGCGCCCGCCTGGTGCTGGCCGACCAGGTGGGGCTGGGCAAGACCATCCAGTTGGCGATGGCGGCCTTGCTGATGGCCTTGGAAGACCCAGACGGCGGCCCGATCCTGGTGCTGGCGCCCAAACCGCTGTTGCAGCAGTGGCAGGACGAGATGATGGAGCTGTTGTTGCTGCCGTCGGCGCGCTGGACCGGGCGCGCCTGGGTGGACGAGAACGAGTTGGAGTACCCGTCAGACGGCGTCAAATCCCTGGGCAAGTGCCCGCGTCGCATTGGTCTGGTCTCGCAAGGCCTGGTGGTGCGTGGTTTGCCCGACGCGTTGCAACAGTTGCTGAGCCGCCGCTACACCTGCGTGATCGTCGATGAATCCCACCGGGCGCGCCGGCGCAAGGTGCCCAAGGTGGACGCCAGCCCGGACGAGGTGGACGAGCGGGCCGAGCCCAACCGGATGATGGCCTTCTTGAAGGAGATCGGCCCGCGCACCAAAAGCATGTTGCTGGCCACGGCCACCCCGGTGCAACTGCACCCGGTCGAGGCTTGGGACCTGCTGGACATCTTGTCGCAAGGCAATGACGGCGTGCTGGGCGGCTGGACCCGGTCCAGCCCGTGGTTTCGGGCAAGTCACTGCTTGGCGGTTGCCAACGGTGACGTGGTCGTGCCGACCGAGCCCAGGGCCGGCTGGGAGTACGTTCGCGACCCCCTGCCGTCGCGCGCCGAGGGCGAAGCCTTCGACCGCATCCGCCGCAACCTGGATGCCGGCGACAAGACCTGGCAGTTTGCGCCCGAGGTTCTGGACAAGCTGTCGCCGGCGATCCGCCGGGTGCAGTTGCAAAACAGCGCGTTGCCCAACTTTGGCGAGCAGTTCAACCCGCTATTGCGCTGCATTGTTCGCCGGACCCGGGGTTATCTGGAGGCGACCATCAACCCCGCCACCGGCGGCTACTACTTGCCCAGGGTGACGGTGCGGCTGTTTGGCGAAGACGGCAGCCACTCACTGGGCTTGGGCGGCTACCTGCGCGAGGCCTATGACGAGGCCGAGGAGTTTTGCCGGCTGCTGCAGCAGCGGGTCAAGGGCGCCGGGTTCTTCAAGACCTTGCTGCTGCGGCGCCTGGGCAGCTCGATGGAGGCCGGCCGGAACACGGTGCTCAAGCTCTTGGGCAACGCGCCCGACGAGCCCAGCGACGAAGACGAAGACGACATCGATGACGACGGTATCGGTGGCGGGGGCGGTGGCGGCGGTGGTCAAAACGGGCGCGGCATCCTGGCCGTGTCGGACTTCAAGAACTTCACGGCGCCAGAAGTGTCGTCGCTGAACCGCTGCCTGGATCTGCTGCGCCAGGGTGGCAACAACGACCCCAAGCTGGATGCCTTGATCGGCTACCTGCTGGGCACGCGGCCGGACGTGGAGCGGCGCTGGCTTGACCTGGGCTGCATCCTGTTCTCGCAGTATTTCGACACCGTCCGATGGGTTGGCGACGAACTGGCCAAGCGGCCGGAGTTTGCCGGCATGGAGATCGGCCTGTACGCCGGCAGCAACCGCTCGGGCGTCTGGAGCCAAGGCCGATTTCAGCGCTGCGAACGCGAGGTGCTGAAGAACCGCGTACGCGCTGGCGAACTGAAACTACTGCTGGGCACCGACGCCGCCTCAGAGGGCCTGAACCTGCAGCGGCTGGGCACGCTGATCAACATCGACCTGCCGTGGAACCCGACCCGCCTGGAGCAGCGCAAAGGCCGCATCCAGCGCATCGGGCAGGTTCGCAGCGAGATCTGGATTGCCAACCTGCGGTACCGAGGGTCGGTGGAAGACCGCGTGCATCAGGTGCTGGCAGACCGGCTGGAATCGATCCACCAGCTGTTCGGGCAGATCCCCGACACGCTGGAGGACGTGTGGGTCAAGATCGTGCGGGCGCCGGTCTGAATCTGTCGTCTTTCCGCCGGTCTGAACGTGCGTTTTCTTCCTGATCCGTTTTCTTTCGATCACGGTCTCTGACGGTCTTCTTCGGGGCTGCCTTCGTCTTCTTCAGACTTGGGCTCCGGGGGACGTGAGGTCGGCTTGACCGTCGCGCGGAACCGGCTCCAGGAGGCGGTCCGATGGCGAAGGCGGGACAGCGTAAG
>JBBQAI010000081.1:0-19154 GCA_038316205.1 Burkholderiales bacterium
CAGACCATCATCAGCAACGCCAGCTGCACCACCAACTGCCTGGCGCCGCTGGCCAAGGTCATCCACGACAAGTTCGGCATCAAGCGCGGCCTGATGACCACGGTGCACGCCGCCACCGCCACGCAAAAGACCGTCGACGGCCCGAGCAACAAAGACTGGCGCGGCGGCCGCGGCATTCTGGAAAACATCATCCCCAGCAGCACTGGCGCGGCCAAGGCGGTCGGCATCGTCATCCCCGAGCTGAACAAGAAGCTCACCGGCATGGCTTTCCGCGTGCCGACCAGCGACGTGAGCGTGGTGGACCTGACCGCCGAACTGGTCAACCCGGCCAGCTTCGAAGACGTCAAGGCCGCTTTGAAGGCCGCGTCAGAAGGCGAGATGAAGGGCGTGCTGGGCTACACCGAAGAGAAGGTGGTCTCGACCGACTTCCGCGGTGAAGCCATGACCAGCGTTTTCGACGCCGACGCCAGCATCGCGCTGGACAGCACTTTCGTGAAGCTGGTGGCCTGGTACGACAACGAGTGGGGCTACTCGAACAAGGTGCTGGAAATGGTGCGGGTGATCGCCGCCTGATCCGGCGGTTGATGGCGCAGGCAAAAGGCCGTTGAAGCCGCCTTTTGTCTGCCGAACACGCTGTCGCGCTTCGGTACATGATGGTCACAGTCCCGTCCCTAAACTGAGTGGATTGCACTTTTGACGGTGCCCAGACCCACCCTGCTGCGGCCGTGACCGCGAGGTAGCTCCCCGATGTCCTTCCTGCGCCCCGCCCCGGCCCTGCTTGCCCTGATGCTGGGCATGCTGCCCGCCTTTGCCGGCACGCCCACCACCGAGCGCGGCCCGCAGCGCGCGCGGCCCAGCGCTGCAGCAGAAGACAGCAGCCAGGCGCGGGTCATCGTCAAATACCGCAGCGGCAGCGGGTTGATGCAGGCCTTGTCGGCCTCGGGCACCCGCAGTCAGGCGGCGCGCCCGTTGCACGCCGCCACGCTGGGCACCCGCCTGGGCCTGCCGATGCAGGACGGCCGCGTGCTGGGCGAACGCACCCAGGCGCTGCGTGCGCAGGGAATGTCGTCCAGCGCGCTGGCCGCGAAGCTGCGCCTGCAGGACGACGTGGAATGGGCGGTGGTGGACGAGCGGCGTTACATCAGCGCGGCGCCCAACGACCCGCTGTACGCGGCCAACGCCGGCCTCAGCCCGGCGGTAGCGGCAGGCCAGTGGTACCTGCGCAAGCCCGACGCGGCGGTGTCGCCGTCGACCTCGTCGTCCACCGTCGTGTCGTCGATCAACGCCGAGGCGGCTTGGGCCATCACGCCCGGCTCGGCCAGCGTCACGGTTGCGGTGCTGGACACAGGGGTGATCTTCGACCACCCCGACCTGGGCCGCGCCGCGACAGGCGGCAAGCTGTGGCCGGGCTACGACTTCGTCAGCTCGCAGACCGGCGACGGCAATGGCGTTGACGCCGATGCCAGCGACCCTGGCGACTACTCCACCACCAACCAGTGCGGCAGCGGCACAGGCGCCGGCATCAGCAGCTGGCACGGCACGCAGACCGCCGGCCTGGTGGGCGCAGCCACCGACAACAACGTCGGCATGGCCAGCATCGGCCGCAACACCATGGTGCTGCCGGTGCGCGTGCTGGGCCCCTGCGGCGGCAGCGACAGCGACATCATCGCCGCCATGTACTGGGCCGCCGGCATCACTCTGCCCGGCACCGTAACCAGCTATGCCACTTACGCAGGCATACCGGCCAACCCGCACCCAGCCAAGGTCATCAGCATGAGCCTGGGGAAATCCGGCAGTTGCCCGGCCAGCTACGTCGACGTTTTCGCCGCCTTGGCTGCCGCCAACGTCACTGTGGTGGTGGCGGCCGGCAACAGCAATGGCCTGGCCGTTGAAGCACCGGCCAATTGCAGCGGTGCACTGGCGGTGGCCGGCGTGCGCCACATCGGCAGCAAGGTGGGCTATTCCAGCATCGGGCCGCAGGTGACCATCGCCGCGCCAGCCGGCAACTGCGTCAACCTGGGCGGTGCCTGTCTGTACCCTATCCTGACCAGCATCAACAAGGGCACGACCACGCCCAGCAGCAACGGCTACAGCGACAGCAGCGACTACTCGGTGGGCACCAGCTTTGCCGCGCCCATCGTGGCGGGCACGGTGGCCTTGATGCTGTCCGTGGATAGCTCGCTGACGCCGGCCACGATCGCCGCCAAGCTCAAAGCGACGGCCCGGCCCTTCCCGACCAGCGGTTCCAGCGACAGCGCCGTGGCGGCCTGCCGCGCGCCCACCAGCATCGAACAGCTGGAGTGCTACTGCACCACCAGCACCTGCGGCGCCGGCCTGCTGGACGCCGGCGCGGCGGTGGCCTCGGCGGTGCCCTCAGCGGCGGCACCGCCCACCAGCGGCATCGCAGTCAGCAACAGCGCACCCACGGCCGGCACCAGCGTCACGCTGAGCGCCAGCAGCACCGTCGCCTATGGCGGGCGCAGCATCACCGGCTACCAGTGGCAAATCACCAGCGGCGGCGGCTTCGCGGCCTTCAGCGGTGCCACCAACGCGGCCAGCGCCACGCTGTTGACCAGTGCCGTCGGCAGCGTGGTGGTCAGCCTGACCGTCACCGACAACGCGGGCGCCACCGGCAGCGCCAGCAGCACGGTCAGCGTGCAGCCGGCCGCGGTGCCGCCGCCGGTGACGCCTGCAGCCGCGCCGTCGTCGGGTGGCGGCGCGATGTCCTGGGCCTGGGTGGCGCTGCTGGGCGTGGCCGCGTTCGCGCTGAGGCGGTCGGGCTCGCGGCCTCGGTCGCCGTCGATCTGACTCCGGCCGATTTCAGCGCGCCGCGCAGGCCTTGAAGCCGCCAGCCAGCGGCTCCGGTGGCAGAGCTTGCAACCGGACTTGCTGCTCGCCGTCGGCCTTGGGCACGCGCAGCCACAGCCGCGCGGGCGGCGTGGGCAGGCTGAGCACGCGCAGGAAGCGCAGCGTCTTGTTGGCAGCGACGGTGGCCAGCGCGGCTTCGGCTTCGGCCCGCGTGGCGTGGCGCGACAACAGCAGGCCACCCGCCAGGTCGGCTGGTGTCTCGACTGCCTCGAAGGCGATCTGCAAACGGGTCAACTCGGCTGTGCGGGTGCGCATCACGGCGGCGTCGGGCGAGGCGGACGCGTAGACCCACCACAGCGGCGGCAGCGGCGCGGCTTCGCGCTGCCAGGCGCCGTCGGGCAAGCGCGCGGCGGCCAGGGCGGTTTCGGCGGCGGCGATGTCGGCCTCACCCAGCGGCCCGGCTTCCAGGCAGGCGATGGCAGCGGCCCGGGCGGCCGAAATGGCAGCGCTGGCGGCCTTGGCGGGCAGCACCAGCACGCGCTCGGGGTTCACCTGCGCGGCCAACCGTTCGGGTTCGCGCTCGCCGCTGTGCGGCGGGGGCAGCGCGGGCGCCAACCAGCCGCGCGCCCAGCCGAAGAACAGCAGGTTCGCCAGCAGCAGAACGAGGACCACGGCGCGCAGCATCAGAGGGCGTCCGTCATCGTTGCAGGCGGCTGCGCCAGTCTCGGCGACGGCGTCTGCGTCTGCGTCCTCACGCTGACCTCACCGCTGACCACCCGGTGCAGGCCGCCCTGGCGCAGGCACAAGGCGCCCTGCGCGTCCACGCCCTCGGCCTGGCCTTCGGGCAGGTCGGCCAGCGAGGTGCTGACGCGGCGGCCCAGCAGCACGTCACGCAGCGCGTAGGCCGCCACCAGCGGCGCAAAGCCCTCGGTCTGGAAGCGCAGCAGCGCGCACAACAGCGGCACGGCCACCCGGGCCAGCACCTGGGGCGCGCTGGCCTCGGCGTTCAGCTCCTGCAGGCAGGCGTAGCCCTGGCTCAGCCCGTCGTCGGGTTGCGGCAGCAGGTTCAAGCCCACGCCGACCACGGCCAGGCGCTGCGGGACTGCACCCGCACCGGCCCCAACGGTGACAGTCTCGATCAGGATGCCGCCCAACTTGCGGCCCGAGCCCGCTGAGCCCGCTACGCCCGCTGAGCCCGCTGCGCCCGGCCCGTCAATCAGCCAGAGGTCGTTGGGCCACTTCAAACCGATGCGCGGCGCCACACCGGCCATCGGCGGGTCCAACGCTTCGGCCAGTGCCAGGCCCACCGCCAGCGACAGGCCTGACCAATCCGCCGGCGTCAGCGGTAGCGCCAGCGTGAAGGTCAGCGATGCGCCCCCGCGGCTGCGCCACTCGCGGCCCAGGCGGCCGCGGCCGGCGGTCTGTTCCTCAGCCACCAGCAAACAGGGCGCGACTTCGCCGGCGCGTGCGCGGTCGAGCAGCAGCGTGTTGGTGGACGTCACCTGCGGCAGCACTTCGATGGTCAAACCCGGCAGTAGCGGCAGCAACTGCTGCCACAGCGCTTCGGCGCCCCACTGCGTGGCAACAGCCTGCGACCGTGGCGCGGCCACGTTCACCGTTTAGGCGCCAGCATGGTGTGGCGGCATCCGGGGGTGCCGCAGCGGCACTCGTATTCCTTCTTCAACTTGGCCGTGTGGCGCTCGTCGAGCACCAGCCGGTAGTCGTAAAATAACTCGTCGCCGGCCTGCAAGTCGCGCAGCGCCTTGATGAAGACGCGGCCGTCGATCTCATCCGCTTCGCAGTTGGGCACGCAGGCGTGGTTGATCCAGCGCGAGGCGTTGCCGCCGACCTTGCCGTCGATGACCTGGCTGCCGTCGTCCAGGCTGAAAAAGAAGGTGTGGTTGGGGTCGCTGGGGTCGTGCGGGTGGCGGCGCAGCGCTTCGTCCCAGCTGATGGTTTCGCCCGTGTATTCGATGAGCACGGTGCCGGCCGGCAGGGGCTTGAGGGCGAAAACGCCCTTGCCGTGGATGCCGCTCTTGCGGACTTGGATGCGACGGGTATCTGACGATGCGGCTTGCGCGGTCTTGCTCATTCGGTACATTGGTTTCGTACGAGCGCGCGTGTGTGCGCACGAGACCGGCGGATTGTAGGCATCGATTTCCGATCGATTTCCGACCCCCCGCCGGCCGACCCCAGCCTGGCAGAACGCCCAAGGAACCATGAGCAAGACCATCATCATTGCGGAGAAGCCCAGCGTGGCGCAGGACATCGTCCGCGCGCTCACCCCCGTGGCCGGCAAGTTCGAAAAGTTCGCCGACCACTTCGAAAGCGAGGGCTATGTCGTCACGTCGGCGGTGGGCCATCTGGTTGAAATCAAGGCGCCCGAGGAATTCGACGTCAAGCGCGGCAAGTGGAGCTTCGCCAACCTGCCGGTGGTGCCGCCGCACTTCGACCTGGCGCCCATCGACAAGGCCAAGACGCGGCTGAACGCGGTCGTGAAACTGGTCAAGCGCAAGGACGTGACGGCCATGATCAACGCCTGCGACGCGGGCCGCGAAGGCGAGTTGATCTTCCGTTTGATCGTGCAGTACGCGCAGAACAGCGAGAAGAAGCCGACCGTCAAACCGGTGCAGCGCCTGTGGCTGCAGAGCATGACGCCGCAGGCCATCCGCGACGGTTTCGACAAGCTGCGCAGCGACAGCCAGATGCAGGGCCTGGCCGACGCAGCGCGCAGCCGCAGCGAAGCCGACTGGCTGGTGGGCATCAACGGCACCCGCGCGATGACGGCCTTCAACAGCCGCGACGGCGGCTTCTTTCTGACCACCGTGGGCCGCGTGCAGACGCCCACGCTGAGCATCGTGGTCGAACGCGAAGAGAAAATTCGCAAGCACGTGTCGCGGCCGTACTGGGAAGTGAAGGCGACTTTCGATGCCGTGGCCGGCCAATACGAAGGCAAATGGCTGGACCCGAAGTTCAAGAAGAACCCTGACGACGCCGAGACTCGGTCTGACCGGCTGTGGGACGCGCCGTCGGCCGAGGCCATCGCCGCCGCCGTGCGCGGCCAGCCCGCCACCGTGGTGGACGAGGCCAAGCCCAGCACGCAGGCTTCGCCGCTGCTGTATGACCTGACCACGCTGCAGCGCGAGGCCAATTCGCGCTTCGGTTTCAGCGCCAAGACCACGCTGAGCCTGGCCCAGGCCTTGTACGAAAAACACAAGGTGCTGACCTACCCGCGGACCGATTCGCGCTGCCTGCCAGAGGACTATTTGCCGACGGTGAAAGAGACCTTCGCGATGCTGGGCAGCGAAGACCTGCCCGGCCCGTTGCGCGAGCTGAGCGCCCACGCGCGCAAGGGCTTGAAGGAAGGCTATGTGAAGCCGACCAAGCGTGTCTTCGACAACACCAAGGTGTCGGACCACTTCGCCATCATCCCGACGTTGCAGGCGCCCAAATCGTTGACGGATATTGAGCTGAAGCTCTACGACATGGTCGTCAAGCGCTTCCTGGCGGTGTTCTATCCGTCGGCTGAATTCATGGTCACGACGCGCACCAGCACCGTTCAAGATTCCGGAGACAGCACCGGCAAGGCCTACACCTTCCAGACCAACGGCAAGGTGCTGAACAACCCGGGCTGGCTGGCCGTCTACGGCAAGGAAGCGCAGGACGACGACGCCAACCTGGTGGCGGTGGCGCCGGGCGAACAGGTGCGTACCGAAGACGTGGCCGTCAACGCGCTGAAGACCAAGCCGCCGGCGCGCTACACCGAAGCCACGCTGCTGAGCGCGATGGAAAGCGCCGGCAAGATGATCGAGGACGAAGACCTGCGCGACGCGATGAAGGAAAAGGGTCTGGGCACGCCAGCCACCAGAGCCCAGACCATTGAAGGCCTGATCGCCGAGAAGTACATGCTGCGCGACGGCCGCGACCTGATCCCCACGGCCAAGGCCTTCCAGCTGATGACGCTGCTGCGCGGCCTGGCCATCGAAGACCTGACGCGCGCCGACCTGACGGGCAACTGGGAATACCAGTTGTCGGAAATGGAGCACGGCCGTTTGAGCCGCGCAGCCTTCATGGCCGAGATCGCCAAGATGGCCGAACGCATCGTCAAGAAGGCCAAGGAATACGACCGCGACACCATCCCGGGCGACTACGCCACGCTGGCCACACCCTGCCCGCACTGCGGCGGCGTGGTCAAGGAAAACTACCGCCGCTTCGCCTGCTGCGGCGCCAGCGGCATCGAAGAAGGCTGCGGCTTTTCGATCACCAAGATCCCGGCCGGCCGGGCGTTCGAGACGGTGGAGGCCGACGCCTTCATCCGCGACAAGAAGATCGGCCCGCTGGAAGGTTTCCGCAGCAAGGCGGGCTGGCCTTTCACGGCCGAGTTGAAGCTGGTGGAAGACGCGGAGATCAACAACTGGAAGCTGGAATTCGACTTCGGCGACGACGCCAAGAATGCCGAAGGCGACGGCGAGCCGGTGGACTTCGGCGGCCAGGCCAGTCTGGGCTTGTGCCCCAAGGACAAAGGTCACGTCTACGAACACGGCAGCAACTACGTCTGCGAGCACAGCGTGGGTGCGCACGTCACCTGCGACTTCAAGACCGGCAAGATCATCCTGCAGCAAGCGGTGGCGCCTGAAGAGGTGACCAAGCTGCTGGCCAGCGGCAAGACCAGCCTGCTGGAGAACTTCGTGTCGAACAAGACGCGGCGCAAGTTCAAGGCTTACCTGGCCTACGACGCCAAGGAAGGCAAGGTCAGCTTCGAGTTCGAGCCGCGCGCGTCGAAGTTCCCGCCCAAGCCTGGGGCGGCGGGCGCAGCAGCCGGTGCAGCGGCTGGCACAGGCGCGGCGGCCAAGAAGGCGGTGGCCAAGCCCGGCACCAAGGGCGCGGCGAAGAAGAAGGCGGCGGCCTGAGGGAACTGCAGCCCTAAACTTCGGGCTTGCCCATCCAAAGTAGAGAGCCGCCATGAGCCTCGTCCGCCTCGTCTTGCTGGCCGCCCTGATGGCCCACGCACCGTGGGCCAGTGCCCTGGTTTTTGCCGTCAACGAGGGCGTGACCTACCGCGTCAGCAATGACGAGATCCGGGCGCGCTACGCGGCCATCGCCACCGACCTGAGCAAGATGCTGGGCCAACCCGTGCGCGTGGAACCGGTGGGCGACTACAAGGAACTGCGCAAGGGTCTGGCCGCCAAGACTTACGACCTGGCGTTGGTGCACCCGGCGCATATCTCGATCAACGCACTGAAGGACGGCTACAAACTGATCGCGGTAACCAAGGGCTACACCGACTACAAGGCCAGCTTTCTGGTGCGACCCGACGCGCCCTACAAGACGCTGGCCGACCTGCGCGGGCTGAAGCTGGGCCTGCCCGACGAAGACTCCATCACCGCGTGGATGGTGCGCGCCACGGTGCGCGAAACCATGGGCGACGCGCAGGCCATGAAGTACACCTACACGCGCTACCAGGACGCGGTGCCCTTCATGGTCGAGAACACCTTCACCCAGGCCGGCGCCACGGCTTCGGGTGCGCTGGTCAAGCAGTGGCTGGCGCAGAAGGGCAAGGTGCTGGGCACCAGCAAGCCGGTGCCGATCAAGCACCTGATTGCCGGCCCGTCCATCACGGCCGAACAATTGGTGCAGTTGCGGAACTATTTCACCGGGCTGGACGACACAGAAGCCGGCCGCAAGAAGCTGGAGCCGATCAAGATTCAGGGCTACACAGCGTATGACGAAGCAGCGCTGATGAAGCTGGGCGTCTGGCTGGGCCTGTGACCCGGTCTTCACCCAAGCCCGTAACCCCAGCCCGTGACGCGCAAGCCTGAGGCCGCGCGGTGACCGCCGCCGTTGCGGCCAAGCTGCTGGGGCTGTTCGTGACGGTGGCGTTGGGCTGGATCGCCGCCCGCCAGCGCTGGCTGGGCCAGCCCAGCGAAGGCGATGCCGCACGCTTGTTGGGCAACGCGGCCTTCTACCTCTTCGTGCCCGCGCTGCTGTTGCGCACCACCGCCCGGCTGGACCTGGCGCACATGCCCTGGCGCACCGTGGCCGCCTTCTTCGTGCCGGCCTTGCTGCTGCTGTTCGCGGTCTATGTCTGGGGCCGGCGGCGCGCAAGCACAGACACGGGCGACGGCGCCGCTGCGCCAGCCGTGCGCGCCATCACCGCCACCTTCGGCAATTCCGTGCAGGTGGGCATCCCGTTCGCCGCCGCACTCTTCGGTGAAGCCGGCCTGGCCATCCACATCGCGCTGGTCAGCCTGCACGCATTGCTGCTGCTGTCGGTGCTGACGACGTTGGTCGAGATCGACCTGGCCCGCGAGCGCCATGCCCAGGGCCAGGGCGCCGCGCTGTGGCACACCCTGGTGCTGACGGCGCGCAACACCGTCATCCACCCGGTGGTGCTGCCGGTGCTGGTCGGCCTGGCGTGGAACCTGACTGGCTGGGACCTGCCGCCGGTGCTGGACGACACACTGGCCACGCTGGCCGCCGCCGTGGTGCCGCTGTGCCTGGTGCTGATCGGCGTCAACCTGGAAAGTTACGGCCTGCACGGGCGGTGGCGCGGTGCACTGGTCGCATCGCTGCTGAAGCTGTTGCTGCTGCCGGCCCTGGTGCTGCTGGTGGCCCGTTACGGCTTCGGGCTGCAAGGCATGCCGCTGGCCGTGGTGGTGGTGATGGCCGCGCTGCCCGCCGGCAGCAACGCACTGATGTTCGCCCAGCGCTACGACACCCTGCAGGCCGAAACGACGGCCGCCATCGTGGTCTCGACGGTGGCTTTCGCGCCAGCGGCCGCACTGTGGCTGGCGGTGCTGACGACGTTGTCACCCTACGCCGCACCCTGAAGCACAGCACGGCGGCCGCAGAACCTCGCGCCTGCGTGAAAATCGGGTCATGAACCCCAACGACCTCCCCGCCTACATGGCCCACGTTGGCGCTGCAGCGCGTACTGCTTCCAGCGCGATGGCGGCGGCTGCCACGGCCGCCAAGAACACCGCGCTGCTGGCCCTGGCGCGGCGCCTGCGCGAACAAAGCGCTGCGCTGCAAACGGCCAATGCGCAAGACCTGAGCGCCGCCCGCGGCGCCGGCTTGGCCGCGCCGCTGGTGGACCGCTTGAAGCTGACGCCCGCGATCATCGCCACCGTCGCCGAAGGCTGCGAACAAATCGCCGCCATGCCCGACCCGGTGGGCGAAATCACTGGCGTGAAGCGCCGCCCCAGCGGCATCAGCGTGGGCCAGATGCGCGTGCCGCTGGGCGTCTTCGGCATGATTTACGAAAGCCGCCCGAACGTCACCATCGAGGCCGCATCGCTGGCCATCAAGAGCGGCAACGCGGCCATCTTGCGCGGCGGCAGCGAGGCGCTGCATTCCAACCTGGCGCTGTGGCACGTCGTGCAGGCTGCGCTGGCCGAAGCCGGCCTGCCGCCCGACGCAGTGCAACTCATTGCCACCACCGACCGCGCCGCCGTGGGCTTGCTGATCACCATGCCGGAATCGGTGGACGTGATCATCCCGCGCGGCGGGAAGAAATTGATCGAGCGCGTGAGCGCGGAGTCCAAAGTGCCGGTCATCAAACACCTGGACGGCAACTGCCACGTCTATGTCGATGAGCAGGTCGATCTCGATCTGGCCGTGCGCGTGACAGACAACGCCAAGACGCAGAAATACAGCCCTTGCAACGCCGCCGAATCGCTGCTGGTGCATGCGGCGCAGGCGGCTGCGTTCCTGCCGCGCATCGGCGAGATCTTCGCGACCAAGGGTGTCGAAATGCGCTGCGACAGCCGCGCCGCTGCGCTGCTGGGCGGCCGGCCCGGCGTGGTTCGCGCCACCGAAGAAGACTGGGCCTGCGAGTACCTGGCACCCATCATCAGCATCAAGGTGGTGGACAGCCTGGACGAGGCTGTTCGCCACATCAACCGCCACGGCTCGCACCACACCGACGCCATCCTGACGACGAACCACGCCCACGCGATGCGCTTCCTGCGTGAAGTCGATTCGGCCAGCGTGATGGTCAACGCCAGCACCCGCTTTGCCGACGGTTTCGAGTACGGCCTGGGCGCCGAAATCGGCATCAGCACCGACAAGCTGCACGCCCGCGGGCCGGTCGGGCTGGAGGGTTTGACCTCGATGAAGTGGGTGGTGCTGGGCCAAGGCGAGACCCGCACATGACGCAGAACCAGTTGCTGCTGCTGGCCCTGGTGGCGATGCAGATTTTCTGGATGGTCGGGGCCTACAACCGCCTGGTGTCGCTGCGCAATGCCATAGCCCTGGCCTGGGCCAAAGTGGACGAAGCGCTGCGCCAGCGCGCGCAAGCCGCTGAACCGCTGCTGGCGGCCCTGCGTGAACCGCTGGCTGCCGAACACGGCGCGTTGGACGCCACGCTGGCCGCGCTGGCCGACGCGAAGCGCAGCGCCACCGCGATGGCCACGCGGCCCGTGGTGCCCGAGAGCGCCGCGGCCTGGGCGACGGCCGAGGCCGGCCTGTCGGCGGCGGCCAGCCGGCTTTTCGCGCTGCTGGACCACAGCGAGCCGCTGCGACGTCAGGAAGACGTGGCCGCCAACACCCGCAGTTGGCGCGACGCCAACACGCGGCTGGCCTTCGCGCGTCAGCTCTTCAACGAAGCGGCCGAGGCCTACAACGTCGCCATCGCGATGTTCCCGACGCGGCTGCTGGTGCCGATGTTCCGCTTCGGCCCGGCCGGACGGATCTAGCCCGGCGCCGCCAGGCCGCTGTCGATCAAGCCTGGCCGACGATGGACGCGGTGGCCATCAGTTCCTGGAACAGTGCCATCGAGACGTGACCCGATACGGCATACGGGTCCAGCGTCGGGCGCTCGGAATACTTCAGCAGCAGCCCGGGGTTCAGGCGCGACATATTGACCTGGCCCATGCTCCAACCGGCGAAATGGCGTTCGCCGATTTCTTCGTAGCACAGCAGTTCCACGTCGGTGTGGCGCGGGTCGCGGGCAATGTGGTTGTAGAGCTGGTTGACCGCCGTACGGCCGCCTTCCAGCACCTGCAGGAAGATGCCTTCGCTGAAGCACAACACGCCCGTCACGCCTTGAGCCGGGTTGTTGGCCTTGCTCTTGCGCAGGATGGCGAGCAGCGCGTCCTGGTCAACGGGCAGCACGGCGCGGCTGGCATACATGAGTCTGACGAGCACGGTATTTCCTTCAACTTCAACTGGATGATTTGCGGGACAGCAGCGACAGGAACTCGCGGCGCAGGTTGGCGTCTTTCAAGAACGCACCGCGCATCACGCTGTTGACCATCGCCGAGTCGTTGTCCTTCACGCCGCGCCAGTGCATGCAGAAGTGGTCGGCTTCCATCACCAGGGCCAGGCCGTCAGGGCGCACGCGCTCTTGCAATTCATTGGCCAGCATGGTCACGGCCTCTTCCTGGATCTGCGGGCGGCTCATGATCCAGTCTGCGATGCGCGCGTATTTGCTCAGGCCGATGAGGTTGCTGTGCTCGTTGGGCAGGATGCCGATCCAGACCTTGCCGAAGATCGGGCACATGTGGTGGCTGCAGGCGCTGCGCACGGTGATGGGCCCGACGATCATCAACTCGTTCAGGCGCGAAATGTTGGGGAACTCGGTCACCGCCGGGATGGGCACGTAGCGGCCCCGGAAGACCTCTTCGATGTACATCTTGGCCACCCGTTTGGCCGTCTCGTTGGTGTTGTGGTCGCTGACGGTGTCGATGACCAGCGCTTCCAGCACCTGCTGCATCTTGGCCTGCACTTCGGCCTTCAGCTCGGTGAGTTCGCCGTCGCGCACGTAGGCCGCGATGTTGTCGTTGGCGTGGTAGCGGCGCTCGGCCTGCATCAGGCGGTAGCGGATGCGTTCGCTGGCCGGCAGGGCGGCCAGTTCCTCTTCGCTGCGGAAGATGCGCTTGCTGGCTTCAGGGGATGTCATGCTGTTACGGGCCATGCGTGGGGTGTGTGACGCGGGGACCTGATTGTGCGCCGGGCCACAGGAGCCGCGTTGAGCCCCGGCTAGACTGCCCCGATGACCGGGGCCTTTCCTTCCACGCCATCCTTGCCCTCACCGGCCCTGCACCGCCTGCTGGACCACACGGCAGAGGCCGTGCAGGCCGTGCGCAACGGGCGTTCGCTGACCGACGTGCTGGCGCGCCTGCCCAGCGAGATGCGCCCTGGCGTGCAAGCACTCAGCTTCCACACGCTGCGCTGGCTGGGCAGCGCCACTGAGACCCGCGCGCTGCTGGCGCCCAAGACGCCGCCGCCCACGGTGGACGCGCTGCTGGTCACCTCGCTGGCCCTGCTGTGGCCGGCCGGCCCGAACAACGACGCCCCGCCCTACGCCGATCACACCCTGGTTGACCAGGCCGTCACGGCCGTGCGCCAGCGCACCCCGGCGGCGGCTGGCTTCATCAACGCCGTGCTGCGCCGCTTCCTGCGGGAACGCGAAGCCATCGTCGAGGCCGTGCGCCACACGCCGATGGGCGCCTACAACCACCCGCTGTGGTGGATAGAACGCGTCAAGCGCGACTGGCCGGCCTGCTGGGGCCCGCTGCTGCTGGCCGCCAACCAGCACCCACCGATGACGCTGCGCGTGAACGCGCGGCGCGGCACGGGGCTGGCTTACGTCCACGGCCTGGCCGCTTTAGGGCGCGCGGCCACGCTGCTGGCCGATCCGCCGGGCGAGTCGATCTGGGGAGGCCAGGCCGTTGTGCTGGCCGCGCCCTGCCCGGTCAACCAGTTGCCGGGGTTCGCCAACGGCGAGGTCTCGGTGCAGGACGCTTCGGCGCAGCGCGCCGCCCACCTCCTGCTCAACGGCGCCGACTTGAAACCCCGAGCCCGCGTGCTGGACGCCTGCGCCGCCCCCGGCGGCAAGACCGCCCATCTGCTGGAACTGGCCGACCTGGACCTGCTGGCCCTGGACAGCGACCCGCAGCGCCTGGCCCGCGTGCAGGACGGCCTGAACCGCCTGGGCCTGCAGGCCGAGCTGAAAGCCGGCGACGCGCGCGACCCGCGCGGCTGGTGGGACGGCCGGCCCTTCGACGCTGTTCTGCTGGACGCGCCCTGCACGGCCAGCGGCATCGTGCGACGCCACCCCGACGTGCGCTGGCTGCGCCGCGCCGACGACATCACCGCACTGTCGCGCATCCAGGCCGAGATGCTGGACAGCCTGTGGCCGCTGTTGGCACACGGCGGGCGGCTGCTGTACGCGACCTGTTCCATCTTTCCGGCCGAAGGTCAGCAGCAGATCGACGCATTTTTGCAACGCCTGCCCCCCGGCACAGCCCGGCTGGAGCCCCAGTCGCCCGGCCACCTGCTGCCGCTGCCCGACAATGAGCCCTCAGGGCTGTACGGCCGCGGCGCGGTGCTGCAGGACGGCTTCTTCTACGCGCTGATCCGCAAAACTTAAACGCACAGCACCATCCCGCCATGCCCGCCCAGCCGGTCCGCCGCCACATCACGCAGGGCCTGCTTTCGGCGCTGCTGTGGTGTTGCGTGTGCCTCGCGCCGTGCTTGTTCCTGGGCCTGCTGCCGGCCACGGCAGCCCGCGCCCAGGGCGTCGAACTGGCGACGCTGAAGACCAGCCGGGGCGAAGGCGGCCTGAACCTCGAATTCGTCGCCCGCGTGACCCTGCCCAAGGCGGTGGAAGACGCGCTGCGCAACGGCGTGCCGATCTACTTCGTCGCCGAAGCGCAGTTGCTGCGCGGCCGCTGGTACTGGCGCGACGAGCGCGTCTCGCGCCTGAGCCGTTCCTGGCGCGTGGCCTATCAACCGCTGACCGGCGCCTGGCGCGTCGGCCTGGGCGGCCTGAACCAAAGCTATGCCAGCCTGGCTGACGCCCTGACCGCCGCGTCCAGCAGTTCCGGCTGGCGCCTGGCCGACCTGGGCCAGATCGACACCGACAAGGCCTACACCGTCGAATTCAACTACCGCCTGGACACCACGCAATTGCCCGGGCCGATGCAGTTGGGTCTGGGCGGCCAGGGTGATTGGGCCGTGGGCATTTCGCGGGTGCTGAAGGTTCAGCTCGGTCCATGACAACGTCTGCGCGTTGGGGCTGGGTCGTCGCCAGCCTGGCCGCCACGGGCGCAGCGCTGGTGTTGGCCTTCGTGGCCTCGTTCAGCACCCAGGGCGGCGGCTTTTACGAACGCCATTTCGTCTGGCTGTTCTGGGTCAATGTGGCGGTGGCGGTGCTGCTGGCGCTGGTGGTGGTCATCGTGGCCGCGCGCTTGGCGGTGCGGGTGCGGCGCGGCAAGTTCGGCAGCAAATTGCTGATCAAGCTGGCGGGCATCCTGGCGCTGGTCGGGCTGTTGCCGGGCCTGGTGATCTACACCGTGTCTTACCAGTTCGCCAGCCGCAGTATTTCGGCCTGGTTCGACGAAGGCGTGGCCAACGCCCTGGACGCCGGCCTGGCCTTGGGCAAGGGCACGCTGGAATCGTTGACCACCGACCTGGTCGGCAAGACCCGCTTCGCCGCCGAACGCCTGGCCGACGCCGGCCTGGCCGTGGCCCCGCTGACGCTGGAACGCCTGCGCGAGCAGATCGGCGCCAGCGAGGCCAGCCTCGTCGGCCCCACCGGCCAGGTGCTCTACATGGCCGGTGGCGGCGCTGCGGCCGGACCGCCCGAGCGGCCGGCGTCCACGCTGATGCGGCTGGCCCGCCAGAGCGGCGTGGCCAGCGTGGTGGAAGGGCTGGACGAAGAATCGCTGAAGCCGGGCAATGCCGGACCGCGGCTGCGCGCGCTGGCCCGCGTGCCCCGCGCCGCCATCGTGTTGGGCGCCAGCGAAGAGCGCTACCTGATGGTGGTGCAACCGCTGCCGCGCGCGCTGGCCACCAACGCGCTGGCCGTGGAGGCGGCCTACAGCGAATACCAACAGCGCGCGCTGGCCAAGACCAGCCTGCGCCGCATGTACGTGGGCACGCTGACGCTGGCCTTGATCCTGGCGGTGTTTGCGGCCGTGCTGCTGGCCATCGTGCTGGGCAATCAACTGGCCAAACCGCTGCTGCTGCTGGCCGACGGCGTGCGCCAGGTGGCCGCCGGCGACCTGACCGCCAAACCGGTGTTCGCCAGTGGCGATGAGCTGGGTGGCCTGACGCGCAGCTTCGCCGCCATGACCGCGCAGGTGGCCGACGCCCGCGAAGAGGTGCAGCGCGGCATCGGCCAGCTGGAAGGCGCGCGCACGCGGCTGCAGACCATCCTGGACACGCTGACCTCCGGCGTCATCGTCTTCGACCGCGAAGGCCGCATCGACACCGTCAACCCCGGCGCCACGCGCATCCTGCAGCGTCCGCTGGCCAGCGCGCGCGGGAAGCGGCTGTCGGAACTGCCCGACCTGGAAGAGCTGGCCACTGGCGTCGAACAGCGCTTCGAACTGCTGGCCACCAGCCCCGAGGCTGGCGAGCGCGACCAGTGGCAGGAAAGCTTCGACCTGAAGCGCGGCGGCGACGGCACCACGCTGACCTTGCTGGTGCGCGGCGCTACCTTGCCGGGTGAATCGCGGCTGATGGTTTTCGACGACATCACCGAGGTGGTGTCCGCCCAGCGCAGCGCCGCCTGGGCCGAAGTGGCGCGCCGGCTGGCGCACGAAATCAAGAACCCGCTCACGCCCATCATGCTGTCGGCCGAACGCCTGCAGCACCGCCTGGCCAGCAAGTTGGAAGGCGCTGACCAGGCACTGCTGGCGCGCTCGGTGAACACCATCGTCAACCAGGTGCAGGCGATGCAGACCCTGGTGAATGAATTCCGCGACTACGCCCGCCTGCCCGCCGCCGACATGAAGCCGCTGGACCTGAATGCGCTGGCCGGCGAGGTGCTGGGCCTGTACGGCCAGGCGCAGGACAACGGCCTGCTGCGCGGCGTGCTGGCGGCCGACTTGCCGCTGATTCAGGGCGACGCGACGCAGTTGCGGCAGGTCATCCACAACCTGGTCCAGAACAGCCTGGACGCGGTGACCGACAGGCCCGACGGTCAGGTCGAACTGATCACCTCCGTCGCACGCGGCGAGCACGGCGAATTGCGCGCCGTGCGGCTGACGGTCATCGACAATGGGCCGGGGTTTGCCGACAAAGTGCTGAAGCGCGCCTTCGAGCCATACGTCACCACCAAGACCAAAGGCACGGGCCTGGGCCTGGCGGTGGTGAAGAAGATTGCCGACGAACACGGTGCCCGGCTGCGCGCGGCCAACGTCCATGCCGGTGACGAAACCGACGGCCCGGTGACCGGGGCCCGCGTTTCGCTATCATTTTCAAACTTTGCCGCTGCTCCGGCTGTGAGCAAGACCTAAGCAACAGGCCCTGAACCGATGGCAACTATTTTGGTAGTCGACGACGAGTTGGGCATACGCGCCCTGCTGTCCGAGATCCTCGCCGATGAAGGGCACACGGTCGAACTGGCCGAGAACGCCGCACAGGCGCGCCTGATCCGCGAATCGCTGCGGCCAGACCTGGTGCTGCTCGACATCTGGATGCCCGATGTGGACGGCGTCACGCTGCTGAAGGAATGGTCGGCCAGCGGGCAGTTGTCGATGCCGGTGATCATGATGAGCGGCCACGGCACCATCGACACGGCGGTCGAAGCCACCAAGTACGGTGCCAGCGCCTTCCTGGAAAAACCGATCACGCTGCAAAAGCTGCTGCGCGCGGTGGAGCAGGCCCTGGTCAAGCCCGCGCAACGCCTGGCCGCCGCGCTGAACAACCCGCGCACCGAGTTGCTGAGCCTTGGCGAGTTGCACCCGCACACCCACCACATCAGCACCCTGGCCGCCGCAGCGCCCAGCGACGGCCCGCGCGCCGAACAAAGCTTCGACCTCGACCGCCCGCTGCGCGAAGCCCGCGATGCTTTCGAGAAAAGCTACTTCGAGTTCCATCTGGTCAAGGAAGGCGGCAGCATGACCCGCGTGGCCGAGAAAACCGGCCTGGAACGCACCCACCTGTACCGCAAGCTCAAGCAGTTGGGCGTGGACTTGTCCCGCAACCGCCGTGGCGGCGGCTGACCGCCTTCCCGCTATACTGACGGGCTCTGTACGGCCTGGTAGCTCAGTTGGTAGAGCAGCGGATTGAAAATCCGCGTGTCGGTGGTTCGATTCCGCCCCAGGCCACCAAGATCTCTTCGAAGGCTCATCGTGAAAGCGGTGGGCCTTTGTCGTTTCTGGGGTCACCGGATGGAGCCTTGGCCCACTTGCAGGCGTTCGGCGGGGTCGGTGACGGGGGTGGTGATGGCTCACCGCCATCCGCATCCGATCCACAGCGTTCGGTCGACTCGTGAAACCAACCGCTCCCAACCGGACGTTCTAGGCTGGCACGACCGGGAGCACCGGTGGCAGTTGAGGGTTGCGCTGTGCGTAAACCGCATCGATGGATAGCACGACGCCTTCGATCACCGTCGTCACGGGCGCGAGGTCACTCATCGTGCCCGTCCATAGGGTCCGCAGAGTTCCGGGTTGGCGATCGCCCCCGTGAACAAACTTATTGCGCCGTAGCAGCGGCTGGCAAAACGAATCACATGACCGCAACGGCCACCTCGCGAGCATGCTGGGCGCTGACGATGGAGCCGCGCGTCCGGAACTTTCTAGGGCGACTGTCGCAGCGATCGCGATGAGTCGATCGCACCGAAGGATCGGTCGTACGCGTGAGATGCAGAAGTGGGCACGGGAACAACCGGGGACGAGCCCTGAGACAACGCCGAAGGGGCGCGACAGGGGCAGCCGAAAGCGCGACGTTGAGCTGCGCATTCGGCGACTTGACCGGAGCCGCAGTCCCAGACGTCAGTCGCTCGCAGGATGGCAACCTCATGAATACCGCGCAGGGTTCCCGGGAAGTATCAAGACTGCCCCTATCCTTTGACCCTGGACGCGTTGAACAACTCCGATATGCCAGCCGATCCGAAGGCGATCCATCCGCCGCCGCTGGAAGCTTTCACCTGACCCGGACAAAACCCCACCATGCTCACAGGCGAACTCCGCAGCCAGGTCGATGCCATTTGGAACGCCTTCTGGTCCGGCGGCATTGCCAACCCCATCGAGGTCATCGAGCAGATCACCTACCTGCTGTTCCAGCGTCGGCTCGACGACCTGCACACGCTGGAAGAAAACAAGGCCATCCGCCTGGGCAAGCCGATCGAGCGCCGCGTCTACCCGCCGGGCAATGATGCCAAGGGCCGCGACTACCAGGACCTGCGCTGGTCGCGCTTCAAGAACTTTGCCCCGGCCGAGATGTTTACCGTGGTGGGCGAGCATGTGTTTCCCTTCATGCGCACGGGTGTTGGCAACAGCGGCGGCGACGGCAGCACCTTCGCCCACCACATGAAGGACGCCCGCTTCACCATCCCCACGCCCGCGTTGCTGGCCAAGGTGGTGGACATGATCGACCAGGTGCCGATGGAC
>JBBQAI010000059.1:0-25079 GCA_038316205.1 Burkholderiales bacterium
GACGTGATCGGCCGTCGCTTCACGATGACTGCCACCGCGACCTTCTGATCCCGCAAGGGCATCAGGTCAGTCAAAAACGGGCCCTTCGGGGCCCGTTTTTTTGGTTCACACAAACTGAAAACCCAAACCCAGGATCAGTCCAGCGGCACCACGTCGAAAGCGATCGTCAGCCGGGGCAGTGTGTCGGTGAAGGGCAGGGTGCCATGCCACATGCAGGACGGAAACAGAACCAGGCGGCCGACCTGCGGGCGCACGTGCAACCTGGCGCTGAGATCGCAGCCGGGCACCGCGATATCCGGTGCGCCGAACGATATCCAGCCATCGCGCCGCCCATCGGATCCTTCGCCCTGCGTCATGACGGGCGGCAGCGCGACGTAATAGCACGAGCTAATCCAGCCGTGTGTATGCACGTGGTTGGTGTGAAAGCCGCTGCTGCGCAGCCGTGAGGACCAGGAATCGGTGTAACGCCAGCGCGGCGAGGTGCGGCCGAGCAGCGGGTGGCTTTCGTCGGCAGGCAAGCTGTCCAGGTGCGCGATGTAGCGGTCCACCGCTTGCGCAATCCGGCCTTTCAGCTGCATCACGAGCGGGTGCGCTTGATCGAAGATGTTGTCCATGGTTTGACTGCCATGGCGCAAGGTCTGGTCAACGGGCGCCTGTGCGTCGATGTGCATCGCCTCCAGTGCGGCGGCCAAGGCCAGATTGAAGCTGGTCATGTCGGACCAGCCTTCAGGCGGCGGCAAGTCAAAAGCTTGCACGTGCTGTGCGTAGTCGTGCAGCCAAGCCTCGGCGGGGTGGCCGGTGGCGCGCCAGGCCAGACCCAGCGTCGCCCAGGCCTGCTGGTCCAGCGGGTCCAGACGCACGGCTGTTTCCGCTGCGCCAACGGCCAAGGCCGTCTGGCCGGCCTGCAGCAAGCTGGTGGCGTGGCTGATGTGGCCACCGGCCTGCTGCGGTGCCAGTGCCACCGCGCGCCGGTGCGCAGCCAAGGCCGTGTCGAAACGCCCGAGCCGACTCAGGGCCTGCCCCAGGCCGTCGAAATAGCCGGGCACCGTGTCGGCCAGCGCAGCGGCTTGGCCGAAGGCTGCGGCGGCGTCTTCGTAGCGTTCGGCGCGCAACAGCAGGCGGCCCTTGATGCCCAGCGGCACAGCGGACCCCGGTGCGGCTGCGGCTGCTGCGTCCAGATCGACGGTGAAGTCCGCTTCGCCCTGGCGCCAACGCAGGCGCGCGCTGTCGTAAAGGGCCAGGCCATGTTGTGGGTCCAGCCGCAACGCGGCTTGGTAGGCCAGCATCGCCTCATCCGACCGCCCCAGGCTTTGCAGGCTGTTGCCCCGGTTGTAGTGGGCATCGGCGGCCACCAAGCCGAGTGCCAGCGCGCGGTCGTGCGCCGCCAAGGCGTCGCTGGGGCGGGCCAAGCGCTGCAGCAACACACCACGGTTGTGGTGCAGGGCGACACGTTGAGGTGCGGCTAGCAAGGCTTGGTCCAACGTGACAAGCGCGACATCCAGATGGCCGGCCTCGTCATGCAACAGCGCTTGCAATTGCAGGATCTGCGCAAGCAAGACCGGGGCTGCCGGCCGCAGACTCAAGGCCATTGCCACGCTGGCTGCGGCCGAATCGGCTTGCCCCAAAGTGTGCAGCACGCGCGCACGGCTGTAGTGGGCCGCAACATGCTCAGGGTCCAGTTCCACCGCCCGGCGGAAGCTGGCTTCGGCGTCGGCCCAGCGCCGCTGATCGTCCTGGATGTCGCCCAGTCGGTACCACGTTGCGGCGCGCTGCGGTTCAGTTTGCAGGGCACGCTGCAACAAGCCTTCTGCCTGGCCCAACTGGCCTTGCGCTTGTGCCAGTTCGCCCAAGAGTTGCAGGGCGTCGGGGTGCTCGGGCTGCAGTGTCAAAACCTCCGCACAAGCCATTTGCGCGGCTGCGAACTGACCGGCTTGGCGTGCGTGCTGGCCGCGTTGCAGAAGAGAAGCAATCGGAGTGGTGATTTCAGGTGGCACGTGGAGCGTCCAGCGCGGGTGGATGGCGGCTCAGTTTAGGCGCGTCGCGCGGTGCTTCGGTACACCAGCGGGCGGCGCCCACCCGCGCACCGATCTGTCGCGCTGGGTTCGGCTGGCAACAACCAGGCATCGAGCGGCAGCACAAACAACGGGCGCGGGGGCCAAGTGACGACCCCGGCGCTGACGTGGTCGCCACTGTTGCCTGGCACCAACAGCCAAGGAGGCCTACGCCCGTAAACATTTGTTGTGCCGAAACGGGACTTTGCCCCGCCTCAAACGCGCTAAACCCATGTTGTTACAGGGATATGGGTGGCAATGTCGCGCAAGGTGGGCTGACAGCCGTCCTCACCGTGCGCTTCGGCGTGGGTTTCCCCGTAGCTCAGTACATACCCGCGCAATGACAATGAGCTTCCAACGTCTCGCACACGAGACAGCGATCCTTGGCGCGGCGGGAACACGGCTTGCCACGCGGCCGTGATTGCCGATCATCTTTCCTACAGGAGTGAGTACATGTTCAAGAAAACAAAACTTTGCAGCGGCTTGGTCATCGCTTTCGGCGGCGGCCTTGCACTGGGGGCTTTGCCTGCAGTCGCGCAGACAGCCGAACGCATTGAAATCACCGGCTCGTCGATCAAGCGGGTTGATGCGGAAACTGCGCTGCCGGTGACGATCATCAACCGGGCCGACATCGAGCGGACAGGCGCCACCACGGCACAAGACTTGGTCAACCTGATTCCGTCGAACTTCGGTGGCGGTGTGGTTGCCAACAACGTGGGCGCCACGGGCGTGGCCTCTACCGCAGCCTTGCGCGGTCTGGCCTCGAAGTACACCCTTGTGCTGCTGAACGGCCGCCGTATCGCCAACTACGCTTTCGGCAATTCGCCGGTCGATCTGAACTCCATCCCGCTGGCCGCCGTTGAACGCGTCGAAGTGCTGCGCGACGGCGCTTCTGCCGTCTATGGCGCCGACGCCGTCGCCGGCGTGATCAACTTCATCCTGAAGAAGGACTACCAGGGTCTGGAAGGCAGCTTCTCGGCCTCCAAACCCCAGCACAAGGGTGGCGATTCGCGCACGGTGAGCATCACCGGCGGCTTCGGCGACCTGTCCACGCAAGGCTTCAATGTGCTGGTCAGCGCGTTCAGCGAGCGCGACGACGTGCTGAAGGCCAAGGACCGCCCTTTCGCCGCCTCAGCCCGGGTGCCTGAACTGGGCATCAACAAGGCATCGCCGCGCAACGGCATCCCGAACTTCAACTTCACTGACACGTTGGGCAACGGCTACGGCGGCTTCGGCAACAAGGTCGCCCCGACCATCAACCCCAACCGCTACAACGGTTGCGCGAACCCCGAGTTCGCCTTGGTGGTGGTCAGTGCCACCACTTGCGGCACCGACTACGTCCAGTACATCGACCTGATTCCGAAGCAGAGCTACGACAACATCGTGGCCCGCGGCACGCTGGCGCTGGGCAATGACCACCAGTTGTTTGCCGAAGCCGTGTATGTGAAGGGCTCGAACACGGCCAGCTATTCGCCAGCGCCTTACACCATCAACATGACCTACCCGGCTGCCGGCCGCTTCTACCCGAAGAGCTTCATCGTGCCCAAGGGCACCGTGGTGCAACCGGGCTACACCTTCCCTGGCGGCCGTGTCGCGACCTCTGCCGAGACACTGACCGCCGACATCACGGTCACCCCCACTGGCCCAATGAGCGGCACCTGGCGCACGGTGGCCGGCGGCGGCCGCACCGACATCACCGAAACGACAACCAACCGCATCGTCATCGGCGCGGAAGGCACGGTCGCGGGTTGGGACTACAAGACGGCGCTGACCACGTCCACCAACAAGGGCGACATCTCCTTTGGCCCTGGCCAGTTCAGCTATGCCAAGCTGACACCGCTGGTGAATGCCGGTGAAATCAATGTCTTCGGTTCGCAAGACGCTGCCAGCCTGGCGAAGCTGCTGAGCGCGCAGTTGTCGGGTCTGGAGCAGTCGGCCACGTCCAAGTCCACCGAGATCGATTTCCGTGCTTCGCGCGAAATCTTCAAGCTGCCCGCAGGCGGTGTCGGCTTGGCGCTGGGCGGTTCCATCCGCACCGAAAAGCTCGACCAGACTTCCTACGACGTGCTGGCCAGTGGCGACCAGGTCGGCGGTGCCGGCCCGATCCCCAGCGTGACCGGCGACCGCAAGGTCTACGGTCTGTTCACGGAAATCGAAGTGCCCATCATCAAGGGCCTGGATTTGAACGTCGCGGCACGTTACGACGACTACAAGAACGGCTTCGGCACTTCGTTCAACAACCTCAGCCCCAAGGCCAGCCTTTCTTTCCGCCCGACGAAGGACTTGCTGGTCCGCGGCTCCATCGGCCAGGGCTACCGCGCACCGACCTTGTATGAAAACCTGCGGCCCTTCACCTCGGGCAACAACACCGGTGCCAACTGGAGCGACCCGATCCGTTGCCCGGGCGGCAAGCCCATCACGACCACGGTCAACCCGGTGGGTGCCATCCAGGACGAATGCGCGGTTCAGTTGAGCGCGGCGTCTTCGGGCAACACCGCGTTGAAGCCCGAGAAGTCAGACCAGATGTCGCTCGGTATCGTGTTCTCGCCCATCGCCGACTTGAGCATCGCGGTCGACTACTTCGACGTGAAGATCAAGGACGCCATTGCCGCCAAGTCTGAAATCCAGGTGTTGAGCAATCCCACCGCCTACAAGGACTTCATCTACCGCTACAACCCGACAGGGGCCTTCGCGGGTGGCTGGTTTGACGACGGCAAGCAGACGGGTGCGATCAAGGGCAGCACGAACCCTGACTTCCCCATTGCCTACATCTACCTGCCTTACGACAACACGGCCAAGTTCTTCGCCGCGGGTCTGGACTTCAACCTCCAGTACAAGCTGCGGATGGCGTCCGTGGGCACGTTCGGCCTGAATCTGGACGGCACGCTGTACACCAAGCACGGCTACCAGAACTTCGGCGAAGCGTCGGTGTCTGACCTGGGTACCTTCAAGGACTTCGGCGCTGCACCGCGTTATCGCCAGTCGCTGACGCTGTCGTACAGCAATGGTCCGTGGAGTGGTTCGGTCACGAACAACTACACGGCCGCCTACGGCGACTACACCAACCCGGATGCGGTCAACGGCACGACCTACCCGGCGTCGCGTGAAGTGGCTGCGTTCTCGACGTTCGACGCGCAAGTGGGCTGGAAGGGCATCAAGAACCTCAGCATCGTGCTGGGCGTGAAGAACCTGGCAGACACCAAGCCGCCAGCTTCGCGCAACGAGCTCAACTTCCAGACCGGTTACGACGCGTCCTACGCCAACCCGCTGGGCCGCGCCTACTACGCGCGGGTGGGCTACAAGTTCTTCTGATCGCTGACGCGTAACGACCGGCTTGTCAGCCGCACGGGCCCTGTTGGCCCGTGCGGCTTTTTCACTTTTTTCAGCAAAGTCGAATATGCAGAAGAACCCAGTTGCCCTCGCTCGACCCGCGCGGCCCGTGTTGGCTGCCGGCCTGTGCTTGGCCACCGTGACACTGGCCTTGGCGGGCTGCGCCAGTGCGGATCCCGTTCCGGGCACGGGCACAACTGCTCGCGCGCCGATCTACGAGCGTTCGGACAACCAGACGGGCTCGAACCTGCCGAAGAAGGCCAATAAACCCAGCAATGTGCTGGTCGTCGATCCAGAGGCTGTGCAAGGCGCGGCACGCGGCGCCACACGCAACTCTGGTACAGGGCCCTGATACCGCCGCAGGCAGGGCAGCCCTTCCCAGGGCGCCCAGAAACATCATTTCACTTCGGCGCGAGCCGGATGGCCCCGTCCAGCCGTATCACTTCACCGTTCAGCATATCGTTCTCGACGATGTGCCTGACCAGCTTGGCGTAGTCCTGCGGCGTGCCCAAGCGGCTGGGGAAGGGCACGCTGGCAGCCAGTGCATCTTGCACGGCTTGCGGCATGCCGAACATCATCGGTGTGCCGAAGATGCCCGGTGCGATGGTCATGTTGCGGATGCCGTTGCGAGCCAGATCGCGCGCGATCGGCAAGGTCATACCCACCACGCCACCTTTGCTGGCCGAATAAGCGGCTTGGCCCATCTGTCCGTCGTAAGCGGCCACGCTGGCGGTGCTGATCAGCACGCCGCGTTCGCCGGTGGCTTCAGGCTCGTTCTTGGACATGGCTTCGGCGCACAGCCGGATCATGTTGAAAGAGCCGATGAGGTTCACAGTGATGGTCTTGCTGAACACCGCCAGCGGGTGGGCACCATCCTTGCCGACGGTCTTCACCGCAGGTGCGATACCGGCGCAATTGACCAGGCCCATCAGTTTGCCCAGGCCCACGGCGGCGGCAACCGCAGCCTGGCCGTCTGCCTCTTGGCTGACGTCGCACTTGACGAAGGCGCCGCCGATCTCGGCCGCGATGGCCGTGCCGCGTTCGACCTGCAGGTCGGCGATGACGACCGTGGCGCCGTTGGCGGCCAGCATGCGTGCAGAGCCTTCACCCAGTCCCGAAGCGCCGCCGGTCACGATGAAAACCTTGTTTGCGATATCCATGGCGGATGTTCTTTCGGGGTTCAGGTGCCGAGCGCGTCCATCACGCGGCCGGTGATTTCGTCGACGCTGCCGGTGCCACTGACCTTGGCATAGCGCGGTGCGTCAGTGTCGCCGGTGGCAGCCCAGTTGCCGTAGTAGTCAATCAACGGGCTGGTCTGGCGCTGGTAGACGTCCAGGCGCTTCAACACGGTTTCTTCCTTGTCGTCGTCGCGCTGGATCAGGGGCTCACCCGTCACGTCATCGAGGCCTGCCACTTTGGGCGGGTTGAAGATCAGGTGGTAGCTGCGGCCCGACGCCACATGCACCCGGCGGCCACTCATGCGTTCGACGATGGCGGCATGGGGCACGTCGATTTCCAGCACCACATCGAGCTTGACGCCGGCCGCTTTCATCGCGTCGGCCTGCGGAATGGTGCGGGGGAAACCGTCGAAGAGAAAACCGCCCCTGCAGTCAGGCTGGGTGATGCGTTCCTTGACCAGTCCGATGATGATGTCGTCGCTGACCAGGCCACCAGCGTCCATGACTTTCTTGGCCTCCACACCCATGGGAGTGCCGGCTTTGACAGCCGCGCGCAACATGTCGCCCGTGGAAATCTGCGGGATGCCGTAGCGCTTGCAGATGAAGGTGGCTTGCGTGCCTTTACCGGCGCCAGGCGCACCCAGGAGGATCAGTCGCATCGAGTTCCTCGAAAGTTTGTTTTAGCTGGTCCAGGTCGTGACCGAATTCACGCCTGTGCCTTGTCTCGAATTGAGAATATCACGCGCTACCGTGCGTCAAGCTGACAGCTTTGCCGCCCCAAAAAGGGCCCGTATACGGGCCAAATCTTCGGGTGTGTCCACGCCTGGGCCACCGGCCTGCGCGGCCACATGAACGGCGATGCGCTCGCCATGCCAGAGCACCCGCAACTGCTCCAACGCTTCGCATTGTTCAAGCGGAGAGGGGGGCAAAGCCGGGAAGCGGCGCAAGAACCCAGCCCGGTAGCCGTAGAGGCCCACGTGGCGCAACGCGCCGGGCGCTGGGGGCAGGGCGATGATGGCTTGTTCGTGGACGTGGCCATCGCGCCACCACGGCAAGGGTGCACGTGAAAACAACAGCGCACGGCCGGCGGCGTCCAGCACGACCTTCACCACATTCGGGTTGAGGTAGTCGCCGAGGTTGTCGATGGGGTGAGCCACGGTGCTCATCACGCAGTCGCGTCGCTCATCCAGCAGGGCCGCGCAGCGGGCGATCAGCGCGGGCTCGATCAGCGGTTCATCGCCCTGCACGTTCACCACCGCGTCGTCGCCCTGCAGGCCGAGTCGTTCGCAGGCCTCGGCCAGGCGGTCGCTGCCGCTGGCGTGGTCCAGGCGGGTCAGCAGCGCCGCGATGCCGTGGGCGGCGCAGGCGTCAACGATGGACACATGGTCGGCGGCAACGACCACACGGTCGGCGCCGGCCAGGGCGGCCTGTTCGGCCACGCGCACCACCATCGGCTTGCCGGCGATGTCGGCCAGAGGTTTGTTCGGCAGGCGTGTTGAGGCCAGCCGTGCGGGGATCAAGACGGTGTAGCCCACGGGCACGCGGTCAGGGCGCCGGCGCGGGGCCGTCCAGCGGCTGAGCTTCCGTCTCCAGCATCACGGGGATGCCGTCGCGTATCGGAAAGGCCAACCGGTCGGCCGGGCAGACCAAGTCGGTCGGCGCTTGTTCGGTGTTGCGGCGCATTTCCAGCGGGCCCTTGCAGACCGGGCAGACGAGCAGTTCGATCAGGCGGTGGTCCAGGCTCATGGCGGAGGTGTCTAGCGTTGCGGTACGGGAAGCAAGGTCAGCAGATCGTCCGCCAGACCCGGGGGCAGTTCGAAGTCTAGCGGCAGCACCCAGACGCGCGTGCCCGTCAGCGTCGCCGGTTTCAGCTTGACGGCGTCCTTCTCGGTAGTCACCACGTCGGGCGTGGCCGGTGCCCAGGGCAAAGTGGCGTAGGCGTGGTGGTCGGGCAAGGGCAGGGTCTCGATAGTCAAACCGTTGGCCAACAGCATGTCGAAGAACTTTTGCGGCGCGGCCAGGCCGGCCACCGCCAGGAGGGACCTGCCGCGCAGTTGTTGCAACTCGACGGCTGCACGGCGGTCGTGCTGCAGCCAGGCTGCCAAGGGCCAGGCCAGGCTGAGCGTGCGCTGGCCGCGTGTGCCCGGCAGCGGCGCGCTGACGCGCTGGCCGGTGTAGAGCACGCGCTGATGCGGCCCGACGCGCGCGGGCAGCGGTTCACGCAGCGGGCCAGCCGGCAGCAGCAGCCCGTTCCCGATGCCCCGGTCGTCGAAGACCAGCAGCTCGGCGTTGCGCCCCAGGCCGTGGTGCTGCAGGCCGTCGTCGGACAGCAGCACGTCGACTTCGGGATGCGCCGCACACAGGGCACGCGCCGCCGCGCTGCGGTCGCGGCCCACCCACACGGGCACTCCGGTGCGGCGCTGGATCAGCAAGGGTTCGTCGCCGACGTCTTGCGCGGTCGTGGTGGCCGCGACTGCGCACACGCCGTCGCCTTGCCTACCGTGCCCGCGCGAAATCACCCCCGGCCTGCGCCCCGCCGCCTGGAAAGCCTGCGCCAAGGCGATGACCGCCGGCGTCTTGCCGGCGCCGCCGACGACCAGGTTGCCGACCACCAGCACCGGCACCGCGGGGCCAGCCTCTGGCTTGATCTGGGCGCGGGCGCGACGGGCCAGCCCGCCGTACACCAGCGACAGTGGCCACAGCAGCCGCATCAGCAGGCTGGGCTGGGCGCGCCACCAATGGCCTTGCAGCAGGGTTTCGATGCGGGCCGCCAAAGTCGGGGGGCTGGGCGTGTTGCCGGTCAACGGCCGGCGGCCGGAGCGGCCTGCGCAGCGAAGGTCAGGCGCGACAGGCCTGCCCGCCGCGCGGCGTCCAGCACGTTCACCACGGCCTGGTGCGCGGTCGTTGCATCTGCCGAAATGATCACCACCAAGTCGGGCCGGCCCGCAGCTGCCGCCGCCAGCGCGATGGTCAGCAGGTCCACGCTGCGGCCATCGACGGGCTGACGGTTGACGGCGTAGCGCCCGTCGGCAGACACAGCCACGATGATTTCACCCGGCCGCTCGCGCAGTTTTTCGGCTTCAGCGGCCGGCAGGTTGATCTGAAGTTCGGTGAACTTCGAATAGGTGGTCGACAGCATCAGGAAGATCAGCACGACCAGCAGCACGTCGATGAAGGGGATCAGATTGATCTCAGGTTCGTCGACGCGGCGGCGGCTGAACTTCATGGCGCGGGTTTCGGGCTTGTTTTCAGGCTTGCGATCAGGCGGGCGTGCGGACGGCAAAACGCATTAGGTGCGGCACCATGCGTTCGGCCGCCAATTCCATCGTCAGCTGGTACTCGTCAACGCGGCCGCGGAAATAACGGTAGAGCATCAGCGTGGGGATGGCGATCATCAAGCCGAAAGCCGTGTTGTAAAGCGCTACTGAAATGCCATGGGCCAGCAACTGCGGGTTGCTGCCAGCGCCAGGCGCCTGGGAGCCGAAGATCTCGATCATGCCCACCACGGTGCCAAAAAGGCCCAACAGCGGCGCGGCCGAAGCAATGGTGCCCAGGGCGTTCAGGTAGCGCTCCAGCCCGTGCAAGGCCTGACGGCCGGCGTTCTCGAACGACTGCCGCAGGGCCTTTTCGGTGATGCGCGGTTCGGCGATGACGCTGCGCAAGCCGGCGGCCAGCACGCCGCCCAGCACAGAGTTGTCGGCCAGCTTGCTGACCACGTCACCGGCCGGCAGGTTGGCACGGGTGACGGCCATCACCTCGTCCAGCAGTTTGGCCGGCGCCACCAGCGCAGGGCGCAGGTGAACCAAGCGCTCGATGACCAGAGCCAGTGCCACGACGGAGCACAGCAGCAGGGGCCAGATCGGCCAACCGGCCGCTTGTATGATTGAAAGCAAGGCTTACTCTCGCGGCTTGTTGCTGGGCGGAACGCCCAAGAAGCGCCGGATTATGGCCGATCGGCTCAGGGTTATTGCTGGCCGAAAAGGCCCGCTTCCGGCCGCGCACCCGCCACATCCACATGTGGATAAGTATGTGGAAAAACCGCCCTGCGTGACACGCCGACTGCGCGTTTTCGCTGATCCACCCCGCCATGTCGAATATTTGAGCAGCCGTTTATTCATGCAAATCAAGCACTTGCAAGACGATCACAGCATTGTGACTGCCATGTCACGGCGCCGCGCCTTGTTTGGCGAGGCTGTGGAGTTCCGGACCCGCGCCAACTGGGGCTTCCCGCGTGAATGAGCCTCTTGCTGCCCCGCCGGCGCGCCTGAGCTGGGGTGTCGCTTCGCTGTTGCAGGCGACCAGCGACGCGCTGGCGGTGCGCTTTGGCGCAGTCAGCGTGCGTGGCGAGTTGTCAGGCTTTTCGCGCGCGGCCAGCGGCCATTGCTATTTCACGCTGAAGGACGCCGACGGCGCGCCGGCCCTGCTGCGCTGCGCCATGTTCCGACGTGCCGCATCCTTGGTCGATTTCGCACCCGCCGATGGTCAGCAGGTCGAACTGCGAGGTCGCCTGGGCATCTACGAATCGCGCGGCGAACTGCAGATGGTTGTCGAGTCGCTGCAACGTCTGGGCGCCGGCACGCTGTACGAAGAGTTTTTGCGCCGGCGGGCACGGCTCGAGGCGCAGGGCCTGTTTGACCCTGCCCGCAAGAGGCCACTGCCGGCCTTTCCGGCGGCTCTGGGGGTCGTCACATCGTTGGCGGCAGCCGCGCTGCGCGACGTCCTGACCACACTGCGACGGCGCGCGCCGCACATCCGCGTGGTCGTCTACCCGGCACCGGTGCAAGGCGCCGATGCGCCGGCGGCCTTGGCCGAAGCCCTGCGCTGGGCCGGCGAGCGCCGCGAGGTCGATGCGCTGCTGCTGGTGCGTGGCGGCGGCTCGCTGGAAGACCTGTGGGCCTTCAACGATGAACGCGTGGTGCGTGCGGTGGCGGCCAGCCCCATCCCGACGATCTGCGGCGTCGGCCATGAAACCGACGTCACCTTGTGCGACCTTGCCGCCGACCTGCGAGCGCCCACGCCCACGGCGGCGGCCGAGTTGGCAGCACCGGCCCGCGACGAGCTGGAAGACGCCCTGGCAGCTCGCCAGGCGGCCTTGCAGCGCACGCTGGAACGCACGCTGCAAGCGGGCGCACAGCGGCTCGACACCCTGGCGCTGCGGCTGGGCCAGCCGGCGCGCGCGCTGGTCGGCCAGGGCGACAAGCTGCGTGAGCTGTCGCGTCGCATGCAGCGTGCGGTTCAAACGCGGACGGCTCGCGCCAGCGACGAACTGCCGCGCCTGTCTGCGCGCTGGCAACGCGCAGCGGCTGTGCGGTTGCAGGCCATGCAGCAGCGCTTGGACGCCGCATCGGGCCGGCTGCAGGCCCACGACCCGCGCCGCGTGCTGCAACGCGGCTACGCCTGGGTGGAATCGGCCGATGGCCGGCCGGTGGTTTCGGCGCTGGCCTTGCAGCCGAGGCAAGTTGTGCGAGCGGTGTGGTCCGACGGCCGCGCCGAGGCAGTCATCGCCTCGGTGGAACCCCTGTCGTCGGCAACGTGAATCGGCTTGCCTACAATCGGCGGGGCTTCCGACACGCCCCTGATCACGCACCAACACCAACGAGGATCCGCACATGGAACACACCCTGCCCGCACTGCCGTATGCCATCGACGCCCTGGCGCCGCACTACAGCCGCGAAACGCTGGAGTACCACCACGGCAAGCACCACAACGCCTACGTCGTGAATCTGAACAATCTGCAAAAGGGCACCGAGTTTGAGGCCCTCGGCCTGGAAGAAATCGTCAAGAAAGCCGCACCCGGCGGCATCTACAACAACGCCGCGCAGATCTGGAACCACAGTTTTTTCTGGCACTGCATGAAGCCCGAGGGTGGCGGTGAACCCACCGGCGCGCTGGCTGCGGCCATCACCGCCAAGTGGGGCAGCTACGCCGCCTTCAAGGAAGCTTTCGTCAAGTCGGCCGTGGGCAATTTCGGCTCGGGTTGGACTTGGCTGGTGAAGAAGGCCGACGGCAGTGTCGACATCGTCAACACTGGCGCCGCTGGCACGCCGTTGACCGGCGCAGACAAGGCTCTGTTGACGGTTGACGTTTGGGAACACGCTTACTACATCGACTACCGCAACATGCGTCCGAAGTTTGTCGAGGCCTTTCTCGACAAGCTGGTGAACTGGTCGTTTGCAGAGGCCAACTTCGCCTGATCGCGCAAGCCGCCCTGGATGCAAAACCGGCGCCTGGTGCGCCGGTTTTTCGTTTCAGCGGCGGATCATTTTCCGAATGGACCGCCGCGCAGTTTGAGTCCGGCTTTGAAGCCGCGCTTGGCGAACCACCCCAACGGCACTTCCAGCGCATAGCGCACGGGTTTGGTCGAGCAATGCGACTCGTCGGACCGCGGCGCCATGTCGGCGATGTTGACGATGGTGCCGTCCTCGGCCACGAAGGCAATGGTCAGCGGGATCAGGGTGTTGCGCATCCAGAAGCAGCGAACGCCGGCGTCTTCGTTGACGAAGAGCATGCCGTCGTTGCTGCCCATGCCGCGTCTGAACATCATCCCGACTTGCTGCTGTTCGGGAGTCACAGCCAGTTCGGTGTGGATGACATGCATACCGGCCGTGAGGTCGATGGTGGACAGCTTGCCTTGCGGGCCGTCTTGCGCCAGAGCGGCGCTGCAGGCCAACAGCAGCGAAAGGAGAGTGCCAGTGCGCAGCGCTGAGATTTGGGTTTGCATCGTGGGCGGGATGAGCGGAGTTGACGAAGGTTAACCCGAGCAGAAAAAACGACGCCCGGCGCAAGGCCGGGCGTCGAAATCGGGCGCACCGACCAGCGGTGCCCGAGCAAAGACTTGATTTACTTCTTGGCAGCGGAAGCTGCGTGCATCGGCTTTTCAGCCATCTTCTTGGCGCTGGAAGCAGCGGCAGAAGCGGGCTTGGCGGCGTCCTTCATCGGCGCGCCACCGGCGTGCGAGGCGGCCTGTGCGCTGAAAGCGAAGGCGGACAGGATCAGGGCGCTCAGGAGCTTGTTCATCTCGGGTACCTTTCTAGAGTTGGAATGAACCCCCCTCCAACTGGGAGGCCTCACCGAAACGCGCAGGACCGTCAGTCGGTTGACAAGGGGGCTGACTTAGAATTTCTGCGAACCCGACGAATGCGCCACGCGCCCGCCTTTGCAGCCGCCGCTGCCAGCCTTGACGAGATTCCACGACCATGTATCAACACATCCAAGTGCCTGCTGGCGGCCAGAAGATCACCGTCAACGCGGACTTCTCGCTGAACGTGCCCGACCATCCCGTTATCCCCTACATCGAAGGCGACGGCACAGGGGTGGACATCACCCCTGTGATGCTGAAAGTGGTCGATGCAGCGGTGGCCAAATGCTACGGTGGCCAGCGCAAGATCCAGTGGATGGAGATCTACGCCGGCGAGAAGGCCACCCGCATCTACGGGCCGGATGTGTGGCTGCCCGAAGAGACGCTGCGTGCCGTGCGCGACTGCGTCGTGTCGATCAAGGGTCCGCTGAGCACCCCCGTGGGCGGTGGCATTCGCAGTCTGAACGTCGCCTTGCGCCAGGAACTGGACCTCTATGTCTGCCTGCGTCCCGTCCAGTACTTCACGGGTGTGCCCAGCCCGGTGCGGGAACCCGAGAAGACGAACATGGTGATCTTCCGTGAGAACTCGGAGGACATCTACGCTGGCATCGAATTCGAAGCCAAATCCGACCAGGCCAAGAAGCTCATCAAGTTTTTGCAGGACGAGATGGGCATCAAGAAGATCCGTTTCCCGAACACTTCGGGCATCGGGGTCAAGCCGGTCAGCATCGAAGGTACCGAGCGCCTGGTGCGCAAGGCGTTGCAGTACGCCATCGACAACGACAAGCCCAGCCTGACCATCGTGCACAAGGGCAACATCATGAAGTTCACCGAGGGTGGCTTCCGAGATTGGGCCTACGACCTGGCCGCCAAAGAATTTGGCGCCGAATTGGTCGACGGCGGTCCGTGGATGAAGTTCAAGAACCCGAAGTCGGGCAAGGACATCGTCGTCAAGGACGTGATCGCCGACGCCTTTTTGCAGCAGATCCTGCTGCGTCCAGCTGAATACTCGGTGATCGCCACGCTGAACTTGAACGGCGACTACATCTCTGACGCTCTGGCAGCCCAGGTCGGCGGCATCGGCATTGCTCCGGGCGCCAACCTGAGTGACTCGGTGGCCATGTTCGAAGCCACCCACGACACGGCGCCGAAGTACGCTGGCAAGGACTACGTCAATCCCGGCTCGGAAATCCTGTCGGCCGAGATGATGTTGCGCCACATGGGCTGGACCGAAGCGGCCGATGTGATCATTTCAGCCATGGAGCGATCGATCCTGAGCAAGAAGGTGACCTACGACTTGGCACGCCTGATGGACGGCGCCATGCAAGTGTCTTGCTCAGGGTTCGGCCAGGTGATGATCGACCACATGTGAACCCGCGCCACGGCGTCTCATGACGCCCCGTAAGCCCTGGATTCTTCTAGTGAAATTCAAGGTGTCTTGATTTTGGCTTGTCTCAAGGCAGACCGCGAAACCGCGCCAGTTTGGAGGGGATTCTGCCGGGGGCCGCGGAGGAAAAACCTCCAAATTTCTCCATCTGGAGGGTGACCCAGAACCCACGCGAGACAGCCATGAGAACCCGCAACTACACCCGTTCTCCCACCCGCATCAACAACGCGAAGCCGCAGAAGAAGCTCTACAAGCTGAGCGGCAGCGGTGGCCACTTCGTGGAGGCATCGTCAATCAGGATGGCCGGTCATGTTGCCTCAGGACGTAACGTTACCGGCCAAGATGAATGTCGCGCCCCAAGAACTTCCGAGACGTCTTGGCCGGTCTCCCGCAAGCCGCCACCACAGGCCGCGCAACCACACCCACCAAGCGGCGTATGAACGACGGTGCTTTGCAGCAAGAGCGCAGGCAACTCGCGCAGGCCCGGCCAAGCCTTGGATAGCGAAGCGGCAGTTCAAGGGTTGCTAGCCGACGTTTGCGCATCTACACCCGCCAATGCCGATGTGCCCAGGCCATTACAGCGATACACGCCGCACTTCGCGCGCGAGGAGATCGCGCCGCTGCCGGCGGCGGCCTGCTTGTTGGGTACGGCCGAACTGGACCGCGTCGGTCTGGCCATGCGTGCGCGGCGTGGCGTGGCCTTGCCACGATTCACGTCTGATTCATTCGCCAGTGCGTGATGATCGATGACGCCATGGCATCTCCCTTCGGGTGCGCCGCGCGCGTGGGGCGGCCGACAAGGATCCAGCTGGCCAACAGCTCGCCGTCGGCGCAGAGGGCCGTGCTTACGGCCCGGTCGGACACTGATGCACCACTGAGAGCCTTGGCGCCGAAGCCCATCAGGTGCAAGGCGTTGAGGAAGTTCATCAAGGCGGCCCCGACACTCAGCCATTGCTCATGGGGCGGGACATCCGGCACATCATCACGCACCCGGGCGACGAGCGCGGCCAGCCCCGGACCGTTGAAGGCTCGTGCCCGGGCCCGTTCAACATGTTCTGCATCTTGCCCGCGCTCAACCGCACCCCGCGCGAACAACTCGGAAAGTGCGGGGCGCTGGCGATCAGCGACGACAACGAAACGGAAGGCGCGCAGGCCGCCATGGTCCGGTGCCCTCAGGGCCAGGCCGGCTGCGCGCTCCCACTGCGCCGCGCTCGGACCCGGCGGCGCCAGGAACTTCGGGCCCACCGAGTAGCGCAGCGAGAGCAGGTCTAACGCCTCGGCGACCGCGCTGGCCGAGGGATCTGCCTGCTCTGCTTGTGCTGCCGTGACCGCCGTCATTCTGTCCGCCCGGCCAGATACACCGCCGCCTGCACCCGAGAACTCAGGTTCAGCTTGCGCAGAATGTGCTGCACGTGGATCTTCACCGTGGCTTCGGCGATGCCCAGCTCACGCGCCAGTTCCTTGTTGCTGGCACCTTGAGCGATAAGCGCCAGGATCTCCCGTTCGCGCGGCGACAAACTGTGGATGGGATCGTTGTCGACCGCTGGCGGGGGTTGCGGCGCAGCGCCCTGTCCGGTCTGGAAGGCATTGACCAGCTTACTGGTCATCTCGGGGCTGACCACCGATTCGCCGGCCATCGTGCGCTGAATGGCAGACGCCAGCATCTCGCTGTCCATCGTCTTGAGCAGGTAGCCCCGCGCGCCGCCGCGCAGCGCGGCGGACAAGTCACGTTCGTCCTCGCTGACCGTCAACATCAACACCCGGGCCTGCGGCGATGCTGCCTTGAAGCCCGGCAGCGCATCGACGCCGTTGACGCCCGGCATGTGGTTGTCCAACAGGATGACGTCGGGCTGCGTCGCAGCGGCGCGCTGATGCGCCTCGTTGGCATCGCCCGCCTCGGCAACCACCTCGAAGCGGGCGTCCCCGGCCAACAGCGCAATCAGCCCGCGCCGGAACAGGGTGTGGTCATCGACCACCAGCACGCGGGTCGGTTGATCTGTCGTCATGCGGCGAGCCCCAGCCGCTCGGGCAGCTTGAGCATGATGCAGGTGCCCGAACCTGGCACCGACGCCACTTCCACCGTGGCGCCAATCTTGTGGGCCCGTTCGCGCATGATCCTCAGGCCGACATGGGTTTCGTCAGGGCCGGCGCCCTCGGGGTCGAACCCGCAACCATCGTCGCGCACCTCCACGCGCCACGGGGGTGCCTGCTGCACCTCCACCCACACCGCGCGTGCCTGCGCGTGCTTGCGCACGTTGGACAAGGCTTCCTGCACCACGTGCAGCACCTGCACCTGAACGTCGGCGGGCAGCGGCAGCCCGTCGCCTTCGATGTCGAGATGGGTCTCCAGGCCGGTCTGGTGCTCGAATTTCTGCAGCGTGGACTTCAGCGCCGGGGCAATGTCTTCGCTGTTGGCGCGCGTTCTGAAATGGACCAGCAACTCGCGCACATCGCCCAGGCTCTCGTGCACGCCAGCGTCCAGTTCGCCCAGGGTCTTGGTGATGCGCGCGGCTTCGCCGCTCTTGATGTCGGTGCGCAGCAGGCCGAGCTGGATCTTCAGGAAGGCCAGGCTCTGGGCGATGGAGTCGTGCAGTTCGCGCGCGATGAAGCCGCGTTCCTCCGACACCGCCGTCTCGCGCTGCAAGGCCGCTGCGCGCAGGCCCTCGATGGCGCCGGCCAGGTGGCTGGCGATGGTCTCCAGCAGCGCGCGGTCGTCATCGGCCAAGACCTTGGGTTCGCGATAGAACAGATTGAGCTCGCCCAACATGCGCTCATGGAGCCTGACAGGCACACTGATGATGGTCTGGAAGCCGGCACGCGCGCAGTGCCCCAGCCGCGGCGACGCAGCTTCCGGCTGGATCGGGATCACCCGTGTCGTGGCGGTAGCCTGGGGCTGCCCGCACAGACAGTCACCCGTGGCGATGCACAGCTCCTCGTCGACCACAGCCTGCGGCAGGCAATCGGAGGCGAGCAGCATGTACCTGCGGTTGGACTCGTCGGACCAGCGCACGGCCGAGGCATCGGCCCGGGCCACTTGGCGAACCTGTCGCGCGATGCCCTGGGCCAAGGTATCGAGCGTGTCAGCACGCGCCACGAAGGCCGCAGATTCGTACAAGGCGGCCAGGCGCACGTGCTGGGCTTCCAGGCGCTCGGTCTTCTCCTTCACCTTGGATTCCAGGTTCTGGTACAGACCCAGCAGCGTGTGCGCCATGCGATTGAAGCCGGCCGCGAGTGCGCCGAACTCGTCTGCAGCACCAGGCTCCACCCGCACGCCCAGGTCGCCGGCTTCCACCTTGGCCAGCCCGGCCTGCAAGCGGGCCAGCGGATTGAAGATGAACAGGTAGGCGGAGTAAAGCATGGCGATCGCACTGCCGATGGCCAACGCGACCATCGCAAACTGCACCGCGTTCAGGATTCCCGTCAGGCGCGACAGGTGGTGCTCTATGGCCGAGACGAAAGTGTCGATACGGGTCACGAAGGCATCGGCCTGCTGCGCGGACAAGTTTGCCGTCGGCCCAGGCTGTGCGGACCACCGGGCTTTGAGCAGCAGCCAGTCACGCTGGACATCCGCAAAGGCCGCTTGCGAGAGCGCGTCAGCAGGCACGAAGAGCGGACGTGCCGGGTCACCGGTCCGCAGGACATTCACACTCTGGTCGAACTGCGCCATCAGACTTGGAATATGCGGGCTGTCCGCACGGGCCAGTGCCTGGGCCAGGCGCCATGTCTGCATGCGCATCCGGCCGGCCTCGTTGACTGCGGCAGCACCGCCTTCTAGCTGCCATGTCACCCACAAGGTCAGCCCGATAGACGAGAGCGCCAGCAGCAACAGGGTGCAGCCGATGGCGCCCAGCTTGGCAGAAAGGCTCCACGAACGCGGCATGCCTGCACTGTACTGGAGGCTCGAACGATGCGGTCGAAGGACTTCAGCCACCATGCGACGTCCACAGGTGCCATGGTCCTGACGGGTGGTGCGCCACGGCGACGGAAACCATGAACACGTAGACCACGACCGCAGCTGCGAAACTGACTCGCCGCGTCGCGGGCGTCGGGGCACGCTTGAGCGCCAACGAGCCGAGCACGACGTACAGCATAAGCAGAAGCAACTTCGTTCCCAGCCAGGGGTTCTGAATGGGGCCGAGAGACAAGATCGCCCACAGGGTGACACCCGCAGTCAACAGCAGGGTATCGATGGCATAGCTCAGCCGGCGCCAGGGCTGGCGCATCGGCCAGTGCTGACCTGTCAGCACGGCCACGCCACGTACGAAAAATAGCAAGCCGCTCGCGGATACGAGCCCAATGTGAAGGTTCTTGATTGGCAAGTACCAAGTCGCCAGGCTCATGTGATGCATCTCTTGGGACCAGGCATTTCGTATGGAACAGAGACGAACGCGGATAAGCTACGGCTCATGGAAATCAGTCACTTCAATGACCTTCTCGTCGCCGCCCGCGGGCAAGCCGAGCGACAGCGGCTGCTGCTCGTTTTCGCCAGTGCGAGCTTGCCTGCCGGCGCCACAGCCGAACAGAGGGCTCGGTTCGAAGCGGGTGAATCTGGCGAATTGGCGCCCTTGATGTGCGTGGACAAGGACCCGGGCGATGTCGCTGACTTTGCAGCGTTGCTCGATGAAGCCGCCACCATGGATGCGGAATGGGCCTTGCTGTTTGCCGCTGCACTGGCCGGCACGGGTGGCCGCCCTCCGAGCGAGAGCCAGATCGACGCCGCGCTGCAGCGCATGGTCGAGGCCGTCAAATCCGGCGAGCTGTCGGGACTGATCCCCTTCGACCGAACGGGCGAGGCCGTGCAACTGGGCTGACGGGTCTGCGTGGGCCATGGCGGGCCTTTCAGAGTCGGGTCGATTCTTCGTCAGCGGTGTCTTGCTGCACATGCGCCACATACGGCCCGGTGCCGGCATTGGCGGCCTGCGCAGCAGGCACAAAACCGCCGCGCTCGACGTCGAAGACATGCACTTCGCCGTCTTCGATCACGTAATGCCAGCCATGCATGGCCAACGTGCCGGCCTCGACCCGCGCGCGCACCATGGGGTAGTCCATCAGGCGTTCCAGTTGCAGCACGACCGCACGCTGTTCGGTGCGACGCAGCACCTCGGGGCCAGGCTCGGCCACTGGCAATGCCGCCTCGCGCCCCAGTTCGAGCCACTGAACCAGATTCTTGGCCGCAGCTGGTACTTCACCATACAGCGCGAGGATGGCGCCGCAGTGGCTGTGGCCGCAGACCACGATGCGCCGCACCTGCAGGTTGAGCACCGCAAACTCGATCGCCGCCGCGGTGCCGTGAAAGCCCTGGCTTTGGTCATACGGCGGCACGAAGGCACCCACGTTGCGCACCAGGAACAACTCGCCTGGGCCGGCGCCCGTGAGCAGATATGGCACCAGGCGTGAATCGCTGCACCCGATGAACAGTGTCATCGGGTGTTGACCGTCGTCTACCAGCAGCCGAAAGTGCGACCGGCGCTGCGGAAAGTCATCGGTGTGGAAGCGCTGCAAGCGTTCCAGCAGTTCGTCCGGCATGGCTTTGCTCTCGACGGGCATCCTTGAAATACCGGGCAGCCGGGGCTGCCCGGTGGCGACGGTCATTGCACGAGTGGCGAGTCGGAAGCCTCCAGGTCGACGCCGCCCACTTGCGCCTGCCCGGCCAGCAGTTGCAGGTACTGGCGCAGCGCGGTCGTGAACGTCTGCTGCCGCAGCGCCTGCGCCACGGCCGATTTCACGGTTTCGAATGCGGGCACCACGCCGGGTTCTCGGGCCAGCACCTCCACCACATGCAGACCGAAGCGGCTGTGCACCAGGCGCGGCAAGACGCCCACCTCGGGCTTGCCGAACAGTTCGCGTGCGAACTCGGGCGCGCAGTCATCGCTGGTCAACCAGCCTAAAGCGCCGCCCTCGGCGCCGCTGGGGCAGTTCGACGTGGCCGCCGCTGCCACCGCAAAGCGGTCTTCGCCGTCTGGCGTGGCGCAGCGCACGTCGAGCAGGCAGCCCTCGGCGCGCTGGCGCAGGGCGTTGACGTCGACCCCGGGGGTGACGGCAAACAGCACGTGACGCACTTGCACACGTTCACCCACGGCATAGCGACCGATTTGCGCTGCATGGTGGCGGCGACAAGCTTCCTCAGACGGCTGGGGCATGAGCAATTCGCGATCGAGCAGGGTCTCAATGGCAGCGCTGGCGGCTTCGCTCATGGCGCCGCCCGATGGCACCGGGTCGTCCTGGGGCAGCAGCCCTGCTTCGATGGCCGCTTGGCGCAGCAGTTCTGAGCAGGCACGCTGGCGAAGTTCTTCAGTCGACAGTGTTTCTGTGCTGTCGCACAGGGCAATGCCGTTGACATGAGGAGGGGACAACTGGTTCAGGTTCATGGTGAATTCCTTGGAGTGTTCAGCCCGCACGCCGCGGCTGGTTCTGGTCAGCCGGCACATTGAGCCGGCGCGAGCGCACCAGCTGGTAAGGGCGGAACAGGTAGGCCACCGTGGCAAAGCCGCTCCACACGTGCACCAGCCGGCTGAACGGGAAGAGCAGGAAGATCGTCATGCCCAGCAGCATGTGCACCTGGAAGTGCCATTCGATTCCGGCCACGAGCGCCGCATTGGGCTGGAAGGTGGCGATGCCTTGCAGGTAACTCGCCAGACGCAGCATCGTCGTCGGCTCGGACACATGGTGCAGTGACGAAGGCAAGGTGCCCAGGCCGATCGACAGCTGAAGCCACAGGATCACGAGGATCGCGATGTCGGTGCGGTGACTGGTGAGGCGGATGCGTGGGTCGAACAGGCGTCGATGCAGGAGCAGCGTCAAACCGACAAAACAGATGACGCCGGCCACGCCGCCGGCCACCACCGCCAACAACTGCTTCTGTGGCGCAGTGACGAAAATCTCGTACAGCCAGTGCGGTGTCAACTGGCCGAACAGGTGGCCGAAGAAGAGGAACAGGATGCCGCCGTGGAACAGGTTGCTGCCCCAGCGCAATTGCCCCGAACGCAGCAATTGCGAGCTGTCGCTCTTCCAGGTGTACTGGTCACGGTCGAAGCGGGCCAGACTGCCCATGAAAAACACCGCCAGACAGATGTACGGGTAGACGTTGAACAGGAAGTTGTGCAGGGCGTTCATGCCGAGGCTCCTTGCGAAGGTGTGGCGGTCGAGCGGACCGGCTGCGGGGCCAGCGCCGCGTTCCTGACGATCTGGATCGGTTGCGGTTGCCCGGGTGCGGCTTGGCCCTGAGTCGAGCAACCGTCGAAGGCCATGGGCTCGGCCCAGCTCTCGTCCAGCTCGGGCTCGACGGGCACGGAGACGGCCTGTGCCTTCTCGCCGGCCAGGTCCAGCAGCGCGGCCAACACGCAGGCGTGCGCCGCCTCCCTGCGCAGCAATGCGCTGAAGATCACCTGCAGGATGTGCGCGATCTCGCCCAGGAAGGCCTTGGCTTGCACCGGCGGCTGCGTGGAGGCGTACTGCAGCACGACGGTGAGGTGGTCGGGCAGTTCACCCGGGGCCATGAAGAGGCCGGCCGCTTCGTAGGTCTTGCACAAGTCCACCATGGCCGGGCCGCGGTCACGGCTGTCGCCGTGCACATGCTCGAACAGGTGCAGTGCGGTACAGCGGCCGCGGTCGAAGAGTTCGACGTGATCGGCTTCCACGTCCAGCGCGCGCCGGTTGCCAAGGCGGCTGATCAAAGCGTCAAGTTCAGCCAGCCGTGAAGCGCTAAGCGCCGCCTCATCGTGCAGAGCGGTTTGCAATTCAGGCAAGTGCGCGCGCAATTCCGCGTCGGGGTAGCTGAGCAGGTGCGCCAGCACGCGCAGGGTCTGGGAGCTAGTTCTCATCTCAAACCCCCGCCTTGATCGGGATGGTGCGCTTCTTCTCGCTGCCGAAGAGGCTCGTCTCGGTCGTGCCCTCCGAACAACCGTTGCCGAAGCTGAAACCACAGCCGCCGCGGATGTTGAAGGCGTTTTCGGCGTACTCGCGGTGCGTGGTGGGGATGACGAAGCGGTCTTCGTAGTTCGCGATGGCCATGACTTGGTACATGTCTTCGACCTGCGCCACGCTGATGCCAACCTGGTTGATGGCGGCATGGTTGGGCGCACCGTCCACGTGCTTGGCACGCTGGTAGGCGCGCATCGCGAGCAAGCGTTCGAGCGACCTGACCACCGGCGCCGTGTCACCGGCCGTCAGCAGGTTGGCGAGGTACTTGACCGGGATGCGCAACTGGTTGACGTCGGGGATCTCGCCGTTGGTGCCCATTTGCCCCGCATTGGCCACGGCCGTGATGGGCGAGAGCGGCGGCACGTACCAGACCATCGGCAACGTGCGGTACTCGGGATGCAGCGGCAGCGCGACCTTCCAATCCACCGCCATCTTGTAGACCGGGCTGTTCTGGGCTGCAGCGATCCAGTTTTCAGGGATGCCGTCCAGCCGTGCCTGTTCCTGCACCTTCGGGTCGTGGGGGTCCATAAAGATGTCGAGCTGGGCCTGGTACAGGTCCTTGTCGTGCTCGACGCTGGCGGCTTCCTGGATGCGGTCGGCGTCATACAGCAGCACGCCCAGGTACCGAATGCGGCCGACGCAAGTCTCGGAACACACCGTGGGCTGCCCGGCTTCGATGCGCGGGTAGCAGAAGATGCACTTCTCGGCCTTGCCGCTCTTCCAGTTGTAGTAAATCTTCTTGTAGGGGCAGCCGCTGACGCACATGCGCCAGCCGCGGCACTTGTCCTGGTCGATCAGGACGATGCCGTCTTCCTCACGTTTATAGATGCTGCCCGATGGGCAACTCGCGACGCAGGCCGGGTTCAGGCAGTGCTCGCACAGCCTGGGCAGGTACATCATGAAGGTGTTCTCGAACTGGCCGTAGATGTCCTTCTGGATGTCGTCGAAGTTCTTGTCCTTGCTGCGCTTGCTGAATTCACCGCCCAGGATCTCTTCCCAGTTCGGGCCCCAGACGATCTTCTCCATGCGCTTGCCGGTGATCAGGCTGCGCGCCCGTGCGGTGGGTACGTGCTGCATTTCGGGCGCTGACTGCAGGTGGTCGTAGTCGAAGGTGAAGGGCTCGTAGTAATCGTCGATCTGCGGCAGGTTCGGGTTGGCGAAGATGCGCATCAGCAGCTTCCACTTGCCGCCCTGGCGCGGCTCGATGCTGCCGTTGGCCTTGCGGATCCAGCCGCCGTTCCACTTCTCCTGGTTTTCCCATTCCTTGGGGTAGCCGATGCCGGGTTTGGTCTCGACGTTGTTGAACCAGGCGTACTCGACGCCAGGACGGCTGGTCCAGACGTTCTTGCAGGTCACGCTGCAGGTGTGGCAACCGATGCACTTGTCCAGATTCAGGACCATGCCGACTTGCGCGCGAATCTTCATGCGCCTTCTCCTTTTTCTTGCACTTCTTCAGCGCGTTCATCACCGAGCGGGGTGTCGAGCCAGTCGACCTTTTCCATCTTGCGCACCACCACGAACTCGTCGCGGTTGGTGCCGATCGTTCCGTAGTAGTTGAAGCCGTAGCTGAATTGCGCGTAGCCGCCGATCATGTGCGTGGGCTTGAGCACGATGCGGGTCACGCTGTTGTGGATGCCGCCGCGCACGCCGGTGATCTGCGACCCCGGGGTGTTGATGATCTTTTCCTGCGCGTGGTACATCAGCAGCATGCCGGGGTTCACGCGCTGGCTCACCACCGCACGCGCCGCGATGGCGCCATTGATGTTGAAGACCTCGACCCAGTCGTTGTCTTCCACGCCCGCGATCTTCGCGTCGTCTTCGCTCAGCCAGACCACGGGGCCGCCACGGTTCAGCGTCAGCATCATCAGGTTGTCGCTGTAGGTGCTGTGGATGCCCCACTTCTGGTGCGGCGTGATGAAGTTGAGCAGGATCTCCTTGTTCCCGTTCGGCTTGATGTTGTGTATGCCGTGCGTGGTCTTCAGGTCCACCGGCGGGCGGTAGCTGCTCAAAGCCTCACCGAAAGCGATCATCCACGGGTGGTCCAGGTAGAACTGCTGCCGCCCGGTGAGGGTGCGCCACGGGATGTATTCGTGCACGTTGGTGTAGCCGGCGTTGTAGCTGACGGTCTCGCTTTC
>JBBQAI010000112.1:0-14849 GCA_038316205.1 Burkholderiales bacterium
GTGCCGCCACCACCTGGCCCCGGCCGAACATCGGCCGATCTTTTGGTTTTACCCCAACGTCATGCCAGGCCCGCTGAGCACGCAACCACAGCGCCAGCGAGGCGATCTGCGCGGCGCGCGGGTCGATGTCCACGCCGTAGATGTTGTGCTCGATGATCAGGCGCGGCACATCGCGCAGGTAAGCGGCCTCGTCGGCGTAGGTCTGGCACAGCGGCCGACACCCGGCCTGTGTCTGTGTGGAGACATCGAGCGAACCCGGGCCCTGCCGCTGCTCCCAGGCCCAGGCCTCGCGGTAGATCTCAGCGAACAAATCGAAGGCATAGAGCCCGAAGTGCATCGACCCACAGGCCGGGTCCAGCAGCTTCAGGCTGCGCGGGTCGCGCAGCCGATTGGCGGCTACCGGCGCCTCGTCAGGCTTGACCAACAGGTACTGGCAGCGCTGGCGCAGGCTGGTCTGCCCCCCGGTGGCGTTGAACCACAGCCGGCCCAGCGTGTTGTCGACCAAAAACTCCACCACATAGCGCGGCGTGAAAAACTGGTTGCGCACCGCCAGCTCACGGCTGTTGCGTGGCGCCTGGCTCTCGTCGCGCATCTTTTTGCGCTCTTCTTTCGAGTTGAAGTACTGGTAGATCCAGCCGATGGTCTCGTCCTCGGCCCACAGCGGGTCGATGTCGGGGCCGTTGATCAACTCCAGCAGGCCTGGGTGTAGCGCGTCGCCTGAGGTCAGCACCGTGGGCTTGGGGAACAGCCGGCCCTGGGGCGCGTAGCGGTCAAACAGCGCCGGCAGGTCTTGCGCCAGCTCGTCAAACACACTGAACAGGTAGTGGCGGTAGGTGTCGCCGGTCTCGCCCAGCCCGCTGCCGGCCAGCATCTGGTAGAGCTGAAAGCCGCGCGATTGCGGGCCGCGGCCGACCGACTCGATCAGCAGGCCACGCGCCTCAGCCATGCGCAGCGCGGCCAGGCGGTTCAGCACAGTGAAGGCCTGCTCGCGCACGATGCGGCCCAGCGCCGTTTGGCTATCGACCGATTCGCTGGCCTGGTAGTGCGCCAGCGTGGCGCGAAGGATGCGCGCCGTCTCGCGGCCGGCGTCGTCAAGGTGGCGCAGGCTGTCCATGTCAGCCACGCTGCCGCTGGTCGGGTCCAGGCCGTGCTCGTTTTGCAACTGGCGGGTGAATTCCTGCTCCAGCAGGCGGCGCGCATCGTTGACGAACTTCTGCAGGCGGTTGCGGGTGGGGGGGTCGAAGGCCATGTCTTGGGGGTCGCTGGGTTCAGCGGGGCGTCCAGTCCGCCGCAAAGTGGGTGCGCAAGGGCTCCATGACGGGCGGCAGGTCGCCGTCGCAGGTCAGGCCCAGGTAGGTGGCGGCGCGGGTGGTGCCCACGTACAAGTACTTGTCGAACAGCGCTGGATGGCTGGCAGCCAGGCGGTCGATACCGATGAAGAAGACCGCCTCGAACTCCAGGCCCTTGATGTGCTGGATATCGAAGACGCGAACGTCGTTCTCTTGGCCCATGACCTGGCCCTTGGGACAGGCGACGACGCGAATGTTGCTGTCCTCCAGCGCGCTGTTGAGCGCGTCGGCCAGCGGTTGCACATCGGCCTCGGTGTTGACGAATATAGCGGTGGACGGCAATTGCTCGACGAACTGCTCGATTTCCGCGATGCGACCGGCCAGCCACGTTACTGCACCAGCGACGTCAACGGCCTGCTCGAGCAACGCGGGCATCTCGCCCTCGCTGTCAACGTGCGGCGGCAGGCTGACATGGGACGCGGTGCCACCGAGTTGCTCGATGATCGCGCGGGCAAGCTCGTTGAGCTGCCGGCTCTGGCGGTAGGCGACACTGACCTCGCGGATGGCCAGGTCGGGCAGCACCCAGTGCATGTCGGCAATGGACCGGCTGCCCCAAGTTGTCAAGCGCTGGTTGAAGTCGCCACAGGCGAAAAACGAGCGCAACTGCGGGTGCGCCAGCGCGGCCATGCAGGCCAGCTGGATGGGCGAGAAGTCGGTGGCCTCGTCAACCAGGATCTGGTGCTTGTACAGGCCCTGAACCGTCTTCAGGGCCGACCAGTAGGCTTCGTCCACCCGGCGTGCGATGGTGGGCCGGGCCAACATCTCACCAGCCGCGCGCAGGCTGCTGAGCAGCAACACGTCCAGTTCCAGCGGGTGCAGATCGGCAGCAGCGAAGCCGTCGGCCTGATACCAGGCCTCAATTTCCTGTGCCTCACGGCGGAAGGCGCGGTAGCGCGTTGGCATCCTGTCCAGGTAGCGCTTGATCGGATTGACAAAGCGCCGAGCGGCTGCCAACACCAACAATTGGCCACCTACTGCGGCCTGATCGGCGCTGGAGAGGGTGCGGGCGCCCAGCCAATCGAGAATTTTGGCGTTGCGCGATGCTTTGTTGATGCTGCGCTTGGCCGCCACTGCGCGGGCCTGAGTACGGACCACGCGCTGAAAGGCTGAGATAGTCGCGCTGCGACCTGTCCTGGCGGGTGCCAGATCGTCGTCCTCGCCTTCAAGCTCGTCTGCGTCATCCAGATCTTCAGCATCAGCAGCCTGGCGGAGTTGATCCAATAGCGCGGACAGGTGATCGATGAACTGGTCGTCGCGGTTGATGGCCAGGTTCAAGGCGGCATCAACCTTGGCGTCACAGGCTGCCTTGAGCTCGCCGGACAGGGCTTGCAACGCTGTGACCTCGGCAGCGAGTTCAAGGAACAGGTCCGCCATGGCTGCAGGGTTGGCCTTGTCCAACACTGCACCCAGGCGCCGCCCTAGGGTGACCACCGGACTCGTCACGCTGCCAGAAAGACGCAAGGCGGACTGCTGAAGTTCAGCGATAAAAGCCTGACGCTGCCAGCCGTCGAAATCGCTGAACCAGTCGGTGGGTTTGGCGCGAGCATCTTCGCGCAAGGTAGCCGCAGCCTCCTTGAGCGTGAAGGCCCCCTTGCTGGTGGCTGTGCGAAGGAAACCCAAGGTGTTGCGACCCAGGTCGCGCCGGTAGTCACTCCAGGTCTTGAGGCGCTGATCAGGTGCTGTGACGCTCTCGCGGTTGAAGGCCTCCTTCAGGTATTGCTTGAGCAATTCCGTGGGGGTGAACATCAGCCAGCTTTGCTCATGTGCCAGGCCAGTGGTCTGGCTGGCGTTGCTGACCACTCGCTGTTCGTCCGCTGGCAGCACGGCAACGTCCAGCTTTTGGCCCAGGCGACGAATCAGCGTGGTGGTCTTGCCGGTGCCGGGCGGCCCGAGGATCAGCAGACGCTGGTTGAGCGGGAGTCGAAAGATCTCGTCCTGGTACTGGTCGAGCACCGGCTGGTCTCGCAAGCCCATCTTGGTGATGCGGTTGCGGCGGATGCCGTCGACGACGTTGGCGGCCGCCTGCTCATCGGCCAGGATCTTGCTCAGAAGGTCCTCAACCTTGTCGGGCTGGACCACCTGGCGCAGCAATGCGCGCAAGGACTCGATAGTGATGGGACCAACGTGCTCGCCCTCGTAAACCGAGTTTTTTGAATCCCAGCCTTCGCCATCTCTGCGGGGCCGTAGGTGCATGCGCTCGATCACCTCGACGACACGACCGTTGGGTAGCCGGAGGTCTGCACCCACGGGCAACGCCGCCAGTCGTCCGGCCGGTGAGGTGTAGCTCGCCAACAACGCGCCAGAGCCGGTCACTGGTGTGGCGCGGCAGATGAAGTAGACGTCCCGCTTGCCGTCCTGGCCCGCGACCAGGACGCGGGCAATGGCAGGCTCTTCGGTCAGACGCCTGTTGGCGGCCATGTTCGTCATGCTGATGTTGGCGAGTGACGGCGCGGTCCTGGCCGCAGTAAACGTATTGCCGCCAGTCAGTGAGGCCGCGCCGTAGCTGCCCCGATGCAACTCGGCGCTGGCGATGGAGGCCACGCGATCCATCAGGCCGAGTGAATCACCGGCGACTTGGTCGACTTGCGTCTTGGCTTCGAGTGAAAGGCTCATGCGCTTTTTCCCTTGCGGACTGGATCTGGCCTACGCAGCGCCGAGGTTGAAACTGATTTCGATCTCTTCATAGTTCAAATATTCGGCACGGACCTCCGACAAAAGCGCAATCAGCGAGTCCAGATCGGCCGCCGAAGTAAGCTTGGCAGGCACGTTGATAGCCTTCGACAGCCTCAGAGGACCTGTTCCACCTGGTGTCCCTCGTTGATCAGCCAATCGCTGGAGGCGGCGCTGTTGGCCCTGGTCTTGCACATTCCGCTTGAGCTGTTCGACGGTCATGGTGATATCGAACTCGCGCGCCAACAGGCGGCGCAATCCGGCCAGGTCCGGCGAAACTGCTAGCTCGAGCTGCTCGACCTGAGCCACCGTGCCGCCGCGCTCCTCCTGGGTCAGCTCGGTCCAGCCCGGCAGGAGCTGCAGATCGGCAATGCCATCCTTCAGGCGCTGTTGTTGTTGCCCGGTCTGCTGCATGGCGGCGTCGCGCACCCGGGCCTCGATGTGGGTCAGCAGCGATGAGAAGTCAGGCCCGTGGCGGGAGAAGTCGGGCTGGGTCAGGCGCTCGGCCAGTTGCTGCAGGTCATCGGCCACCTCGGTGCGCAGCGTGCCGGGCACGCCGGTGTCGGGCAGCGACTCGATTTCGCGGCGGTGCGCCAGCAGCGTGGCCAGCGTGGCCGCCAGGCCCTGGTCGAGGGCGGTCTTGACCTCTTGAGCCCAGCTCAGGTCGTCGTGCAGCGCCGAGGTCTCGGCACCCAGCAGCTGGGTGGCGTCGGACGCGTCGCTGAACAGCAGGTCGGCCATCTGCTGCACCAGGGCATGCACCCGGTCGGGGCCGGGCAGCGACAGCGCGGTCAGCCGGGCCTGCAGCGGCGCGTAGTCTTGCTGGCAGCGTGGCAGGTGGCGGGCGGCGGCCTTGCTGATCTCCTGCTCCAGCGGAATCACCGTGTCGCCCACCAGCAGGGTCAGGCGCTGGGCCGCGCGGGCCAGGGTGTCCATCGACGGTCGCTCCTGACGCAGCGAGATGCTGACGGTGCGAAAGCTGTTGTTGGACTTGAGCCCGTCGATGGCGTGCTGGCCGGCGGTGCTGACTTCGCGGCCCGAAATCTTGAGCTTGACCTCGCCCGCGCACAGCATGGCCGCAACGATGTAGCGCACGGTATCAGGCGACCAGCCAAAGGGCGGCGCGCCAAAGTGGCCCGACAGCCGGGCGCCGTCTACCGTGCCCTGGCGGTCGATATGGTCGCGGATGCTGACGATGGCCGGATGGTCGGTCTTGAAGGTGGCGCGGCCGTTGAGGGTCTGCACCAGCCCGAGCTTGTCGAGCTGGCTGCCGATGGCTGCGGGGTTGGCGGCGCGCAAAAAGCGCTCGGCGGTGTCGGTCTCGACGCGGACATTGGCCTCGCGGTAGCGATCGTAGGCCTGGCCGGCCACCTGGGCCAGCAGCTTGCGGGCGGCGTCCAACAATTCGGTGTCGAGCGCGGTGATGGCGGTGACCTGGCCGCGAAAGACAAAAGCTCCGGCCTGCAGCGCTTGCTTGATGCCGGCCTGCAGGCGCCGGGATAGCGCGGCGGCACGGTCGAGCTGGTCACGGCAGTAGTCCTTGACCTCCTGGGCGGCGTCCAGCCGGTGCTGGTCGGCGATGCGGTGGCTGCGAAAGACCTCGTTGGCCAGTTCTTCGAGCGCGGGGTCGGTGCGGGCAATCAGGCCGATGGTGTACTGGTTGCTGCGGTCGCGTGAGTCATCGACCAGGGCGTTGCGGGCTTTGTCGTACTCGGTCGGCTCGACAAACTCGACCACCGTCTGGATGGTGTTGGCCTCGCCTGCCTGGCTGGCGACGGTGCCGCCGGTGCGTACTTTGAGCCCGGAAGTCACCGTCAGCGAGCCTTCGTGCAACACCTTGGGCAGCGGGTCAAACACGTCGCGCAGTGCCTCGTTGAAGTGGCGCTGCACGTCCACCCGGCGCAACGCCAGCTGGCCGCGTTCTCGCTCAATAGTCAGCAGGCGGTCGCTGAGGAAAACGATCTGGCCCTCGCGCTCGCCCAGAGGCACAAACGGGTCTTTCAGCATGTCGTCGATGGCCGCCCGAACGGCATCCATTTGCGGCGCGGCGGCGACGCCCGCATGCAGCAGCGCGGCAATGTTCTGGCCTGTGACGGGCAGGTTGGACAGGATCTGCAACACCGCCACCGTCTTGGCCACCGCCACATACAGCGGCTTGTCAAAGTGCCGCTCCTGCACCTTGCTGACCGCCTGGTGGAGGGTGTCAAAGGAGCGCCGGATCTCTTTTTCCAGCTCGTCGTAGAGCGTGGCGGTGGTCACCAGGGTGCCGACGGGCTGGCTGGCCAGACCGGTGCGGCCGGACTCGCCACGCAGCACGTCTTGCACCACCTTGATGGCCGAGCGCAGGCCCAGGCCACCGGTGGACTTGGCCAGCGCGCCCAACAGGTGCAGCAGGATGTCGAAGTGGGCCGGCAAGAAGGGGTAAAGATCGACGAAGCTCGTGCGGTTGAGGCCGGCCTCGTAGAAGCGGGCATCTTCGAGCTTGATGTGCTGGCGCAGCGACGGGCCCTGGGCGTCAAACAGCGCGCCCAACGTGGCCTCGCCAGCGGGCGACTTGGTCAGCAGGCGGCGGTGGCAGATCTCACGGATGTCGCTGGACGCCAGATCGATCTGGATCGGGAAGCGGTCTTTGAGCTTGTAGAGCTTGGCCGAGTTGAGGGACGCACGCGGGTCGTCCTCGGTCAGGGTCTGCTGCGCGGTCGAGATGATCCAGGCCTTGCCGTCGCCCAGACGCTTGAGGTTCTTGGCCAAGCCGTCGAGGTTGAGGATCAGGTTGTCGCGGGCCGCCACGTACTGGCCCACCTCGTCGAGCACAAAGACGACATGCTGCTTGCCACTTCGCTGGCGGATCAGGTCGAGCATCTCCTGGACGCGCTGCTCCTCGAACTGGAAAAAGCCCTCGGTGCTGGAGGTGAACGAGGTGGGCGAGGTGAACAGCGCCGGGTACATCTGGTGCGCGATGCGGGGGATCAGGTCGTCAACGACCAGCGGGTCGTTTTGCATGTCCTGCCAGGTCACACCTGGCAAGGCGGCTTCGGCCCGGCTCTTGAAGTCGGCGTAGCGGCCGTCTTTTTCCAACCGGCGCTCGAGCGCGGCGACCTTCAGGTTGCGCGAGTAGCCGGCCCACTGCAGCACCTTGTAGTACAGCACGGTGGAGACATCCTCCATAGTGGAGCCGGCCACCATGTCACTGGCCAGGTCGAGCATCACCACCGCTGCCGGGAAGCGCAGCGCGACGGTTGCCAGCAGCGCCTTGGTCGGCGCCTTGTGCAAGCGGTCTTGCAGGTGCTTCAAGAACGGCAGGCCGTCGACTTTGATCGCCGGGTCGAGTGCGAAGCCCAGGTACTTGGTGAACGAGCTCTTGCCCGAGCCGTAAAAGCCCGAGACCCAGACACCGACCTCGTTCTCGCCGCCGGCGTCCATTGCGTCGCTCATACGGGCAAGCAGGCTGCGGAAGGCCTCTTCGATGTTGTCGGTGACCACGTACTCGGAGATCTCGGCCTTGAGCTTGGCCTCCTGGACGCTGGCGTAGGTGATGACCTTCTCGATGGGGCGGTCGATGCTCTTGGCCGGGTCGAAAAGGGAGTGGATCGTCGTCATGGAGGGCCTGTGGGTCAGTGGCGGGCAGCGGGCACGGGTAGCGGGCAATCAGCCGCCGACGTGGACGGAGCGGTAATTGCCGTCGCTGGGATAAAAGCCGAGAAACTGCAGCCCGGTGCGACCGGTGCGCACCCCCGGGTACAGGAAGACCGTTGGCACATGGAAGCGGCCGATGAGCTGGCTCTCGATGGTGCCGATGCGCAGGTAGGGGTGCAGGGCCTCGAGGTCGGTCAGGAGCAGGAGCGCGTTGCTCTGGCCTTCCAGGGCCGCCAATTGAGCCTCGATCTTCGGCAGCAGGCCTTGCGGGCCGGTGACGGCGTTGGTCAGCGAGTCGTTCATCTTGGACCAGGCCAGCGGTGCGCGGCCGTCGGCGGCGGCCCAGATGCCCCGGCGGGTGTCTGCGGCCAGGATGTCCTCGATGGCCTGGGCGAGCGAGAACACGGTGACCTGGAAGCCATCGAGCTGAAGACGCGCCACCCAGGCTGGGGCCTGGCGCTTGGCCTCGATGATCTGGCTGGGCGGGAATACCAGGTAGTAGACGGGTTCGAAGCCGGCATGACCCAGGTCGCGGCCCTGGCGCACGCGGTTGCGAAGTTCGTCGAAATCAGCTTTGAGCGAGGACATCGCAGACAGTCTCCATGTCGTGTTGCAGCCAGCCGATGCGGACGGTGTCGCCCGCAGCCTGGACTATCCAGAGGTTTTGCAGGGACAAGCGGCGGATTTCATCGAGCACTTCTTGCCGGTCCAGCCCGAGCAAACCCCAGTCCTCATGCACCAGGAGCGCGTTGTCGGCCACGCCTTGGAAGTGCAGGTCGTGAGCCAGCACGGCCACCACTGCGGCAGAGGTCTTGAACGAAAGCAATCGGCGCTGGCGGCGCGTGCCGGTCTCCAGCAGGCCGTAGTCGGCGCAGCAACCTGTCAGGTAACCCGAGACGCGCCGGACTGTGGACTCAGACCAGCGCTTGGCGGTCTTGCCGTCGTCCATGCCGCGCTGCACAAAGGCCTTGGCCGACGCGTTGTCGATGACGGCCGCGCCGGCCGCGTAGCCTGGCCAATACACCGTGCGGACGAAGTCGCCGAGGATGGGGTTGGCGCGGCAGGTGTAGACCAGCAGCAGTTGCCGCAACTCGGGCGCAGCCAGGGTTGGCAACAGCCGCTTCAGGACCCAGGCCGGTTGCCACACCTGGGTGCCAGCAACCAGATAGCGCGGCGCGAAGCACTCGATCACCACGTTGCGCAGCCGCCTGGCCGCGACGTTCGGGAACTGCCCTGACGACAGTGCTGCGGCCTGGAGCTGCGGCGCCGACATGCCCGGCTGCCACAGCGCCAGCAGAGCTTTGGTCTCGTCCACCAAGCCCAGCCCGGCCTGCAACTGGCTGGTGTAGGGGTGAGCGCCGCCGCTCACTGGCGCACCCTCGCGCTGTGCGCGGTCCCGCCAAGCGGGACAGAGCACTCCCTTCGGAGCGGCCGGGCAGGAGCGCTCATGCCTGCGCGAAGTACGGGTAGGCCTGGTAGCCGCCTTGAAAGGCGTCTCGATAAACGGCAGCAGCCTGCTGCCAATTCACAAGGCTGTCCAGAGCCGACCGCTGGCCGATCAGCCTGGGGCCGGGCGACTTGACGTCGTCGGCCACAGCGAACTGCTCGAGGGTCAAGCGGGCCTCTTCCGCATCGACGGACGCCTGCTCGCGACCGGACCGCGACCATTCCAGCACCATCGAGTGCAAGTCCTGCTCGGTCTCTTCGGGCAGGCGGAAAAGATGGAAATTGCCCACACCCAGGCCGGCGTCATGGACGCGCCTTGCGGCTTCAGTCGCGCCGCTGTACTGGGCAGCCAGGGCCGTGCGGACGAAGACCGGGTCCAGGAAGGCGCGGCTTCTGGGTTCGAAAAAGGTGGTGGTCCACCAGGCGTGCTGCGACTTCTCACCCAGCAGGCCGACGGCGATTCGGAGGCGAAGCAGGTTTTGGAGCAAGCGGTTGTTGGCCATCTTCCAGATCAGTCGGGGAAATTATTGTTTTGAGGGTCACCACCAGCCGTAGCGCGGAATCTGGCGGACGGCCCGCGAATCTCGTGGAACGTCAAGTCGGCGAGGTCACCACGCCAACGGGAATCTCGGCAGGCCTGGTCATTTTCCGGCCCTCGAAGGCGGTGGAGCAAAGGCCCGCTCCAGTTCGATCATCTCTGGCGACGGCGCACCATAGTTGACGATGCGGATATCGAGCGCACTGTCGGCAACCTGCGCCAGGGCGCGGCGCATGGCGGCGTCGATCCATCGGGCGTCATTGCCGAAGGCGCCACCACCCAACCGAGTCAGCAACACGATGTTGGACGCGCCACGGTGGGCGTTGAGCCGGGCGACCAGCAAGGTCGCCTCGTAGGCGGCCTCCAAGACCAGTTGGGCGAACGGCTGCCATTGCGGGGCTGGCAAGGCAGAGTAGGCCACCGGCAGCGCCGAACAGAAGGCCTGGGACACGGTCTGGAACGTTGGACCGTCGCCGTCGGTGACCTCGACGTCACGGTGCACACCGATGCGCAACAGGCATCGCAGGTTGTCTCGGGCTGGCTCGCCCAGTTCGCGCAGGTGGCCCGCGATGGCAGCGAGGCCCGACTTGGTGCACAGGGCATAGCCGTTGTGCATAGCCCAAAGCTCAACCATGGGTTGGCCAAGCGCGGCGGCCAGGGCGGCACCGATGTCGGCCAAGCCGTCCAACTGCCGGTCGCGGGTTTGGCCCGCCTGGCCGGCCACCGGCGCAAAGTAGTTGCGGTAGATGGTGGCGGCGCCGGCAGCAATGGCACAGGCCGGCCCTTGGGTGCGGTCATGCTGGTAGCGCGTGACGCCGTGTTCTGGGGTCACTTCGGGCGAGACCATCTCCAGCAGGTTGAATTGCGAGGCGACCTGAAACAGCGCACCTGCCAATTCTGGCGCCAAGTGCAGGCCGCGCACGTCGGCGGTGATGTTGCGGACCTTCAGCGTGCCCAGCAGCGACCCGGCAGCCAGCGCCCGGGCCCTCAGGGTTTGCAGCGAGACCAGTTCGAGTTCGCCTGTGGCGTAGCGCCGACCGTTGGCGAGCGACAGCAGTTGCTGGCCTTCAACGGCGAGTTGCTCGCGGGCTGCGCCGTAGCCTGTCTCCTTGAAGCCGGTCAGTCGCTCAAACCAGTCCACACGAGGCCCTCTTCCGGGTCAATATTGGACGACCACCCGCAATTCTCGACATGACCACTCCTCTGTCTTTTTTGTTGCGCTGAGCCTAACCCATTGCCCGCCTTTTTCGCCGTACAAACCCATCGATCCGCACTGCACTTGAGCCTGGCCAAACCCTGGCCTGGCAGAGGACAGCGCTGCCGCCGGCACCACCAAGATGAGGGGTCATCCCGTTTGATGACGAGGCGTCGCTGCGACGCAGCCAAACCGCAGCACGACTGACCGTTTGGCTCATCGGCACTGACCGGCCGACCCCGATACTGGATCGGTCCGCCCGGAACACACCCGGCTTGGCGGCCGACAACAACAACGGGGTAGGAACTTAGCCATGTGGATCATCACGCCGATAGGCTTCTTCAGCATCGTGCAGAAACCGGGCGATGCCGCAGCCGGCACGCTCACGGTACGAGCGCGGGTTCGCAGCGATTTGGTGGCCTTGCAGGCCACCGTGCTTCCTGACCTGGGGACCATCACCGAGAGCCATTCGACCGACTACCGGTTCAGAGCGACGGCACCACGGGGAATGGTTGAGGCGGCAGTCGCCAAGCTGGTGGCGCAGCTTGACTATTCGAACTTCAAGAGCCAGGTGGCCAAGGTTCAGGGTGCAAAGCGGTCGAATCTGTACCACGGTGTATGGGACGTCTTGCACCGCATGCAGGGTGACGCGAGCTACGAGGCCAAGCCGAAGAAGGCGGTAGCACCGCTGGCCGTGACGACCGCGCCAAAAGCCGGCGCCTACGGCGGTGTGCTCTTTGACGAACAGGGCCGCACTCTGCTGAGGGAGCCATCGGGGCACTTTGGTGGCTATGCCTGGACTTTCGCCAAGGGTAAGCCCGACTCAGGCGAAAAGCCCGAGCAGACTGCGCTGCGCGAGGTGGTCGAAGAGACGGGCTATACCTGCAAGATCATCGGCGCAATCGCGACTGCGTTTGCCGGCTCGACGTCGTCCACCACCGCCTTCTTCTTGATGACGCCCATCGGCGCGCAAGGCGAGTTCGGCAGCGAGACGGCGCAGACCCGGTGGGTCGACGTCAACGAAGCGAGGAAGTTGATCAAACTGACCACAATGGAAATCGGTAGGGACCGGGATCTGGCTGTGTTGGCGGCTGCCTTTCAGACCTATGACCAATTGCCGGGGCCCGACGCCAGGCAGTGAGCACGCGTCAAGTGCGCTGGATTGCTGTGACGGGCCGTTTCGGCGGCCCTGAGAGCCGCATCACCGGGAACAGCGAAATCGAATGAACTGGCGCGAAATGTTGACTTCCAGGAAACCGGAGCGCAGCGGACCCGCAAGCGCCAGGTCTTGCTGAGCATCGTCGCCAGGAACAACTCGGCACTGACCGCTTGATCTTGCAGACGGATTGATGCACCGTCGCTGCTTGACCCACATCGCGCCGCGCTGGATGGGTAGTTGAACCAGAGGATGGAAATGAACCGATGCGTCTTTGAACAAAAAGAAGGAAGGCCCTTGGCCACGGATGAACTCGACGGGATGGCGGATGCGCTCGCCGATGCGGAGGCGGCCGGTTTCGAGGGTGAGCACGTATGGGACGCGAGCGTCGAAGGCCCGCCGCACCCGTTCTGGAACGCAGTGACGGGTCGATGCCACGACGAGGTCGATGGCAAAGCCCCGGACGAAGGTTCTGGCACGGCAGGCGCTTGAAAAGCGGGCTACTGTCGCTTTGAACCTTGCTGTCAACGCCAGGTCCGGGCTCACCAGACCGGAGGATGCAGGCTTCCCTCGTTGGCGCAATGCGGGGCTCCAAACCTTCGTCGGCGGGACGGTTCGGTGGAAGCGCCCAGGGCAGGTGGCGACGGGTTTACACGGCTGGCCGGAATCATTGCCAGCGGCAGCGTCGCCGCGACCATGAACAGCCTGGAGCTGGTCGAGTTCATCAGCGGCCAGCGCGATGCTGGCAAGGCTTAACTTCGGCACGACCACTTCATGGCCAAAGTGTTGAAAGTGCTCGGGGAGACCGCTCCCGAATTCTTAGGAACGGTGAAACGCCCCCAGCCGGCCGGAGGCGTCAGGGATTGCCCCGGCTATCGCTTCCCCAAGCGCGAGGCCTGCCTGACGGCGATGTCCTACAGCTACGAACTGCAGGCCAAGGTGTTCGACCGCATGACGGCATAGGAGGATCAGGTCCGCAACCCGGCCGCCTTGCCCGACTTCGCCAGCCACGCGACAACGGGTCGGAGAAGATCGGCGTGCCAGTGCTGACAAGGGTAGCACTGCCGAGTCGGTCGGACACCTCGGGGTCCGACGCCGCATTCGTAGACACCCCAGATCCGGAAGCCTCGACACGCGGGCCATCATCGTGCCGCAGCGACTGCAGTTGTCAGCCTGACCGCTTTTTCGGCCCTCGTAGGTTGATCCTTGATTTGCTGCTTGACAAACTTTTCTGCGGCCTCCGGCGTCAAGCTGGAAGGCACCTGTTACACCAAAGCTTCCGGGCTGTAGACCTGAGCTCCAGCTACCTTCCGGACAAATTCTTGTTTTACGACAGGAACTTCCGACGAAAAGGTCAGATTTGCTTGACGCTTGTCGGTTGTCAAGCGGTTCTCCTTGTCAGTCGCTCCTTTCACAGCCAAAAACACCAGCATTCAGGCCGCTGGTCGGCCTCCTCACCGACCTTCGTACACTCGGTCGAAGAAGGCAACTTCAGCCCAAGAGGCGGGAAGGCGCGGGAATGCACGGATGTTCGATGTCCCTCTACAGATAATTTACGCCGCCAAGCCCGATTTCTGGCCCTTGTAGGGGTTTGGGAACTTGCCCTGCTGCCCGGCTACTTGCCGCCATCCGCTTCACTTGCAGAACGCTCTGCGAAAAGCGGAAGGCCCGCACCAGTGTTGAATGCCGCCTCGCTCGCGCCCATTGGGGGTTGTTTGCTGGGCTTTCACCGCCCGCGCATTTCCATCGAAGAGCCGTTCCTGTTGCTGCGCTCGATGTCCGAACAGGATCTGTTCTACCGGATCTCGCGGGTGGTGCGTGACCTGGATCTCTGCACCGTGGTCGCGGTGGGGTCGTGGGTATGAGCGGCATCATCGCCAGCGGCAGCGTCGCCGCAACTATGACCAGCCTGGAGCTGGTAGAGTTCATCAACGACCACCGGAAGCAGCATGCGAGGATACTGCGTCAGGACTTCCCGTCAAAGGGGTTCGCCAAACTGGCGCATGCCGACTTGCTGAAGAAGGTTCTGGAGGTGCTTGGTGAGCATGCCGGGAATTTTTCCTGCATGTTCGATGTGCCAATCGGCAACGGCGCAACGCGCAAGTCACCAGGATTTTGCTTTCTCAAACGCGAAGCCTGCCTGATGGCGATGTCTTACAGCTACGAGCTGCAGGCCAAGGTGTTCGACCGCATGACGGCGCTGGAGCAGCGCTCCGCACCGGCCGCCTTGCCCGACTTCACCAACCCGGCGATTGCTGCCCGCGCCTGCGCCGATCAGGTCGAGGCCAAGCTGGTGCTGGAGGCCAAGACCCAGGAGCAGGCCCAGCAGCTTGCCGTGGCCACCCCCAAGGCCGCCGCCCTGGACCGTATCTCCGGCGCATCAGATGGTGCGGTCTGCCTACGCATCGCCGCCAAGCTGGCCCAGGCGCCTGAAAGGCAGGGCCGGCTTGCGAGCGAATCACTGCGATATGTGGACGAGGAACCTGGCCCTAGCCTAAGCCATGCGCCGGTCAGCAAGCCGCGGGTGGCGGTGCCATGCGGGCTGACGGGCACCCAATCACTGGCGAGCATCGTGGCATCACGAGTCCACCCGTCGCGTCTCCGAAGAAGCTCGGCTTTAAACGGAATAACTGGCGGCGCCAATACCAGCAGCACCACCCAACGCTTTGGCAAACTAGGACGCCGTTAGGACGCGGAAGCCTCAGAATGTCAAAAGGGTCAGCCCCTTGCGAGAGCTAACCCTTTGATTTCAAACAGATTAAATGGTCGGGACGGCGGGATTCGAACTCGCGACCCCTTGCACCCCATGCAAGTGCGCTACCAGGCTGCGCTACGCCCCGACTTAGCCGCAAAGTATAG
>JBBQAI010000230.1:0-1664 GCA_038316205.1 Burkholderiales bacterium
TGCTGCCCACGCGGTGGCTGCGGAACTGCGCGGCGGTCAAGCCCAGTGGGTCTTTCGACATCGGCTGTTCCAGCACATTGAGCACGACGGCAACGTGGGTGTCAGCTGTCCATTGACTTTGCCAGCGCGCATTCAGCTGGCGTCGCGTGGACTCGCTGTGCGGCCGGAATCCATCGGTGTGGAATTCGGCGCCTTCGATCGTCAAGCCATAGGCGGGCGTGCTGGTGCTGGCCTTGACCCCGAGCTTCCACAGCCCGAAGCGGCCGCGCGTGGCGCTGAACGTCCCCGATGGCGCCATAGCATCGTTCTCGGTGAACACCTGCACCACCCCACCGGCCGCATTGCCGTACAGCTGCGCCAACGGGCCGCGCAACACCTCGATGCGACCGACAGAACCCAGCGCAACATTCGACACCTGGCCCTGGCCGTCGGGCATCGTCGCCGGGATGCCATCGACCAGCACCCTGACGCCGCGAATGCCGAAGGTCGAGCGGGCACCGAAGCCGCGGATCGACATCTGCAGATCCTGCGCGTCGTTGTTGCGGTTCAACACCGAGATGCCCGGCACCTGGTTCAACACCTCGGACAGACCGATCTGCGGGCCGGCGTTCTCGATCGCATCGCGGGTCACTGTCGAAATCGCCGCAGGCACATCGAACGAGGGCTCGCGCACTCGCTGGCCCGAGATGACCACGGGGTCGAGCCAGGTGGCGGGCAGGCCCGTCTGAGCGTGGGCATCGCACACGAACGCGAGTGCCGCACACAGCGGCAACGCCTCGAAGCAAGGCCTGACGGTAGGCTGCGTGTGCACGGCGTCAATCGCTGGTCAACGACAGCTTGGCGCTCGGCAACCAGGCCTCGGCACCGTCGGCTGCGCTACGCACTTTGGGCGCCGCGATGAACAGCCGCTCGCTCGGCAGACCCTTAGCCACCAGCGCATCGCGCACCGCCAGGCCACGTTGCAGCGCCAGTTGGCGCATCGCGTCGGTCGTGACCTCGATGGTCGACTTCAGCAAGGCTTCCATCTCGGCCGGCGGCAGGCTCTTGGCCAGACCGACCAGGTTGCGCGGCTTGTCCGGGATATCGGTGTCCTTGTAGACCGCTTTCAGCAGCTCATCACGCTCACCCGCGGCAAAGACCGGGGCAGTTGCCGGCGCACTGGCCGCCACGGCGGCAGCACCCGAACGTGCCGCTTCCTTCTTGCGCTCTTGTACCAGCCGAGCGTCGAGGGCTGCCTGCACGTAGCCGTCACGTTCGGTGGCCGGGTCGGACATCCCCGTCACCGTCATCTTGAGCGCGGGGCGGTCTGCCAGCGCCTGCGCCACCTTGTCCAGCGCCGCGGTGCCGGACTCGGTGAGATAGGGCACGCCGACGCCAAAGGCCACCTCACTGAAGTCTTCGCCGCCGCCACCGAACATCAGCGAGAACGGCGACGTGATCGCTTTCTCTATCAGGTTGATGATGACCTTGAAGATGATGCCGGCAACACTGAATTGAGGGTCGTTCAGCGAGCCACTGATCGGCAGGTTGATGTCGATGACGCCGTGGCGGTCCTTCAGCAGCGCCACCGCCAGTAGCACCGGCAGCTTGGTGGCGCTCGGGCTGTCGATGCGCTCACCGAAGGTCAGCTGGTTCAGGATCACCTGGTTCTTCGCATCGAGCCT
>JBBQAI010000050.1:0-29509 GCA_038316205.1 Burkholderiales bacterium
TGGCTGGTGCTTGGAAGGTGGGCGCGGTGCGGCGTGCCATGGTCGGTTTCAGCGCGCCGAGTCCAGCGTTGCCTGCTGCAGCAAATGCAGGCACAGGGCTTCGTAAGACAGGCCGGCCGCGCGCGCCGACATCGGCACCAGCGAGTGGCTGGTCATGCCGGGGCTGGTGTTCATTTCCAGCAGGAAGATCTTGCGGTCCGAGGCGCGCAACATCAAGTCGGCGCGGCCCCAGCCGCGGCAGCCCAGCGTGCGGTAAGCGGCCAGCGTCAGGCGCTGCACTTCGGCTTCCTCAGAAGCCGACAAACCGCTGGGTATGCCGTACTTGACGACGTCGGTGTAGTACTTGTTCTGGAAGTCGTATTTGCCTTCGGGGGCGTCGATGCGCACCACCGGCAAGGCCTTGGCGGTTGCGCCCTGGCCCAGCACGGGGCAGGTCAATTCGATGCCGTCGATGAATTCCTCACACAGCACATCGGCGTCGTACTGCGCGGCCAGGGTCACCGCGTCCTGCATCTGTGAATAGCCCGCCACCTTGCTGATGCCGATGGACGAACCCTCGCGCGGCGGTTTGACGATCAAAGGCAACCCCAAATCGTCCGGCACGGCGTTGATCGCCTCGCGCGATTGCGCGTCCGGTGCCAACCACTGCCAGCGCGGCGTGGGCAAACCTTCGGTCTGCCAGACACGCTTGGTCATGACCTTGTCCATCGCGATGGCGCTGGCCATCACGCCGCTGCCGGTGTACGGAATGCCCAGCAATTCCAGCGCGCCTTGCACCGTGCCGTCTTCGCCGTGACGGCCGTGCAGCGCGATGAAGACTCGGGCAAAACCTTCGTGCTTCAGTTCGACCAGCTCGCGCTCGGCCGGGTCGAAAGCGTGCGCGTCCACGCCCTGGGCCAGCAGTGCGTTCAGCACACCGCTGCCCGACATCTGCGAGACCGCGCGTTCGGCGCTGCTGCCGCCCATCAACACGGCCACTTTGCCCGGATTCAAGCCGCTCATGGTGGTCATGCCGCGACCTCCGTGGGTTGCGTCAAGAGCCGGGGCAGCGCGGCGATGGAGCCGGCGCCCAGGGTGATCAGCACATCGCCATCGCGCACCGTCTGCGTGATGGCCGCCGGCAGCGCCGCCACCGTCGGCACGAACTGCAACGAACGGCAGCCGGCTGCGCGCAGCGCCTGCGCCAGCGCGCGGCCGTCGGCGCCCGGAATGGGCGTTTCGCCGGCCGCGTAGACCTCGGTCAGCAGCAGCGCATCGGCACCGGCCAGCACGCTGACAAAGTCGGCGAAGCAGTCGCGCGTGCGGCTGTAGCGGTGCGGTTGAAAGGCCAACACCAAGCGCCGGCCGGCAAAAGCGCCGCGCGCGGCGGCGATGACGGCTGCCAGTTCGACTGGGTGGTGGCCGTAGTCGTCGATGAGGGTGTAGGTGCCGCCGTCCGTGCCGTCTGTGCCGTCTGCGCCGTCTGTGCCGTCCGTGCCGTCCGTGTCGTCGGCCCGGGGTGCGATGGCCACTTCACCGTGGCGTTCAAACCGCCGGCCCACGCCCGCGAATTGCGCCAGGGCGCGGGCGATCGGCGCATCGCGCAATTCAATCTCACGCGCCACGGCGATGGCCGCCAGGGCGTTGCGCACGTTGTGCTCGCCGGCCAAGTTCAGCGTGACGGCCAGGTCGGCGCAGCCGGCTTGTTGCGCGGTGAAACGCATGCCGCCGCCGTTCAGCGCTTGCACGCCGGCGGCGCGCAAATCGGCGTCGGCGTTGAAGCCGTAGGTGGTGATGGGCCGCTGCAGCGCCGGCAGGACGGCGCGCACGCCGGCGTCATCACTGCACAGCACGGCACGCCCGTAAAAAGGCAAGCGGTGGATGAATTCGACGAAGGCCGCGTGTAGCCGGCCCAGGTCGTGGCCGTAGGTAGCCATGTGGTCGGCGTCGATGTTGGTGACGACGCTGATGACCGGGCTCAGGTGCAGGAAGGACGCGTCGCTTTCGTCGGCCTCGACGACGATGTAGTCACCGGCACCGAGACGTGCGTTGGCGCCCGCGCTTTTCAACTGCCCGCCGATGACAAAGGTCGGATCGACACCGGCTTCGGTCAGCACGCTGGCGACCAACGATGTCGTTGTGGTCTTGCCGTGCGTGCCGGCGATGGCGATGCCCTGCTTCAGGCGCATCAGTTCGGCCAGCAGCACGGCGCGCGCCACCACCGGGATGCGCTGCGCGCGGGCCGCCAGCACCTCAGGGTTGCCGCTCTGCACGGCGGTGCTGGTGACGACGGCCTGCGCGCCGGCGATGTGTGCGGCGGCATGGCCGATGAAGACGCTGATGCCCAGGCCGGCCAGGCGGCGCGTGACGGCGCTGTCGCTCAGGTCCGAGCCCGACACGCGGTAGCCCAGGCCGTGGAAGATCTCGGCGATGGGGCTCATGCCCGAACCACCGATGCCAACGAAATGGATGTGCTTGATGGCGTGCTTCATCGCCTGGCCACCAACTTCTCTATCTCGTCGGCGACGCGCGCCGCCGCGTGCGGACGCGCCAGCGCACGGGCTTTTTCAGCCATCACCAACAGGCTGCTGCGGTTCAAGCCGGCCAGCACATCGGCCAGCTTTTGCGGCGTCAGTTCAGGCTGCGGCAGGTGCAGCGCAGCGCCCTGCCCGGCCATCCATGCAGCGTTGTCGCGCTGGTGCGCCGTGGTGCTGGCGATGAAGGGCACCAGCAGCGCCGGTACGCCGGCCGCGCACAGTTCGCTGACGGTGATGGCGCCCGCGCGGCAGACCATCACATCGCAGTCGGCCAGGCGCTGCGGCATGTCGCTGATGAAGGACAGCACTTCAGCGGTTAGGCCGGCAGCTGCGTAGGCAGCGCGCACGCTGTCCGCCTGCGCGGCGCCGGTCTGGTGAACGACCAACGGGCGTTGGGCCAGCGGCAGCAAAGCCAGCGCAGCCGGCACCGCGCTATTCAGCACTTGGGCGCCCAGGCTGCCACCGACCACCAGCAAACGCAGCGGGCCGCTGCGGCCGGCGTAACGCAAGGCCGGCGAGGGCAGCGCTTCGATTTCGGCGCGCACCGGGTTGCCCGTGACGACTGCGTTTTTTGTCCGCGTGGCGGCATCGCCCTCGAAGCCGAAGGCCACGCGGTCGGCCACCGGCAGCAGGCTCTTGTTCGACAACAACAGGCCCGCATCGGCATTCACCAGCATCAGCGGCTTGTTCAGCAGGCTGGCCATCAAACCGCCGGGAAAGCAGACATAGCCGCCCATGCCCAGCACCGCATTCGCGCCGCGCGCGCGCAGGATGCGGAAGCAGTCGACGAAGGCTTTCAGCAAGCGCAGGCCGCCGGTCAGCGTGTGCAGCAGGCCCTTGCCGCGCAGGCCGCTGAAGGCGATGGTGTCCAGGCGCAAACCGGTCGGCGGCACCAGCTTGTTTTCCATGCCGTGCGAAGTGCCCAGCCAACTGACGCTCCAGCCCCGACCCTGCATTTCCTGCGCGACGGCCAGGCCTGGAATGATGTGGCCACCGGTGCCGGCCGCCATGACGACGAGGTGCGGTGGGGTGCGCAAGTTCACGCGCGCCCCCCACGCATCAACGCGCGGTTCTCGATATCCACGCGCAGCACGATGGCCAGCGAGATCAGGTTCATCAAGATCGCGCTGCCGCCGTAACTCATCAGCGGCAAGGTCAGCCCCTTGGTCGGCAGCAGCCCCAGGTTCACGCCCATGTTGATGAAGGTCTGGAAGCCCATCCAGATGCCGATGCCCTGGCACAGCAGGCCGGCAAAAACGCGGTCCAGCGCGATGGCCTGGCGGCCGATGTGGAACAGGCGGCGCGTCATCCAGAAGAACAGCGCAATGACCGAGGCCACGCCAACAAAGCCCAGTTCTTCACCGATGACAGCGAGCAGAAAGTCGGTGTGGGCTTCGGGCAGGTAGTGCAGCTTTTCGACGCTGGCGCCCAGGCCCTGACCGAAGATTTCGCCACGCCCCAGGGCGATCAGCGAGTGCGTCAACTGGTACCCCTTGCCTTGCGCGTACTTGGGGTTCCAGGGGTCCAGATAGGCCAGGATGCGCTCGCGGCGCAGGTCGTCGAAATACAGGAAGACGGCTGCCGTGGCGACAATGACGATGGCCATCAGGAAGAACATGCGCGCGTTGACGCCGCCCAGGAACAGGATGCCCAGCGCGATAGTAGCCACCACCATGAAGGCCCCCATGTCGGGCTCGCGCATCAGCAGCACGCCGACGATGGCCACGGCCACCACCATCGGCATCACGGCGCGGAAGAACTCTTCGCGCGCATCCATGCGGCGCACCATGTAGCCGGCTGCGTACAAGGCGATCGCCAGCTTGGCCATCTCACTCGGCTGGAAGTTCATGATGCCCAGCGGGATCCAGCGGCGCGAGAAATTCACCACCTTGCCGATGCCCGGTATCAGCACCAGCACCAGCAGCACCAGCGACACCACAAAGATCAGCGGTGCGTGCTTTTCCCAGAACGAAATGGGCACCTGCACCGTGGCCAGCGCGACCACGAAGGCGATCGCCAGCGCCATCAAATGCCGCTGCAGAAAGTAGGCCGGCGAGTAAGCCGCGAACTTGGGGTTGTCGGGCATGGCCACGCTGGCCGAATAGACCATCACCACGCCCAGCAGCATCAGCGCGCCAACCACCGCCACCAGCGTCTGGTCGAAGGCCATCAGGCGCACCGGGCGTGCGCCGCCGACTTCGACCTGGTCGCGCACCGGCAGCGCGCCCACGCCGTCGCGGCGGTTGGCGAACCAGCCTTTGATGGCGGCGAAGGAAACGCTCATGCCTGCCCGCGCTCCAGGGCCAGCGCCTGCACAGCGTCCACGAAGACCGCAGCGCGGTGGGCGTAGTTGCGGAACATGTCCAGGCTGGCGCAGGCCGGGCTCAGCAGCACGGCGTCACCGGGCCGCGCTTGTTCGAAGCACCAGTTCACGGCAGCGGGCAGCGTATCGAAGCGTTCAGCTGTCACGCCCTCGATGACAGCCGCGATGGCTTCGGCGTCGCGCCCTATCAGGGCCACGGCGCGCGCGTGGCGGGCCAGCGGCGCGGTCAGTGGACTGAAGTCCTGCCCCTTGCCGTCGCCGCCCAGGATGACCACCAGTTTCGCCGGCGCCTTGTCGGCACCCAGGCCGTCCAGCGCGGCCACGGTGGCGCCCACGTTGGTGCCCTTGCTGTCGTCGTAGGCCTCGACCTCGCCAACCATGCCCACCGGCTGCACGCGGTGCGGCTCACCGGTGTATTCACGCAAGCCGTGCAGCATGGGCGCCAGCGTGCAGCCGATGGCAGTGGCCAGGGCCAACGCGGCCAGCGCATTGGCCGCGTTGTGGCGGCCGCGCACGCGCAGCGCATCGGCGGGCATCAAACGCTGCAGGTGGATTTCGAGTTCTTCGCCCTTCTTCAGCTTGAAGGTTTCATCCACCGGCAATGCGCGCACCAACCAGGCCATGCCGTTTTCGGTGACCAGACCGAAGTCGCCGGGGCGTTGCGGCGCCGACAGGCTGAAGCGCATCACGGTCTGCGTGATGGGCGTGGGTTTGGCTTTGCCTTTGATCTGCACGGGCTGCGGCACCAGCGCTTCGACACGCGGGTCGTCGGCATTGACGACCATCGTCACCGTGCTGCCGCTGTTGGCGAGACCCGCCGAACCGAACACACGCGCCTTGGCCGCCGTGTAAGCCGCCATGTTGCCGTGCCAGTCCAGGTGGTCTTGCGTGATGTTCAGCACCGTGGCGGCGGTCGGCTCAAAGCCTTTCACGCCGGTGCCGCCGCCTTCCAGCTGGAAGCTGGACAGCTCCAGCACCCAGACCTCAGGGCGCTCGTCGCGCAGCTGGTCGACGCAGGCGGTCAGCGTGTCCAGCAGCGTGGGGCCGATGTTGCCGGCCACCGCCACGCGCTTGCCGGCTCGTTCGACCAGCATGGCGGTCATCGCGGTGGTGGTGGTCTTGCCGTTGGTGCCGGTGATGGCCAGCACTTGCGGCGCGTAGTCGCTGTCCGTGCGCATGTCGGCCAACGCCCGCGCGAACAAGTCGAGTTCACCTTGCACCGCAATGCCGATGGCCCGTGCTTCGTCCAGCAGCGGCGCCACGCGCACATCGGTGGGCGCCAGGCCGGGGCTCTTCAACACCAGTTGCGTGCCGATCAAGCGATCAACGCCGAGCGAGCCGCTGATGATGGTCACGGCCGGCCATTCGCCGCGCAGCGCGGCGGCACCGGGTGCGTTGTCGCGCGAATCCCAGGCCGTGACCTGCGCGCCATGGCGGGCGCACCAGCGGGCCATGGCCAGGCCGCTGTCGCCCAGGCCCAGCACCAGCACATGAAGGTCCTTGAGGAAGTTCATCGCCCGTTCACCGCAGCTTCAAGCTGGCCAGGCCGACCAGGCACAGCAGCATGGTGATGATCCAGAAGCGCACGACCACCTGCTGTTCGGCCCAGCCCTTTTTCTCGAAGTGGTGGTGCAGCGGCGCCATCAAGAACACACGCCGGCCAGTGCCGGTTGTTTTCTTGGTGTACTTGAACCAGCCGACCTGGATCATCACGCTCAACGCTTCGGCGACGAAGACGCCGCCCATGATGCCCAGCACGATTTCCTGGCGCGTGATGACGGCGATGGTGCCTAAAGCGCCGCCCAGCGACAGCGCGCCCACATCACCCATGAAGACCTGTGCCGGGTTGGCGTTGAACCACAAGAAGGCCAGTCCCGCACCCGCCATGGCCGCGCAGAAAACCAGCAATTCACCCGAGCCTGGGATGTGCGGAAACAGCAGGTATTTGCTGAACACCGCATTGCCGGTGATGTAGGCGAAGATGCCCAAAGCGCTGCCCACCATCACCACCGGCATGATGGCCAGGCCGTCCAGGCCGTCGGTGAAATTCACCGCGTTGCTGGCACCGACGATGACGAACCAGGTCAGGAAGATGAAACCAAAAACGCCCAGCGGGTAGCTGACCGTCTTGAAGAACGGCACCATCAAGTCGGCGCGCGGCGGCAGCGCATTGGAAAAGCCGCTGCTGACCCAACGCAGGAACAGTTCCAGCACGCGCAGATTGCTGGTCTCGCTGACGCTGAAAGCCAGGTACAGCGCGGCGACGACGCCGATCAGGCTCTGCCAGAAAAACTTCTCACGGCTGCGCATGCCTTCGGGGTCTTTGTTGACGACCTTGCGGTAGTCGTCGGTCCAGCCGATGGCGCCGAAGCCGAAGGTAACCAACATCACCACCCACACGAAGCGGTTGCTCCAGTCGAACCACAACAGTGTGGAAACGCCGATGCCGATCAAGACCAGCACACCGCCCATGGTCGGCGTGCCGCGCTTGCCCAGGTGCGTCTGCACGCCGTATTCGCGGATCGGCTGGCCGATCTTCATCTCGGTCAGCCTGCGGATGACCCAGGGTCCGAAGGCCAGGCCGATGAGCAGCGAAGTCATCGCCGCCAGCACGGCGCGGAAGGTCAGGTACTGGAAGACGCGCAGGAAACCCAGACTCTCGGGCGAGAGTTGCAGCAGCCACTGGCTCAGGCTAAGCAGCATGCGCGGCTTCCTTTTGCAAGGCCTGGACGACCTGTTCCATCTTCATGAATCGCGAACCTTTGACGAGCACCGAAGCCGCAGCCTCGGCCTGGGGCAGCGCGGCAACGAGGTCGGCCACACTGCTGAAATGACGGTCCGCGCCGGCCTGCGCGCACAGCGCACCGGCGGCCCAGAACTGTTCGATGCCGGCGGCGCGCGCTGCAGCGCCAACCTCGGCGTGGAAACGCGGGCCTTCGTTGCCGACTTCACCCATGTCGCCCAGCAGCAACCAGCGCGGGCCGGGCAAACCGGCCAGCACCTGGATGGCGGCCAGCACCGAATCGGGGTTGGCGTTGTAGCTGTCGTCGATGAGGGCAACGGCCTGCCCACCGCGCTGCAGCTGCAGCAATTGCGAACGGCCGGCCACAGGCGCGAACGACGCAATGCCGTGGGCCACAGCGGCCAGCGGCGCGCCGGCTGCCATCGCACAAGCTGCAGCGGCCAGCGCGTTGCGCACGTTGTGCAGGCCGGCCTGGCGCAGCGTGGAGCTGGTGCTGCCGGCGGGCGTGCGCAGCGTCAATTGCCACATCTGCGTGTCGGCCTGCCAGTGGGCTTGCGCGGTGAAGTCGGCTTCACCCGACAAGGCAAACGTACGCACGGTGCGACCGGCCGCCAAGGTGCGCCACAGTGCGGTGTGAGCGTCGTCGGCCGGGATGACCACGGTGCCGCCAGCACCCAACGCCGTGATGACGCTGCCGTTTTCGAGCGCCACCGCTTCGACGCTGCTCATGAATTCCAGGTGCTCGCGTTGGGCGTTGTTGACCAGAGCCACGGTGGGTGCGACCAGCGCGGCCAGCAGCGCGATTTCACCGGGGTGGTTCATGCCCAGTTCCAGCACGGCGGCGCGGTGTCCGGCGCGCAGGCGCAGCAGCGTCAGCGGCACGCCGATGTGGTTGTTGAAGTTGCCCGCCGTGGCCAGTGCTGCTGCGCCGCGCCAACTGCGCAGGATGCAGGCCGTCATCTGCGTGACCGTGGTCTTGCCGTTGCTGCCGGTGACGGCGATCAGCGGCAGCGTGTAGCGGGCGCGCCAGGCCGCCGCCAAACTTTGCAAAGCGGCCAGCGCATCGGGCACCAGCAAGCCAGGCATCCCGCTGTCGCTGTCGGCGTCTGCGTCAGACAGGCCGCGCTCGGCCAGCGCCGCCACCGCACCGGCGGCTTGTGCCGCCTGCAGGTAGTCGGCACCGTCGAAACGCTCGCCGCGCAGCGCGACGAACAAGTCGCCCGGCATCAGCGTGCGCGTGTCGCTGTGCACGCGGGCAAACATCAGGTCGCCATCGCCCACCAGACGGCTGCCGGGTAACAGGGCGTGGGCTTGCGCCAGCGTCAGCATCACGCTTGCGCCTCGGGCTGCAAACCGGGCCTGTCGCCGTTATCGCGATCGCCATCGCGCAAGGCCAGCATCGCGCGCGCCTGGACCAGGTCGGAAAAGGGGCGCTTCACGCCGGCAATGTCTTGGTAGTCCTCGTGGCCCTTGCCGGCCAACAGCACCACGTCGCCGGGTTCGGCGTGGCGCACCGCGTGGGCGATCGCCTGGGCCCGGTCTTCGATGACATCGACGTCGTCGTGGCCCCCACCGATGACGTTCACGCCGGCCAGGATCTGCGCCAAGATGGTGTCGGGCGCTTCGTTGCGCGGGTTGTCGCTGGTCAGCACCACGTGGTCGGCCGCAGCCGCTGCGATGGCCCCCATCAGCGGCCGCTTGGTGGCGTCGCGGTTGCCGCCGCAGCCGAACACGCACCACAGCCGGCTGCCGCGCGCGGTGACCATCGGGCGCAGCGCTTGCAGCACCTTGGCCAGCGCGTCGGGTGTGTGGGCGTAGTCCACCACCACGTCCAGGTCGCGGCCGCTGATGCGCTGCACGCGGCCAGGAACGGGCGTCAGTTCGGCCGCCACTTGCGCAGCGTCGGCCAGCGACACGCCCAGGGCGCGCAGGCCGCCGATGACGACCAACAGATTGCTGGCGTTGAATGCGCCGACCAAGCGGCTGTTCACGCTGGCATGCTGGCCGTTTTCCGTCAACTCGAAGGCCAGTCCGCCGTCGGTGTAGTGCAGGCCGCTGGCTTGCACACGGGCGGCGTGTTGCATTGAAACGGTCCACACATCCAGCGGCGTACGGCCCAGTTCTGAGGCCAGCGCGGCACCTTGTTCGTCGTCGGTGTTGATCACCGCCGACTTCAACCCCGGCCAGTCGAAGAGCGCGCGCTTGGCTTCCCAGTAGCGGGCCATGCTGCCGTGGTAATCCAGGTGGTCGCGCGTGAAGTTGGTGAACAGTGCCACGTCGATGCGCGCGGCGGCCAGGCGGTGTTCGGCCAAGCCAATGGACGAGGCCTCCAGCGCGCAGGCCGAAAAGCCCATGTCCACGAAGCCGCGGAAGGCGCCGTGCAGGGTGACGGGGTCGGGCGTGGTCAGGCCGGTGGCGGTGACCGCGCCGGCCGCGTTGGCGCTGTGGTCACCGGTCTGGCCGCTGCCGGTGTTTTGGCCGCTGTTGTAGCCGGTCGGCGGCTCGCCCACGCCCAGCGTGCCGATGACGCCGCAGCGCCGGCCCAGCCGCGTCAAGGCCTGCGCGGTCCACCAGGCGGTGCTGGTCTTGCCGTTGGTGCCGGTGGTGGCCACCACGTCCAGCACCGCGCTGGGCTGACCGAAATAGTGGTCGGCGATGTCACCGGTGGCTGCCTTCAACCCGGGCACCTTGGCGACGCGCTCGGGGTTGAAGGCGTAGGCCTCGGCGCCCTGATCTTCAACCAGGCAAGCAGCAGCGCCAGCGTCCAGCGCCGCCTGCACGTAACGCCTGCCGTCGGTGGACAGCCCTGGCCAGGCGATGAAGCCGTCACCCGGCTGCACCGCGCGGCTGTCCATGCGCAGGCGGCCGCGCGATTGACCACCCACGCGCGCCGCCAGCCACTGGGCGGCGTCGTGGGCGTTAGCCAGGCGCGTGGGCATCAGAAGCTCTCGGGCTCGGCGGTCGGGCGCATGCCAGGCTTGGCGCTGATCTGCGCCTTCACGTCCAGGTCGGGCGCGACGTTCATCATGCGCAGCGTCTGCTGAACCACTTCGCTGAACACCGGCGCAGCCACGTCGCCGCCGAAGTGCTGGCCGTTGTTCGGCTCATCCACCATCACCGCGACGATGATGCGAGGCGCGCTGATCGGCGCCATGCCGACGAACCACGAACGGTATTTGTTCGTCGCGTAGCCCTTGCCTTCCTGCTTGTGCGCGGTGCCGCTCTTGCCGCCGACGGAGTAGCCCATCGTCTGCGCCTTGGGGCCGGTGCCACCGGGGCCGGTGGCCATCTGCAGCATCTTGCGGATCTCGGCCGTGGTGGCCGCCGACAAAACCTGCGGGCCGCTGGCCAGATGGTCTTGCTTGAGCATGGTGACGGGGATGACATCGCCGTCGCGCGCCAGCGGCGTGTAGGCGCGCGCCATCTGCAGCAGCGATGCCGACAGACCGTAGCCGTAGGCCATCGTGGCCTGCTCCACCGGGCGCCAGTTCTTGTAGGGCTTCAGCCGCCCAGTGACCGCACCGGGGAAAGCGATCTGCGGTTTTTGGCCGTAGCCGACGGCGCTGAACAGCTCCCACAGTTCGCGCGCCGGTATGCCCATCGCGATGCGCGCGGCGCCGATGTTGCTGCTTTTTTGGATCACTTCCTGCACCGTCAAGGCCGGGTGCGGGTGGGCGTCTTTCACAACCAGCGGGCCGACGACCAGACTGCCCGGCGCGGTGTTGATCAACTGGTCAACGCGCACCCGCTTGGTTTCCAGCGCCAGCGCCACCACCAAGGGCTTCATCGTTGAGCCGGGCTCAAAGACGTCGGTCAACGCGCGGTTGCGCAGCGAGCCGCCACTCAGGCTGCTGCGGTTCGAAGGGTCGTAGCTGGGGTAGTTGGCCAGGGCCAGCACTTCGCCGGTCTGGCTGTCCAGCACCACCACGCTGCCGGCTTTCGCTTTGTGTTCTTTGACCGCGTCGCGCACGCGCTGGTAGGCGAAGAACTGAACCTTGCTGTCGATGGACAGCGTGATGTCGCTGCCGTTGACCGGGTCGGCCTGGTCGCCCATTTCCTCGACGACGCGGCCCAGGCGGTCGCGCACCACGGTGCGTGCGCCCATGCGGCCCAGCAACTGGTTCTGAAAGCCGAGCTCGATGCCGTCGATGCCCTTGCCGTCGATGTCGGTGAAGCCCACCACATGCGCAGCGGATTCGCCTTCCGGGTAGCGGCGCTTGTACTCGCGCACTTCCTGCACGCCCTTGATGCTTTGCTCTTTGGCCTGCTGCTTGATCTGCTGCCAGGCCGCTTCTTCAACCAAGCGACGCAGCGTGACGGTATTGGTGGCACCTTCCAGCTTGTCGTCCACCTCGGCCAGCGTCATGCCCAGGGATTTGGCCAGCGCCTTGCGCTGCACCGTGTCGGCGTTGAAGGTCTTGGGGTCGATCTGCACCGTGGGCAGCGCCACGCTGGTGGCCAGCACCATGCCGTGGCGGTCGAGGATGCGCCCGCGGCTGGCCGGCAACTGCTGTTTGTGCACGAAGCGCTTTTCGCCCTGGGCTTGGTAGAAGTCGGTGGCCCAGATTTGCAGGTAAGCCGCGCGGCCCAGCAGCGCCAGGAAGGCGCCACCCACCAGCACGACGACGAAGCGCGAACGCCAGGTCGGCGTCTTGCTGGTCAACAGCGGGCTGGTGGCGTAATTGACGCTGCGCACGCTGTTGGCGCCCAGCGTGCGCGCGGCACTTTTCGAGATGTTGCGGCCGACGTTGCGACTCATCGCGGCGCCCCCGACGCTGCGCGTCCAGCCGCCGAAGCGCTGTCGAAGACATAGGTCATCACGCCCTGCTGCGCGCGGTTCATGCCCAGCTTGTCGTGCGCCACACGCTCGACCCGCATGTTCGTGCTTTGCGCCTGCGCCTCGGCGTCCAGGCGCTTGAATTCGGCGTCGAGCTGGGCCTGCTCGGCGCGCGCGCTGTCGATGGCCGCGAAGAGCTGCCGCGACTCGAAAGCCGTCTTCACCAGCAGTAGCGCGCTGACCAGCAGCGCACCGATGAGCAAGGCGTTCAGCTTCATTTCAAACAACGGCGGTGCGCTCGGCCACGCGCAACACTGCCGAGCGTGAACGCGGGTTGCGCAGCACTTCCAGGGCGTCAGGTTTGACGCGCGCCACCGATTCCAGACGCATCGGCTTGGCCGGCGCGAAAGGCGCACGGCGATCGACCTCGTCGCGGCTTTCTCGGGCGATGAAGGTTTTCACGATACGGTCTTCGAGCGAGTGAAAACTGATCACGACCAGCCTGCCCTGCGGTGCCAGTAAATCCAGCGCTGCCTTCAGGCCTTGTTGCAGCGCCTCAAGCTCGGCGTTGATGTGAATCCGAAGAGCTTGAAATGTGCGCGTTGCAGGGTCCTGGCCCGGTTCGCGGGTTTTGACGACGCGAGCCACGAGCGCGGAAAGTTCAGTGGTTGTGCGTGGGGCATGCCCGCTTTCGCGGCCAGCGACAAGCGCCTTTGCAATCTGAAGAGCAAACCGTTCTTCGCCGTATTCACGTATGACCTCCGCAATTTCGCGCACATCGGCACGCGCCAGGAATTCGGCTGCTGTTTCGCCGCGCGTGGTGTCCATGCGCATGTCCAGCGGGGCGTCGTAGCGGAAGCTGAAGCCCCGCTCGGGGTTGTCGATCTGCGGCGAGCTGACGCCCAAATCGAGCAGGATGCCGTCGACCTTGTCGACGCCGCGCGCCGCCAGTTCGCTTTGCATGTCGGCAAAGCTGGCGTGGCAGATGGCGAAACGCAGGTCGGCGATGTCGGCCGCTGCGGCGATGGCTTCCGGGTCTTTGTCGAAAGCCCACAGCCGGCCGGCAGGCGACAACTGCGCCAGCACGGCGCGGCTGTGGCCGCCCCGGCCGAAAGTGCCGTCGACATAGACACCGTTTGGCTGCGTCACCAGGGCCTCGACGGCTTCGGTGAGCAACACAGGGGTGTGGGTCCATGCGGGCAGTGGCGGGGCGACGGTGTTCACCGGACAACCATGTTGCGCAGCGCCTCGGGGCGGCCGGCGGCCAGGGCCTCGGCCTCGCGGGCTTCGTAGCGGGCCATGTCCCACAATTCAAAATGCGGCCCGACACCCATGAACTTCACGTCCTTGTCCAAACCCGCCCAGGCGCGCAGTTCGGGGGGTATCAGCACGCGCGAAGAGCCGTCGATCTCGACCTCGGTGGCGCTGCCGATGAAGAAGCGCCGCCATGCGTCGTTCTCGCTGGACAGCTCCAGCAATTGCGCTTCCAGCGCTTCCCAGACCGGCAGCGGGTACAGGCCGAGGCAGCCATCGGCATTCTTCGCAACGACCATCTGGCCGTTGACGGTGGCCATCAGCAGGTCGCGCCAACGGGCCGGCACAGTGATGCGCCCTTTCCCGTCCAGCGTGAGCACCGGACCCCCTCGAAATGTCGTTGCCGCCACAAAACCCCACTTTTCTGCACCGGCCACCACTTTAACTGAGTTCGCGCGTGGGGGTCAATTCACTTTCGCGCCGAAAACTCAATCAAATCAAGCACTTACCCGACGTTTCTGCAGCAGGTTTGCGGCAAAAACTCGTTCTAAATGAAGCACTTGGGGTGCGTTATGAAAGTGCTTTGTGAGGTGAAGCGTGGACTGGGCGACCCTCGGCGCTGCACCGACACGGTCCGCCACCGAAGCACCGAGGGCTGACGCACAGACAGGCCGGCCGCACGGCCTCACCATCGATGCTTGTGCGCCGTGTTGGCGCCGCCATCAACCGTTTGCCACCATGAACCGAACTTTTCTTGCCTACGCCGCTGTGGCGTTTTCCATGTTGCTGCTGGATGCGATCTGGCTGGGCTTCGTCGCCCGGCCGATGTACGCCGCCGGCATCGGCCACCTGATGACCGACAAGCCGAACTGGCTCGCCGCCGGCTTGTTCTACGTCGTCTACGCGCTGGGCCTGTTGCGCTTCACGGTGATGCCGTTTGACGCGTCGGCCGGCTGGCTGGAACCACTGCTGACCGCGGCTGCCTTTGGCTTCTTCGCCTACGCCACCTACGACCTGAGCAACATGGCAACGCTGAAGGGTTGGCCGTGGTCCATCACCATCGCCGACATGGCCTGGGGTAGCTTGGCCAGCGCGCTGGCGGCGAGTGCCGGGCGCTGGGTCTGGTTGCGGGGTGCGGCGGTGGCGGCCACGCAGGCCAGCACGCAGGTGGCCTCATGATCCGATTGCGTTTGACGCTGGACCTGGACTATGAGATTGCGCAGCCCGGCTGCGACTTCATCTTCAACATCCACGCCGCCCACACCGACTGCCAGCGCGTGCTGGAAGAGAACCTGCAGATCAGCCAGAACGTGCCGATCCGGGTGGACACCGACCCCGTCAGCATGAACCGCTACCTGCGGCTGAGCGGCATGCCGGGCCCGGTAACGGTGTCTTACAGCGCCACCGTGGACCTGAACCATTTCGTCGAGCAGCCGGGCAACATTCCCGAGGTGCCGGTGTCGCAATTGCCGACCAGCGTGCTGGGCTACATCTATCCCAGCCGCTATTGCCAGAGTGACCGCTTGTTGCGCCTGGCCGCGCGCGAATTCGGACACTGGCAGCAGGGTTACTGCCGCGTGCAGGGCATACGCGATTGGGTGCTGCAACGCATCCAGTTTGCGCCAAACACGTCCAACAGCAACACCTCGGCGGTGGACACCTTGCTCGAAACAGTCGGGGTGTGCCGCGACTTCGCGCATTTGATGATCGCGCTGTGTCGCGCGGTAAACATTCCCGCCCGCTTCACCACCGGCATCGACTACGGTGCCGACCCGGTGCTGGGGCCGACTGACTTCCACGCCTACGTCGAGGTCTATCTGGGTGGCCGTTGGTACATTTTCGACCCCTCAGGCACGGCCATCCCGATGGGCTTCGTGCGTTTCGGCACCGGGCGCGACGCGGCCGACGTGGCCTTTGCCACCATCTTCGGCCCGGTACAGTCGCACGCGCCGCGCATCACCATCGAAGCCGTACCCGGTGCCGATGGGCGTTTGCTGATGCCCTACCACCGCCCCGAGGCGCTGTCGATGGATGCCTGATCCCGCAGCGAGAGCCGCTGACCCGTTCAAGGACCCCGCATGACGATGCAAGACCCGCTCTGGAAGCTGCGCCACGCACTGGCCGGCGTGGGACTGGCGCTGCTGCTGTCGGTTTTTGTCGCAGCCTTTGCCGGCGCAGCCTTGAGTGACGCCATCGGCGGTGGCTACGGCACGCGGGTGTCGCTGTATGCAGCGCTGCTGGTCTATGTGCTTGCCGGCGCCATCGTGCTCTTCGTCAGGGTTGCGCAGCACGAGACCGCGCCTTTGTCGTTCGCACGCGTGGCGCGATGGTTCTCCAGCCTGTGGCTGTGGCCCGTGCTGTTGCTGGCCGGGCGACGGCCAGGGCCGCCGCACGGTTGATCCGTGCTGGCTCGGACAGGATCAGTTCGACTGCATGATCCGCCGGCCCGAAGCCGACTGGATCGGGCGCGCGTTCATCGGGTACATGCGCGCAAAGATGTCGATTTGTTCCTTTGTCAGCGTCACCGGCTGGCGCATCACGATCCACTTCACCCCTTCGCTGCAAGGCGGCGTGGTCAGTGAACCCATGTAGGTGAAATAGCGGCGGTCGTTGGGCAACAAGTCGGCCAACTCCATCGCGTTGCCCGACTGCATCTCTTCGTTCTTTTCCAGCGGCAGGTTGTTCCAAACCTGCTGCAGCACCGCGTTGGCCTGGCCCTTGTCGAAGAGCAAACCCACCACCGCCAACTGACCCTGGTCGTTCTTGTGCACCAGGTGCAGGCTCATCTCGAACTGGCGCCCGTCGATGCGCTCTTCGGACGGCCGGTGGAAGTGGAACTGCAGCAGTTCGTAGCGCTTGCCGCCGACTTCAATCGCATTGCCCTGCGCCAGGTTGACCTGCACGGTGTGGCCGTTGTCGACCACGGCGAAGCGGCTCGACTGGTATTCGAAACGCACCGGCTCCAGGTCGACCGACAAGCCGCCCCGGATGTCGATGGGGCTTTGGCGCTGGCCTGTGGCGCAGGCCGCAAATTCGGGCTTCAGCGAGCTCCAGGCTTGCGGGCCGCCGGTTCCGTTGTAGGCCCAGTGCGCCGGACCGTCAGCGTGGCCATGGCCATCGTCAGCCTTGGCCTTGGCGCCTTTCTTGCCCGCGCCGCCGTGGCCGCCCGCTGCAGCCGGGGACGACGCCGATTTGACGCTGACCCGCACTTCAGACAGGCCGGCGCCGTCGGACGCCTTGGAGTTGTTCAGCTTTTCAGCCAAGCGCTGGCGCAGCTGGTCCATCGCGTCGGCGGGCAGTGTGGGCGACGCGGTGGCCACTTTGGTGCCGCGCGTGTCACCCTTTTCGGCCTTCTCGGCCTTTTCAACTTTCGCCGGCGCCGGGTGGTCAGACGGCAGCGCCGCTGCGGGCATCAACAAGCCCAGCGCGACGAACCAGGACGGGAAACGGGCTGCGGGGGATGTACGGATCGGGGTGGTCATGGCGTTGCGCCTCCTGGCCCCTTATCGGCCGTCGGCAAGCCGGCTTGAGCCGAAGGTGAGCGCCTGCAGCCGCCCTGCCGCTGTGATCAAGCACCGAACGCTTCCGGCTGGCCATCCAGCCGCGGCTTGACCCAGACCCAGGCCACGATGCCGATGGCCATCATGCCCAGCGACGTGAAGGCCAGTGCGACGGTCGAATGCATCACCAGGGGCGCCACCACCCCCGCCACGGCGGCATTGGCCAGACTGCCCACGCAGGCCTGCACCGACGACGCCATGCCGCGCCGCTCGGGCACCTGGTCCAGCGCCATCAAGGTCACCACCGGCACCATCAGCGCCCAGCCGAAGGCGAAAACGGCCAGCGGCAGCAGCGCCCACCAGGCCTGTGGTTCGAACAGCAGGTTCAGCACCACGTTGACCACCGACGTGATCAGCATGATGAGGAAGCCGTGGCGAATCTGGTGGCGCGGCTTGACCTTGCCGGCCAGCCGCCCCGACAGCCAGGCGCCACCCATGATGCCGCTGATGGTCATCAGGAAGAACCAGAAGAACTGCGTCGGCGCCAGGTGCAGGTGGCGACCCAGGAACTCTGGCGCCGACAGCACGTACAAAAACATGCCGTTGAAGGGCACGCCGCTGGCGAAGACCAGCGCCAGAAAACGCGGGCTGCGGATCAACTGCCAGTAGCCACTGAGCAGGTGCGCCGGGTGGAAGGACTGGCGGGCGCTGGCCTGCAGCGTTTCGGGCAGCACGCGCCAGCAAGCCACCCAGAGCAGCGCGCCCAGCACCACCAACAACCAGAAGATCGAATGCCAGTTGTAGTGGGCATACAGAAAGCCGCCGACCAGCGGCGCCACAGCCGGCGCGATGCCGAAATAGATGGTCACCTGCGACATCACCCGCTGCGCATCGGCGGGCGGAAACATGTCACGGATGATGGCCCGCGAGACCACCATGCCGGCACCCGCCGACATGCCCTGCAGCGCCCGGAAGGCCACCAGGGCGCCGATGGAATTGCTCATCGCGCAGCCCACCGACGCCAGGGTGAACAGCGCCACGCCGAATAGGATGACAGGCTTGCGCCCCAGGCTGTCCGACAGCGCGCCGTGGAAGAGATTCATCACGGCGAAGCCCAGCAAGTAGCTGGACAGCGTCTGCTGCATCTCCACGGGCGTGGCGCCTATCGTTTCGGCGATGCCCGAAAACGCTGGCAGGTAGGTGTCGATCGAGAAGGGCCCGAGCATGCCCAGGCAGGCGAGCATCAGGGCCAGCGTCCAACGCTTGCCGGGCCACAGCTTTTGGGCTTCGGGGTTCATTGCTCAGACAAAGCCGTGCAGTGTAGTGACCGCCGGCCACGCCCAGATGGCGCGACGCTGGCGCAAGGCCATCGCCGCGATGAAAAGTGTGAAGCGAGCCGATAGGCCGGATTCTGTGCAGCCCTCCGGCTTGCGCCTTCGGACCGTGACCGCCATTCCTCTGGGCCCAAGGTCACCCTTGGGCTCGGTGCTACCTACCCGCCGACTCCGCGAGCCACGTCAACGTCGGCCTACTTGGTATTGCTGCGCGCAGAGATTGCCCGTTTCACCCAATTCGGGCCGTTGGCCCGAATTGGGTGGCTGCTCGGTTCGGGCTTGCGCCCGAGTTCGTGCGGAAACCGCACGAACCACCGGCTTGCGCCGGCGCCTCACAGAACACCCCCTAAGGCGCCCCGAATTGACTCGTCTCTGTTGCTCTGATCCTCACCTCGCGGTGGACAGCCGTTAGCTGCTGCGCTGCTCTGTGCAGTCCGGACCTTCCTCCAGTGCCGTGTTTCCACGATTGCACCAGCGGCGGTCTGGCTTGCTTCACAGCGGCATTATCAAGGCAAGCGCTGCCGCCCTATTCCTCGGCATCGACGTAGGCGTAGCCGCCGTGCGCGCCGAGCGCGCAATCGGCCGCCTCGACCTTGAGCACGATGGTGTCGCCGACATAGGCGGCCACGGGCACATTGACGGGCTGCCACGGTATCGCCTTCCAGCTGCCCGACTGGTAGGACTTCCAGCCGGTGTAGGTCGGATCGTTCGAGTAAAAACGCTTGCGATAGAGGACGATGTTCTTCGAGGTGTTGGTCACCGTCACTTCCACATACGGCTGGTCCGCCGGTGCGTGTTGGGGATCTTCCAGTACAGCGGCCCAGTAGAAGCGCAGCGTTGGATTGGTGGCTTTGGGCACCACGGCGGTCTGCTGCAAGGTGCTGATGTGCTCGCCGTTGTCCTGGTTGTTCACGCGAGCTGCATAGCCGCCAAAAAAGGACACCGGCAGATCGGTGGCGATGGAATCGAACAAACCGGCCTTGACAACGACGCTCTTGTCCGAAGGCGTTACCTTGCCGGAGCCATCCCACAAATGCCGCTCACTGACCCAGTCACCGAAGGCCCCGGTCTCAAAACCCAGATTCTTAAAGAAGAACTGGTTGGCGACCCGGATCTTGAATTGCTTGAATGAGGTGAAGACGCCTCGCCAGGAATTGGGGCTCTCGGAAACCAGCAGCATGACATCGGTACCCGTGGCCGCTGGCAGCTTGGGGATGCTGACATTGAAGGTGTCATTCGAATTCGCTACAGGCACAGCGGTCCCAAACGCCACGCCGTTCAAGTAAACATGCAAGTAACGCTGAGCACCGGCATTGGCTGCACCCGCCAAACGCGGCACGGTGCCTGTGATCGTCACATTGTCCTCAGACGCAACCTCGGACACACCCTTGATGGTGGCCAATTCGGTTGGGGTCGTGACATTGATCTTCGGAAAATTGCTGCTGGCCCAGCCGTTTTCAGCCCCGTTGTACAGCGACTCAAGCGTGGCGGTGGAATAAGCCTGGTTGAAACTCGCGAACGCAAACCGATCCCAGGTGGTGTTCTTGACCGTGTAGGAACTGAAACCGGCAACCGGGTCCCAAGGTAATTCGATGACTTCGTTCGGGAAGTTGTTGTCATAGAACTGGAATACCTTGCGTGTGCCGTCGTAGGCGTAGACGGTCACTGCATGACCCACGCTCCATTTGAAAAAACCGCCAACGCCCATGGCCATGATCTGCGACTGCTTGGTCACAATCAATTGAGAAATGATCGAATAGGCTGTGAAGCGGTCTCCCAGTTCGCGGGTTGCAAACCCGAGGTCATTGATCCAGTCCAGCGCTTGCAGATGGCCTTTTTGGTTGCCGGCCTGATAGGCGCGGGTGATCAACTCACGGGCGGTCTGGTCGTCCTCTTCGAGTTCAGGCGCCTTGGGGCCTTCTCGGTATAAGGTGTAGAGCCCGGCGCCCTTGACTGCCTTCTTTGCGGCATGAAACCAGGCCGCGTAGCCGGCCATGCCAAAGCAATTGCCACCTGGCGAGTCATAACTACCGAAATTATGGTCAAAGAAGCCGTCGCTTGCCGCGCGAAACCCGGTGTCGTAGGTGAAGGCCGTGGCCGCAGGGGGCGTGGTGCCAAACAACTTGTCCAGCACGATGACCACGTACTTCGAAAAGTGCGCCGTCATGAAACTGACCGTGCCCGCCGTGCGGTCGAGTGAGCGGATGGTCACTGGCGTGTAGGTCTGGGCCGCCTCGTCCCAGCTGACCACGATGGGTACCGCCGTCGCGGCCAGCGCGGCCTTGTCGAAGGGCATCGTCACCCTGACGGCCTTGCCGAAGTCGGCCTTGCCGTCGCGCGTCAGGACCAGGACTTTGCTGATCTGCTTGCCGCCCAGCGCCAGCGATTCGGTATTCAGCGCTTTGGGTAATGCATCCTCATAAGCGATGACGATGCGTTCGGCTCCGTCCAGCGACGCATCTTCGATTTCCACCTTGGCACCAAAGATAGGGCTGCTGGCAGATTGGATGCTGACGGTGCCGCCATTGGCTGCCATGTCGGCCGTTCCGTCTTTCAAGGTCGGCTGGCCGACCGCCTCGGGCGCCTTTTCCGAATCATCCGGGCAACCGGTCAGCGCCAATGTCATCACCAACGCGCCCAGCAGAGCGGCAAGCCGTGAAATGGGTTTTCCGCATTCTTGCTTCATGAAACCTCCCTGAATATGGAATTCAGCAAGACTTCAGGCTAACTTTCAAAGCCAGCGGCGGCCATCCTACAAGTGGTGGATTTCATCTTGCAGGGTCCTTAAACAGACACAGGTAGCAACCCCTAGGCACCCTCTGCAATGGCGCACTGGGTGGATGCGTCGGTGGGACAAGGGCCGAGCCAACGCAGGCGGCCCCAGGCGGCAGGAAGTGGAACCGCAACCGCGACCGGGGTTGGAACCCCGCCCTGCAGGCTGGCCAGCGCGCTCCAAGCATCACCCGGCTTGCGCTGCCATTGGACCTCGTAGACCCCACCCCAGCGCAGCGCACGGGTGCGCAACCAGAGCGCACCGCTGCTGTCGATGCCGGTCTCGGATGTCTGGGCGTAGGGCCTGGCGAGCGGCTCACCGATGAACAGGCCCTGCCCCGGCCAAGCCACCGATTTCCAGTAGGCCTCGATCACCGTGGCACCGCGCAGGTAGTGCGCCATCAGCACCGAGGGCTGCGGGAATTTCTCGACGTGGTTGCAAGGCTCTTCAACGCTACCGTAGCTGGCGGTGGCGCCTGCCGCCAGCCATTCCGTCGCCGGCATCTGGCCGTTGGCGTCCGGCAGCATGCCGCCGTATGACGTCAAGTGGTCCGCCACCGCGCCGGGCAGCCAGCGGTGGCTGTGGATGTCTGGCACCTGGGTGGCACCGGTGAAATAGAAGAGCAGGCCAGCCACTCCGTCGTCGGCCACGGGCAAGGGCGCCTGACTGGCGTCGATGTAGCGCACGGCCATTCCGGCCACGCCGGACCAGGCGTTTGCCAACATCTCCATGTCCGGATAGCGCACGCTGCGCGCGGCATCGGCCGTGCGCACCAACCAGCCCGTTGCACGGGGGGCCGTGCCGTCTGCAGCCACACCTCGCGCGATCCACGCCTCGGCCTCGGCCAGGGTACCCGCCGGCAGCATCATGGAAGGCCGCACGCCAAGGTCGTCCCAAGGTCGGGTGGTGTCGGTGTTGAAGTAAGGCGAGGCCTGCGTGCGGGCGCAGCCGCCACACCACTGCGCGCCGTAGCCGAAGGCCATGGCGCTGGTGATGCTCATCGTGCAGCTTCGCCCCACCACGCGTGAGGGCTGGGCGAAGGCCAGCACCGTCGCCTGCACTTGGCGCGGCACCTTCGCCTCGAACTGGGCACGGGCCAGGGCAAAGTCTTCTTCGCTGACGAGCTGGCTGCCCATCGGCAAGCGCACACGGATGAGGTTGGCCTCGGGGATGCCACGCAGGCGCTGGTAGGTGCGGGCTGTGGACTCGCTCAAGGCCGAGCCTTCGATGATCACCACCGCCAATTCCTGCGCGGTGATGGCGCTGCGGGGAAAGGCGGGCGCGGTGAGGGGCACGGCACCGTCGGGCGCTGTTCCAGTCGAGAACCCTGCTGCACTGGGTGCCAGCACCTGCAGGCTGGTGGCCTGGGGGCCGCTGGCTGCGGGGGCGCCTTCTGCCGCGCCGCCGCAGGCCGTGAGGCCTGTGACGAGCAGAAAAAGCGGCAGCAGCGACTTCCGTCCTTCGGCCCAGCTTGGCGTGCGCAGTGATCCCCACATGCCGAGGTTTTCGGCACCCCATGCGTCGGATCAAGCGCGATGGGCGGGTCCGGTCGACCGAACAGGCTCGCTTTCAGCCCGCATTTCGGCAAAGCATCAAATCGACATCTTGGCCCGAACGCCCTCGGCTTGCATGTCGGCGCCCCGGCCGCGCTGCACGATCTCGCCGCGCTCCATCACGAGGTACTGGTCGGCCAGTTCCTCGGCGAAGTCGTAGTACTGCTCCACCAGCACGATGGCCATCCGCTGGCCGTTCATGCCGGTGTCGGCCAGCATGCGCAGCACGCGGCCGATGTCCTTGATGATGCTGGGCTGTATGCCCTCGGTGGGCTCGTCCAGCATCAGCAACGTTGGGCCAGCGGCCAGCGCGCGCGCGATGGCCAGTTGCTGCTGCTGGCCCCCGGACAGGTCGCCACCCCGGCGGTTCAAGAACTGCTTCAGGATGGGAAACAGCTCGAACAATTGCGCCGGCACCGCCGTGCCGCCGGGCTTGGTAGCCAGACCCATGCGCAGGTTCTCGTCCACCGTCAAACGCCCGAAGATTTCGCGGCCCTGCGGCACGTAGCTGATGCCCTTGCGCACACGGTCGTAGCTGGCTGCCTTGGTGATGTCCACGCCGCCCAGCTTCACGCTGCCGGTCTTCACGCCGACGACGCCTATCAGGCTTTCAGCAGCGTGGTCTTGCCGACGCCGTTGCGACCCAGGATGACGGTGATTTCGCCGACCCGGACCTCGAAGCCCAGGTTGCGCAGGATGTGGCTGCCGCCGTAGTACTGGTTCAGGCCTTCGACCTGCAGGATGGGGCTGGTGTTGTCAGCGGCCAAGATAGACCTCGACAACCTTTTCGTTGGCCTGCACTTCGCTCAGCAAACCCTCGGCCAGCACGCTGCCTTCGTGCAGCACCGTCACCGTCTTGCGGCCCTGCGTCAGCTCGTCGACGAACTTCATGTCGTGTTCGACGACGACCAGCGAATGCTTGCCTTCGAGCGAAAGGAACAACTCGGCCGTGCGCTCGGTTTCTTCGTCGGTCATGCCGGCCACGGGTTCGTCCAGCAGCAGCAGCAGTTTCGGGTCCTGCATCAGCAACATGCCGATCTCCAGCCACTGCTTCTGGCCGTGGCTCAGCAGACCGGCGGTGCGCTGGGCTTCGTCCTTCAGATGGATCAGCGTCAACACCTCACCGATGCGGTCCAGCTGTTGACCACTCAATCGATGAAACAGGGCGGCGCGCACGCTGCGGTCGGCCTTCAGCGCAAGTTCCAGGTTCTCGAAAACCGTCAGCTGTTCGTAGACCGTCGGCTTCTGGAATTTGCGGCCGACACCGGCCTGCGCGATTTGCGGTTCGGTCAGGCGCAGCAGGTCGATGTTGCTGCCGAAGAAGACCTTGCTGCTGTCGGGCCGCGTCTTGCCGGTGATCCAGTCCATCATCGTCGTCTTGCCCGCGCCATTCGGGCCGATGATGCAGCGCAACTCGCCGACGTTCACCGTCAATGTCAGGCGGTTCAGCGCGCGAAAGCCGTCGAAGCTGACGGTGATGCCGTCGACATACAGCGCCACGCCCTGGCCGAAATAAACCTCTTCGCCGACCAGCACCGAACCGGCCCGCGCCTTGTGTTCGGCCAGCGCGCGACTGCCTGCCTCCATCAGATCCGGCGTCATAAATGCTTCTCCGTCTTGCGCTTGAACAGCCCCACGATGCCGTCGGGCAGGAACAGCGTCACCGCGATGAATAGCGCGCCCAGAAAAAACAGCCAGAACTCGGGAAAGGCGACCGTGAACCAGCTCTTCGCGCCGTTGACGAAGAAGGCGCCGACGATGGGCCCGATCAGCGTGGCGCGGCCGCCGACGGCCGCCCAGATGGCGATCTCGATGCTGGCCGCCGGGCTCATTTCGTCGGGGTTGATGATGCCCACCTGCGGCACGTACAAGGCACCGGCCACGCCGCACATCACGGCGCTGAGTGTCCAGATGCTGAGCTTGTAGGCGATGGGGTTGTAGCCGGTGAACATGACCCGCGTTTCGGCGTCGCGAATAGCCTGCAGCACGCGACCGAACTTGCTTTGCACGATGGCGCGGGCCATCACGAAAAAGGCGATCAGCACCAGCCCGCTGACCACGCACAACAGCACGCGCATGCCTGGCGTGGTGATGGGCACGTCCAGGATGCGCTTGAAATCGGTGAAGCCGTTGTTGCCGCCGTAGCCGGTTTCATTGCGGAAGAACTGCAGCATGGCGGCGAAGGTCAGGGCCTGCGTGATGATCGAAAAGTACACGCTCTTGATGCGGGTATGGGGGTTGATGCAGGTTCGATCAACGTCATGCAGCTTAGGCAACGCCCCGCGCCGCCGATATACGCCGGACGGCGTACAGCGCTGCGCTGACTAGACTCTTGGCCATGCACCCCAACCCGAAGGCTCACCGCTGGTGTCGCGCCGCCCTGCTCGTTGTGACCGCCTGGGCACCGCTGCAGGCGGCTGCCCAGGTGCCCAGTCTGGACAACCTGCCCCGCCCCAGCACGCCACCGCCCGAGCGTGGCGCGGTGCTGCCGCTGCAGGTGGAACGCTGGCGCCAGGAAGCCAAGGCCCTGGAACACGGCGACGGCCTGGAGCGCGACGCCGTGCGCGCCGCACAGCTGTACTGCCGCGCATCGCGCTACGGCGACGCCGAATCGCAATTCAGCCTAGCCTGGATGCTGACGAATTCGCGCGGCATCGAACGCGACGAGGCACAGGCCGCCCACCTCTTCGCGGCCGCCGCCGAACAGGGCTACCAACAGGCGCAGAACATCTTGGCCCGCATGGGCCCACCACAAGGCCCGCCGCCGGCCTGCCTGCGCCCGCCGGACGAAGACCGCTTGGCGGCCGCCGCAGCGCCTCTGCCCGTCAAGCCCACTGCCCAAACAGGCGCGAAGCCCTGGGTAACGCCACCGCCACCGCCGCCGGCGAATGCGCCCGAGCCCATCGTGCGCTTCGTCAACCTGGTGGCGCCGGAGTACAAGCTGCCGCCGCACCTGGTGCTGGCCATCATCGCGGTCGAGTCCAACTTCGACCCCAACGCGCAGAGCCCGAAGAACGCCCAGGGCCTGATGCAGTTGATCCCTGAAACGGCGGCGCGCTTTGGCGTGCGCAACATCAAGGACCCGGTGCAGAACCTGCGCGGCGGCATGGCTTATCTGCGCTGGTTGCTGGCTTACTTCGAAGGCGACATCAACCTGGCGGCTGCCGCCTACAACGCCGGCGAACGCGCGGTGGAACGCTACCTGGGCGTGCCGCCCTATGCCGAGACGCGGCTCTACGTGCGCAAGATCCGCGCGGCCATCGGCGGCCAGACCCGGGCCACCTTTGACGCCAGCGTGACGCGGCCCTCCGACCTGATGCCGCTGCTGCGGCCGGTCTGGAAACCGCGGTGAGGATTCAGCCCGGGTGCGCTGCCAGGGTCGTTGCCACTGGCGCTGCGTCGGGCGGGTTCGTCATCGTGCCCGTCGCCGGATCGAAGCCGGTGGCGGCCATCACCTGCGCCAGCCCGGCGTCCATGTTCTGCGCGTGCGGCACGAACCACTCGGCCAGCGCCGGCACCAGTTGGCCGACGATCCCTGAATTGCCTTCATCGCGGAGCTTGACTTGCACCACCCGCAGCAGTTGCAGCACTTGGGCGTGCTGCTCGGCGTGGCAGTTCTCGGGCGCGAAACCGATGCGCGCCATCCAGGCATCTTCCTGTGCGAAGTGCGCTTCGGTGTGGGCGACAAAACGGTCCAGGCTGGCCGCCAGGGCGTCGGCCGGCAGGACCAGGGCCGCTTCGACTTCGCCCAGCAGGTCGACGAATTCGCGGTGGGTGTCGTCCATGCGCGGCTGCTGCAGCGCCAGGGCTTCGGACCAGGTGAGTGCGGCCATGGATCGGTGTTGGGCTGTGGACAAGGGAACGCAGTGTCGCGCAAAGTGGGGTTGATGGCCCGCTACGACGGCGCGGCCCTGCGGCCCCCGACGCCGATGGAGCCACCCTCGCCGGCCGAATGGGCGGCACTGCAACCCTGGCGCCACTGGTGCCTGGCCGGCGCCGTGCCGCGCATGAACCTGCCATGGGCCGTGGCCGCGCTGGATCTCGCGGGCGAAGACGCCCAGCGCCTGGCCGCGCGCTTGTGCCTGGAGCGCGACGGCAGTTGGCAGTTGGCCGCGTGCCAGGGCGCGGCGGGCCGCATCGCGTTGCGCTTGAAGACCAAGGCCCAAGACTGGATGCCCTGGCGCCCGCGCCAGCCCGACGACGCCTGGGACAGCGGCTACTTGATCCCCACTGCGGCGGGTCTGCAGGCCTTGGCGCAGTTCCAGCCGCGCCGGGCCACGCTGATCGTGGCACAGGGCCTGCAACCCGCAGTGCTGCTGGCCGCCACCGAGAGCCTGGCCGCCCGACAACGCTGCTTTGCTGCACCCGTGCGCCTGCTGGTTGTGCGCTGAGTGGCCAGCCTGGCGCAGCAGCCGAATCAGCCAACCCGGCGGCCTGCAGGTCGCTGAGGATCAGACGGGGCTCAGCGCACGCACCCTTTGCATCGCCACCGAAGCCGCCGCCGTGCGTGTCTCCACACCCAGCTTCTCGTAAACGCGTTCGAGGTGCTTCTTCACCGTGGCCGGGCTGCTGCCCAGGATGTCGCCGATGTCGCGGTTGGTTTTTCCCTTCACCACCCAGTACAGCACTTCGCTTTCGCGCAGCGTCAGGCCCAGCGCCTGCATCGTGGCCTCGACGGTGGCGGCGTCGCTGACTTCGCGCAACACGATCAGCCAGTCCTCGTCGGGCGTGCGGCCCTGCAGCGTGCAGACCAGTTGGCGTTCACCGCGCGCGCTGACCAGCGGCCTCGGCTCGCGGCCCTCGGCCGCGGACAGCACCCAGTGCACCAGAGCCGCCGGCACGTCACCGGGGGCGCTGTCGAAGTAGGCCGGCAACCAGCGCCGCGCCAGCGGCGTTTGCCAGGTCAGCCAGGCGCGCTCACCGTCGACGCGCACGCTGATGGTGGCATGGCCGTAGGCATCCAGCGCGTTGCGCGCCAGCCGGGCCTGCCGTGCGGCCTGCATGTGGGCGGCCATGCGCGCCAGCACTTCGGGCGGGCGGATGGGCTTGGTCACGTGGTCGACGCCCCCGGCGTCGAAGGCGGCCAGCACGTGTTCGGTGTCGGTCAGGCCGGTCATGAAGACGATGGGGATGTGCGCGGTCTCGGGGCCGGCCTTCAGGCGGCGTGCCACCTCGAAGCCGTCCATGCCCGGCAGCACCGCGTCCAGCAGCACGATGTCGGGCTCGGCCTGTGCCGCGCGCTGCAGCGCCGTGGCGCCGTCGGTGGCCACCAGCACGGTGTAGCCGGCTTCGTCCAGCGCGTCGTGCAGCACGGCCAGGTTGTCGGGCACGTCATCGACGATCAGCACCAGGCCCGCGCTGGCGGCGCGTTCCGGGGCCAGCGCTGCACTGGGCAAGCCTCGCGGCATGGCGTCAGTGGACATCGGAGTGGGCCAGAGCAGCGTCGATCAGCGGTGTCATGAGGTCGAACTGAAAACCGGTGGCCAGGTCGCGCAGCGGCGCCAGCCAAGGGATGCATTCCGGCCGCTCGGCCGCGATCTGGTCCAGCAACCGCCGCACGCCACGAGGGTAGCCCAGGTTCACCACCTCGCGCAGCGCCAGCAACTGCGCGCGCGACGGTCGCAGCGCGTCGGCCGGCATCGGTGCCGGCGGTGGCGCAGGCGCGTTGGCCAGCCATTGCAAGTCCAGCCGTTGGCCCAGCCAATCCAGCAACTCGTCAAAGCGCACGGGCTTGGTGATGAAGTCGGCTGGCGCGATGCCCACGTCGTTGTCCAGACCCTTGTCGAAAGCGTTGGCCGAAACGATGGCCACCGGGGCGCTGCTCAGGCCCTGGCGGCGCAGCAGGCGTATGGTTTCCCAGCCGTCGATGCCGGGCATCGCCAGGTCCATCAGGATCGCGTCGACCTTCGCGGCGTGCCCCCGCGTAGCCCGCGCGCAGCGGCAGGGCTTGCGGCGCCTTGGCGCCTTGCAGTTCGGGCAGGAAGAGGCGCACGCGAAACAGCGTGCCCGACGCACCGCCCCCGTCAGCCGCCGTGCGCGAGCAGACCGTCATCTCGCCGCCCATCAAGTCGGTCAGCATCTTGGCGATGGTCAGGCCCAGGCCGGTGCCGCCGCTGGGCGAGCCCGCCGCCGAGCCGCCGCGCGAGAAGGGTTCGAAGATGCGCTCCAGGTCCTGCGCAGCGATGCCCGGCCCGGTGTCTTCGATCTCGAACACCGCCATCTCGCGCACGTGGCTGGCGCGGAAACTGACGCGGCCGGCCTGCGTGAATTTCACGGCGTTGCCCAGCACGTTGATCAAAATCTGTGTCAGCCGCCGCTCGTCGGCCTTGACCAGCGCTGGCACGCCGGCGATGTCATGTTCGAAGCGCAGACCCTTGCTGGCCGCCTGAAGTTCGAACATCTGCACGATCTGGCGCAGCACCTCGTGCAGGCGCACCGGCTTGGCCTCCAGCGCCAGCTTGCCGCCTTCGATGCGCGCGATGTCCAGCGTGCCTTCGATCAGGCTCAGCAGGTGTTCACCGCCGCGCCGGATGACGCCCACGGCCTGCTTGCGGTGCACCGGCAGCGTGGGGTCTTCGTCGAGCAACTGTGCGTAACCCAGGATGCTGTTCAACGGCGTGCGCAGTTCGTGGCTCACCGACGAGATGTAGCGCGTCTTGGCGTTGTTGGCGGCGTCGGCGGCATGGTGTGCCGCTTCGGCGGCACGCTTGGCGCCCTGCAGTTGTTCGTCGGTCTG
>JBBQAI010000132.1:0-11346 GCA_038316205.1 Burkholderiales bacterium
GTGATGGCCTCCGACGTGATGAAGATGGACGGCCAGTCGGCCAAGACGGTCAACGGCGCCATGCTCGCGATCAGCACCCAGGATGGCGTCAAGCTGGACGGCACTGCCAAGGTGATCAAGACCGACATCGCCTGCACCAACGGCGTGATCCACGTGATCGATTCGGTGCTGCTGCCCGCCTGATCAGGCGAGCGTTGAACCGAGTCTCTTTTCTTTGACTGAACCCGTCGGCAAGTGCCGCCGGGCATTTTTGAAAGCAAACACCATGAAGAAGTTCATCATCGCCGGCGCTATCGCACTGGCTGGCCTTTCGGCGCAAGCCAAAGACATCGTCGACACCGCTGTTGCCGCTGGCAGCTTCAAGACGTTGGCCACTGCGCTGCAAGCTGCCGGCTTGGTCGATACGTTGAAGGGCAAGGGCCCTTTCACCGTGTTCGCGCCGACCGACGAAGCCTTCGCCAAGGTCCCGAAAGCCGACCTGGAGGCACTGCTGAAGGACAAGGCCAAGCTCACCGCGGTACTCACGTACCACGTCGTTCCGGGCAAGGTCATGGCCAAGGACATCAAGGCCGGTAAGGTCAAGACCGTGCAAGGCAGCGAGTTGACGATCGCAACTGCCGGCGGTGTCACCGTCGACGGTGCCAAGGTCACCACGGCCGATGTGGCCGCCAGCAATGGCGTGATCCACGTCATCGACACGGTGTTGATCCCCAAGTAAGTCAGCCACCCGTTCAGATCTGCCAGGCGATGCGGGCGCACGGACCCGCGTCGCCGAGCAGTGCGCTGCGCCTTACTCCAAAAACTGTGGGCATCAGCCAACGGCAACGGTCGGTGGCGCTCATCCTGCGTTCCGAAGTCAATCAGCACCTGTGCCCATTCAACGATAGAGCTGGGCCCACCCGATGATTGAGCGCAACGACTCTGCCTGAATTCAGTCACGCTCTGCGGTTACATCGCCACGCGCCTCGCGCCGCTGCGCGAAACAGCCAAGTTCCTGTCGATGAGCAGCGAGCAGGGCGCCGGAGAGCCACCGGGCGTCAATGTCCGGCCTGCTGATGACGGAGACGGTGACCACACCTCTGCGCCCTGAATTCGCCATTCGTCACGGCGCCAGCGCGACCGACTGCGCCCTTGAACTGGTGGCGGTTCGATCCGACCCATCAGCGACATGGTCCCGCCAATTCGTCGCCCGGAAGCGGCCAGCCACAGGTCCTCGCGAGGCCGCAGAGATGGGCTGCGTTAGGAAGGCTGGTCCAGAAATTCGCGCGCTCGTCAGCCTGCTTGGCGCTTCTCAATGGATGGCGCTGACCAACGAACCAGAAGCGCCAGCCGCAGACACACCATCGGGACGGCGCATCAACCACAGCTTGTGCTGTGCCACCTCGGATGCCGTCGAGTGGGCTTTGCCGGTCATTGCTGCCGACGCCTGTGGGTGAATGCTGCCAGGCCTGAGACACCCGCCAACATCAAGGCCCAACTGGCCGGTTCTGGCACCGCCAGGGCCGCGTTCCAGCTGGCGCTGGCACCTGCCGAAGTAAAAGCTCGCCGTTGAAGATGCCGAGGCTCTGTCTGAACCGCGACGAAGCGTCGGTCTTGGCAATTTCGTTGCCGTTGAAGTCGACCAAGTTGAACGACGCCGCCAGGTTGCCGGTGGCGGCCGAGTAATTGAACTGCAAGCCGATGATCGCGACGTCGGCCAAGGTCTTGCCCGAGATCAACGCGCAGGCGACCGACAGAACATAGGCTTCGGGCTGGGACACTTCCCGCACGTTGATGACGCCAGCAGCGTCCAAATTGCTGGGCGACAGGGCGGCGTCGCTTTGCTGGAAGGGCATGCGGCCAACGCCACAGGTCATGCCGAAAAAATCGCTGGCAGCGCCAAGCATTTCTGCGCTTGCTTGCGGCGTGCCGAACGGAGTGTAGGTGGCCGTGCCCCCGCCGTTGGTGAAGGCTGGGCCAGCGGCGGGGTCGCCGTTGTTGAACTGGTCGTTTAGCGTCCGGTACGGGTCAATGTTCCCCGTGTTGGGCGGAACATTGCTGAAGAGGTTCATGGCCCGCAGGTCGTACGCGGCCTGAGCCTGGACGCCGCTGGCCGCATTGCCTGGCCGCCAAGGCAGCTGAACGACTTGGAGAGAGAGGCCAATGGGCTGATGACCCGTTCCAGGTCCCGACGACCCCGCCGCGGCTGATGGTGCTCCGACCATGGGCAAAGTTCGCCAGTGTGGCGGTCAACACGTTTCGCGAACCGAGCCACTCGAAGAGTCATCACCGGGCTTGTCCTGCGGCCTATGTTGGCCAAGCCTGCTCTTTGTCGTGGCGTGGAGTCGCCACAATGCGCCTACGAACTGGGTGCCCTTGCTACCCGGTTTGCCAGTGGCCTGTGCAGCACCGGCGCCCCGTGTCAGGCAGCTAAAAACCGTGGTGCGCTGAGACGGCCAAGACAGGTGCCAGCCTGCTGCGCACAGGGCCGGCGCTTCGTGCGGCCACAGCTTTCTAGGGATAGTGCAGCACAGGCGCGCTTGTTAGCATTTTTTGGTCCTGACCATGGTGCGAGCCATGTCCTGCAGCAACGCGAAGGAACCCCATGTCAGCGTCAGCTTCATCAGGCGATGACGTCAGCGTTGGCCGCCCCGATTGGGCGGCGCTGAACCTCATCGGGCAGTCGCCGGCGTTTCTCGGCATGCTGGCGCTTTTGCAGAAGTGCGCCCGCGTCGAAGCCACGGTGCTTCTTTGCGGCGAGACTGGTACCGGCAAGGAACTGGCGGCCCGTGCCATCCACTACCTCAGCGAACGGCGTCGCGGTCCGTTCGTGGCCATCAACTGCGGTGCCTTGCCCGACAGCATCCTGGAAGCTGAACTCTTCGGCCATGCCCGCGGCGCCTACACCGACGCCAAGACGGACAGCCGCGGCGTCATCGGCATGGCGCAGGGCGGTACCTTGTTCCTGGACGAGATCGACACACTGAGCGCGCGCGCGCAATCTGCGCTGCTGCGTTTCGTGCAGGACCACAGCTACCGGCCTTTGGGGGGCGCGCGCTTCGAGCAGGCCGACCTGCGCCTGGTTGCCGCCACCAACGGCGACCTGGAAGCGCTGGCTGCAACGGGCCAGTTCCGGCGCGACCTGCTGTTTCGCATCAACGTGCTGAGTGTGCAATTGCCGCCGCTGCGCGAACGCGAAGGCGACGCCCTGTTGCTGGCGCAGGCCTTTGTGCAGCGCCTGGTGCGGCAGTACCGCAGCGCGCCGCGCAGCCTGTGCTCAGACAGCTTGGAAGCGCTGGGCCTGCCGCTGCCCTGGCCGGGGAATGTGCGCGAACTGGAACATCGCGTCCACCGCGGCTTCCTGCTGGCCGACGGCGGTGCGGTGGATTTGCGCCTGGCCACGCTGGCCGCTGGGATAGTGGGTTCCGCCAAGAGCGCCTCGGCAAGCTTCGCCGACGCCAAGGCGCGCGCCATCCGCGACTTCGAGCGCGGCTACCTGGCCGAGGTCTTGCAGCGCGCCAGCGGCAATCTGAGCCTGGCCGCGCGCATCGCTGGCAAGGAACGCAGCCGCTTCGGCAAGCTCGTGCGCAAGCACGGGCTACACCACGCGGTGCTCAGCTCGCCGACCGGCGACTGAACCCACGCCCCACACCCGACACCCTGACACCCCGCTGCACTGCTGCGGCGTTGTGACGGCACTGCTGCGGCAGCGCTGTGCCCGCGGCATGGCTGCGCAGAAAAGCCATGCCTGCGCGGAAACGCTAGGGCGCACGCGCCCCGACTGGGGCATCCAGGCCCCACCCCTGTAGTGCTGCGATGACCTCGGCCGCTTGCTGCTGCAGCTGGGTCCGTATGGACCCAACACGCCCGCTTCCCTCGACCGATCCGCCTGGGACGGCTTGCATGGCCCGGCACTTGCAGTGTTAGCTCTGTCGCAAGGCGCGGCAGTGGCAAGACGAGACGACTCGATGGATGCGTACGGGCCTGAACGGGAGCAGCAGGCGGTGGCTGATGCCATCGAGCGTTACCTGTCCGAGCACCCGCAGTCGGCCGACACCGCGCCCGGTATCCAGCGGTGGTGGGTGTTACCGCGCTGCGGCGAGGTGTCCTTGCAAAACGTGGAGGCGGCTTTGGCGAAACTTGAGCAGGGGGGCGTGATGCAGAAAGTCGATGAGCCCTGGGGGGCTACGGTCTGGATGCGGGCCTTGCCTTGACCCATGGCCAATTACCTCGCCATCGCTGCCGTGGCCAAGACCGTGCTGAAGCTGATCGAGGACAACTGTCCGCGTGAGGAATTCACCGGCACCCCGGGCTTCGTGCTCTATGCCGGCCATGACTTCGGTACGACGCCCCTCACCGAAGGCTTCTCGGTGCTGGTGTGGCGCATCGCCGTCAACGGCAACCTGCGCAACCAGCCGGCGAAGCGCCTGCCCGACGGCCGCAAACGCCGCCCCGCGCTGCCCGTCGACCTGGGTCTGATGCTCACGCCCTGGTCGACCGAGCCCGAGCGCCAGTTGCGCCTGATGGGTTGGGCGATGCGCTTCATCGAAGACCACGCCATCCTGCCCGCGGCGCTGCTCAACGCGTCGCTCACGCGGCGCGGTGTTCCGGCCTTCAACCCCGACGAGACGGCCGAGCTGGTCTGTGATGCCCTGTCGCTGCCCGACTACCTCGGTCTGTGGGACAAGTTCCGCAACCGTTGGCAGACTTCGCTGACGTACAGCGTGCGCATGCTCAACGTCGAGTCCGATCTGTCGACCGACGAAGGTGCGCTTGTGCGGACGCGCGACCTGCGCTTCGGCCAGCCAGCGGCAGGGGGCGGCACATGACGTTGCAACTGAGCCCCGGCGCCGATCGCGTGCTGCGGACCGCGCTGCTGGGCGTGCAGTTCCGCGACGCGCTCGATGGCCGCGTGGTGGCCGATGGCCTGCGCGTGGACCTGCAGGACCTGTGGCAGCCGTGGCACCAGCGCGCCCTGGTTGCCAACCGCAGCGGCATCTTCGCGCTGCATGCCTTCCCCGGACTGTCCGGTTTCGAGGATGACGCCGAAGCACCGTCACCGCCCGATGAAGGCCGCTTCCGCCTGACCGCCACAGACAGCTGGGGACGCTACCTGCCCACCGCGCTGGCGCCGCCGCTGCCGGCCGGACTGTGGGGACCCGGCCTGGTTTCGCCATGGACATCACCGCCCACCAGCGTGCCGCATGTGCCGCTGTACGCTGCCACGACCCGCTTGCTGCCTGGCAGCGTGGCCAGCTTGCGCGCCGAACTGCGCCGGGCCGGCAGCGAGACGCGGCCCGCAGCCTGGGCCCGCGTCGAGGCCTGGCTGGGCAGCACCTGGCTGGGCGAAGGCGTGGCCGACGCCGCAGGCCGCCTGCTGCTGGCCTTCCCGCTGCCGCGCCCGCGCCCGGCATCGCTGGGCACCTCGCCGGCGGGCACGCCCGCTGCATTCGAATGGCCGCTGACGCTGCGGGCGCACTGGAGCCCGGCGTTCGAAACCGAGCCCCTGCCGCTGTTCGACGCCATCCAGGCTCAACCCGAGGTGGCGTTGCTGGCGCAAGCCGGCCCGCCGCTGCCCGTGCTTCCGCTGGGCACCGTCATCTTGCACGCCGGCGAGTCGCTCGTGGTGACGAGCCCGCCTTCCTCGTTCCTGTACGTCGCGGCCTGAGGCCGCAGGAGAGTCCCATGCCCGAGTACCTTGCCCCAGGCGTCTTCGTTGAAGAGACTTCGTTCCGGCCCAAGAGCATCGAGGGCGTGTCCACCACGACCACGGGCTTCATCGGCGCCGCGCGCTTCGGACCGGTGGCGCTGGAGCCCGACATCATCACCAGCCTGGTGGAATACGAACGCCGCTATGACCCGTTCAGCTCAGGGGCTGAGATGGTTTTCGACCGTAGCGTGATCGCACCCAACCACCTGTGGCACGCCGCGCGCGCGTTCTTCGCCGAAGGTGGCAAGCGGCTGTACGTGTCGCGCGTGTTCAAGCCGCTCAGTGCCGACGGCCGGGCACGCTTCGAACCGCTGGGCGACAGCGACGACCTCACGCCGCCGGCCCTGGACAGCGGCCTGTACCGCGACGGCCATGCGCGCGTGGCCGCTGCCGCCACGGGCGGCCTGCGCGTGCGCGCCCGCCACCCCGGCGCTCTGGCCAACCTGCGCGTGCGCTTCACGCTCAAGGGCAGCCCCAATGTGCTGGTGGGCGACACCGACCCGGTCAGCGGCAACGCCATCTCCACGCTGCGTTCGGTGACCGACCTCGACCTGGTCTGGGTGCGCGACAACAGCAGCTCGCCGGCTGGCAGCAGCACCGGCGCCTTGTGCATCGCGCATTGGGATGAGGACCGCGCGCTGTGGCGCTTCGAGCCGATGATGGTGACGTCCCCCGTGACGGCCGGCGACTGGTTCGACGTCAGCGCGCTGAACCCGGCGCAGACACCGGGTGCCGGCGACTCGGTGCGTGTGGTCACCTTGTCGCTGTCGCTGTACACGCGTGACGGCACGCGAGAACTGGCCACCTGGGCCGGCCTGCCGCCCGACCTGCGGCACCGCTACGCCGGGGCGCGCGACTCGATCTTCGCCCGCTTCGGTAACAGCCCGGCATCGGTGGCCGACGCGCGCGACCTGCCGCTGGTGGTCACGTCCGACCCGCTGGCCGTCGGCAACGCCTTCGATGTGCTGCGGGACCTCTTCGGCGACGACCCGACGCAGCTGCTGCAGCTGACCAGCGACGAAACCGACCGCGGCATGACCGAGGCCGACAAGTTGGCGCTGGGCGTCTGGGTGTCGTTCCAACTCGAAGGCGGCAACGACGGCATGCGTCCCGGCGCGGCCGAACACGAAGGCGAGGCCGACATCCGCAAGGGTTACGCGCTGGGCCTGAAGCAGTTCGAGGACATCGAGGACATCTCGATGGTGGCCGCGCCCGGCAGCACCTGGCAGTACGCCAACTTCCGCGAAGAAGCCAACGGCATCGTGCACGAACTGATCGGCCATGCCGAGCGCATGCGCTACCGTATCGCCATCCTCGACAGTGGCGACAACCTGCCGATCTCTGAAGTGCGTGGCATGCGCGCCAAGCTCGACTCCAAGCATGCCGCGCTGTACTACCCCTGGGTCACCGTGCTGGACCCGGTGACGCGCCGGGAACTCAACCTGCCGCCCAGCGGCTTCGTGGCCGGCATCTGCGCGCGCAACGATGTCGAACGGGGCGTGTACAAGGCGCCGGCCAACGAGGTGGTGCGCCTGGCGCTGGGCTTCGAGACCCTGTTGAACAAAGGCCAGCAGGAGGTGCTGAACCCCGAGGGCATCAACTGCTTCCGCTACTTCGAAGGCCGCGGCATGCGCCTGTGGGGCGCCCGAACGATCAGCAGCGACCCCGAGTGGAAGTACCTCAACGTGCGGCGCTATTTCGCCTACCTGGAACGCAGCATCGACAAGGGCACCCAATGGGCCGTGTTCGAACCCAACGGCGACGCGCTGTGGGCCAACGTGCGGCGCACGGTCGAAGACTTCCTGCTCAATGAATGGCAAAGCGGGGCGCTGCTGGGCGACAAGCCGGAGAAGGCTTTCTTCGTGCGCTGCGACCGCACGACGATGACGCAGAACGACATCGACAACGGCCGCCTGATCTGCCTGATCGGCGTGGCACCGCTGAAGCCGGCCGAGTTCGTGATCTTCCGCATCGGCCAGTGGACGGCCGATCGCAAGGGCTGAACCGGTCCCTGGCCCACCCACCGAACACAGGAGCACACCCATGGCAGTCCTACGCGAACGTCCCTACGTGCAGTTCAACTTTCTCGTCGACCTGGGCACAGGCAACACCGACGGACCAGAGGCCGGCTTCCAGGAATGCAGCGGCATCGGCATGGAGGTGACGGTCTCCGAATACCGCAACGGCAACGAGCGCGAGAACAGCGTGCGCAAGATCACTGGCCTGAACAAGGTGACGGACGTGACGCTCAAGCGCGGCGTCATCGGCTCGCTCAATCTGTACCAGTGGCTCAACGACATCCGCAATGGCAACCAGGGCGCCTTGCGCACGGTGACCATCCAGTTGCAAAACGAGGACCACACGGCCGTCGTCCAGACCTGGAAGCTGATGCGCGCACGCATCACCAAGCACACCAGCGGCCCCTTCAACGCCAAAGGAACCGATGTGGCGATGGAAGAGCTGGTGCTGGCCTACGAACGCCTGGAGATGGAGTGAACGCCGCGTGAACACGCTGCTGCAGCGCCGCCTGCCCGGCGTGCGATTCGACGTGCCGGCGCTGGCGCTGGACGAGGCGCTGCCGCGCATGGATATCGCCTTCTTCGTTGGCTTCACCGCCAGCGGGCCGCTGCGGGTGCCGGTGGCGGTGGAAAGCCTGGCCGATTTCGAGGACTGTTTCGGCGGCGAGATCACGCTGCTGGCGCGGTCCGACGGCAGCCCGGTGCGCGGCTTGCTGCACCCGGCGCTGCGCCAGTTCTTCAGCCACGGCGGGCGCCGTGCCTGGGTGCTGCGCGTGGCGGCACCGCATGCGCGCACGGCGCACTTTCCCTTGCAGCAGATGCTGCTGCTGCGCCGCACCGATGCCGGCGCACCCTGGCGTGTGGAGCCGGCCTGGGTGGCCGCTCGCGCCCCGGGGTCCTGGGCCGACCGCTTGCAGGTTTTCGCTCGCTGCGAGGCGCAGCCCCTCGGCGTGGTGCCGCTGGGCCTGGCCGGCGACCGGCTCAGCCTGCGCGCCAGCGGCCCGCTGGCGCTGGCTCTTGCGCCGGGCGACACGCTGCGCCTGCGCCTGCAGGGCGACGTTGAGCAGGTGCAGGGCGAGGTGATCGCCGTCGAACCCGCGCAGGTGGACGCCCGCAGCGGACGGCTGCAGCGCAGCCTGATGCTGGGCAACCTGGCCTCGCTGCGCCAGGGCCCGCTGGACGCCGAGCCTGTGCGGGTGGGCTGGACGGTGCCGGTGCTGATCGGCGACGGCTCCGTCGAGCACCATGCGCCGGTGACCGCCAGCGTCTGGTCCGGGGGGAGCCTGTCCCTGCAGGTGCGGCTGCCAGCCCACGCGCAGTTGGGCCCTGGCGAGGTCCTGCGCGTCTCCTTTGTCGCAGGCGTGTCTCCGGCCTGGATGGCACTGGACGAGGTGCAGACCTCGGACCTGGCCGAACACGATGGCGCGGCCGTCGTGCGTCTGGTGGGTCGGCCGTGGCGTGTGCCGGTGCATCTGGCGCACGCGCCGCTGCAAGCCTGGGTGGCGGCGGGCGAGGGCGCCACAGCGCTGTGGCTGCGCGCCGGTGTCGGCGCTGCGCAGCCAGCCGCATCCGAACAGCGCGCCGACGGCCTGGCCCTGGTGCCGCGCAGCGACGGCGCGCCCAGCGTTTTCAGTCTGCCCGACGACATCCAGCACTACACCCAACTGGGCCACGAACGCGCGCGCAACAGCGGCGCCGAACGGGCCGAACGCGCCTTCGAGCTGACCCCGCGTGACACCCGCCCGCTGGCTGGGCCGCGCTTCGCGCTGGCCACGGCTCCGCTGCCAGCCGATGCGGGCCAGGCCATGCTGCTGCCGCTGGACATTGGCCCGGGTCTGACCAGCGGCCTGGGCGCACGCGACATCGACCTGCCGGCGCTGCGCCGCGATGGCCTGGACGCCTTCGACTGGACGCTCTTCGCCGAAGCCGCATTGGCCGGCCAGCGCATCGACACGCTGGCCGCGCAGGCCGAAGCGCTGCGCTTGCTTGGCCGTGCGCCGCAGCCCTTGCGCGGCCTGCATGCCGTGTTCGGCAGCGCGGTGCCCGGGCCGGTGGAGGAACCCACGCTGCTGCTGATGCCCGATGCCGTGCAGCCCGGTTGGCTGCGCAAGCGCCAGCGCACGGCGGCCCGCATCCAGCATGAACCCGCGCCGCAGCCCCCGCCGCCGGTGGACGACGGCCGTTTCGGTCACTGCGATGTGGTGCCGCTGCTGGCGCCCGAATTCGAGATCGACGCCGACCCCGACGCGGCCGGCAACTACCTGGTGCGCTGGACCCGGCCGCAGGACGGCGTGGGCTTCGAACTGCAGGAAAGCGCGCACATCGACTTCAAGATCGCCAGCCTGGCCTACGCCGGCAGCGGCAACCGCCTGGCCCTCATCGGCAAGCCGCCGGGCCACCAGTTCTACCGGGTGCGCAGCGTGCTGGGCGCGAGTCACAGCGAGCGCAACAGCGCCTGGTCGGGCGTGTTGGAGGTGCAGGTGGGCGGCTCGGCCTTCGAAGTGCGGTCGTGGAACAACGCTGACCTGCTGGCTCTGCACCGGCTGATGCTGCGCACGGCCGCTGCGCGCGGCGACATGCTGGCGCTGCTGGGTCTTCCTGAACATTACCGCTGGGCCGATGCCATCGCCCATGTGCAAGCGCTGCGCGGCGAACTGGCCGACGCGCAGGCCACGCAGGCCGCCACCGAGCAGCTGAGCGACGTGCCGCGCCTGGGCGCCGACGAGGCACGTGCGCTGTCGCACGGCGCGCTGCACCACCCCTGGTTGATGGCCAGGCGCGCGTCTGACCTCATCAGCAGCCCGCCCGACGGCGCCATCGCCGGGCAGATGGCGGCCAGCGCGCTGGACCGCGGTGCCTGGTTGGCGGTGGCCAACCAACCACTCAAGGACGTCGTCGCGCTCAGCCTGCCCGCCAGCGGTGCCGAACGCCAGGCGCTGTTGCAGGCGCAGGTGAACGCCGTGGTCACGGCGCCGCGCGGCTTTGTGCTATCGACCGCCGAAACCCTGCTCGACGACGCCGACTGGCGCGCCGTCAACGTGCGGCGCCTGATGTGCCTGCTGCAGCGCATGGCACTGCGCCGTGCCGCCATCTACGTGTTCGAGCCCAACGGCGATGAATTGCGCCGCACGGTGGAGCGCGCCTTCGAGGCCATGCTTGGCGAACTGCAAAGGCGCGGCGCCTTTGCCGGGCGCAACGCCGCGCAGTCCTTCCGTGTCGAACTGGGTGAAGACCTCAACACGGCGGCGCGGCGCGATGCTGGCCAGTTCCATGTCGACCTGAAGGTGGCGCCGGCACTGCCGCTCACCTTCCTGACCGTGCGCCTGGCGCGCAGCGGTGAACGCCTGTCAGTGCGGGAGATGCGCTAGATGGCCGGCAACGCCTACCCCTTCACCGCGTTCAGCTTCGCGGTCGAAATCACGCCCGGTGGCGCGTCGCAGCCGCTGGTGGGTTCGGCCTTTGCCGAATGCGACGGCCTGGAGATGAGCATGGAGGTCAAGACCATCCGCGAAGGGGGTGCGAATGACCGCCAGGTGCGACTGGCCGGCCCCGCCACTGTGGGGCAGCTCACGCTCAAGCGCGGCATGACGGCCGACAGTTTCGCGCTCTGGCAATGGATGGAGGACTGCATCGCCGACC
>JBBQAI010000194.1:0-4726 GCA_038316205.1 Burkholderiales bacterium
CACAGCCGCAACAGCCAGCGCGGTTTCTACAGCCACTACAGCCCCCCGCGTCGACTACCAGACCGAGCCCAGCCGCTACCGCCACTGGAAGCTGAAGTTCGAAGGCCCGGTGGCCACGCTGGCCGCCGACTTCGACGAGAACGGCGGTCTGGCGCCGGGCTACAAGTTGAAGCTGAACAGCTACGACCTGGGCGTGGACATCGAACTGAACGACGCCGTCCAGCGCATCCGCTTCGAACACCCGGAAGTGCGCACGGTGGTCATCACCAGCGCCAAGGAAAAGGTCTTCTGCAGCGGCGCGAATATCTTCATGCTGGGGTTGAGCACGCACGCCTGGAAGGTGAACTTCTGCAAGTTCACGAATGAGACACGGAACGGCTTGGAAGACTCGTCCAGATACAGCGGCTTGAAGTTCCTGGCCGCCGTGAACGGCGCCTGTGCCGGCGGTGGCTACGAACTGGCGCTGGCCTGCGACGAGATCATCCTGGTGGACGACCGCAGCAGCGCCGTAAGCCTGCCCGAAGTGCCCTTGCTGGGCGTGCTGCCCGGCACCGGCGGCCTGACCCGCGTCACCGACAAGCGCCACGTTCGGCACGACCTGGCCGATTTGTTCTGCACCAGCGCCGAGGGCGTGCGCGGGCAGAAGGCCAAGGATTGGCGTCTGGTGGACAGCATTGCGAAGCCGGCGCAGTTTGCCGCCAAGGTGCAAGAGCGCGCGCTGGAATTGGCCACCGACAGTGACCGCCCAGCCGACGCAAAAGGCGCGGTGCTGACGCCGCTGCAGCGCACGGTGGAAGCCGACGCGCTGCGCTACGGCAACGTGGTCGTCGAGCTCGACCGCGGCAAGCGCACCGCGACGTGGACGGTGAAGGCCCCGACGGCGGTACTGCCGACGACAACCGCAGACATCGAAGCGCAAGGCGCCGCCTGGTACCCGCTGGCCTTGGCCCGCGAACTGGAAGACGCCATCCTGATGATGCGCACCAACGAACTCGAGATCGGCACCTGGCTGATCAAGACCGAGGGCGACGCCACCGCCGTGCTGGCGATGGACACCACGCTGTTGGCGCACCAGGGCCACTGGCTGGTGCGCGAAACCACCGGCCTGCTGCGCCGCACCTTCAGCCGGCTGGACTTGTCGTCGCGCAGCCTGTTCGCGCTGATCGAAGCCGATTCTTGCTTCGCGGGCAGCTTCCTGGAACTGGCCTTGGCCTGCGACCGCAGCTACCAGTTGATGCTGCCCGACGACGCGGCGCGCAGCCCCAAGCTGACGGTGAATGAAACCAACTTCGGCTTGTTCCCGATGGTGACCGGCCAAAGCCGCTTGCAACGCCGCTTCTACGACGAAGCAGCAGCGCTGGCCGCTGTGCGCGCCGCTATCGGCCAGCCGCTGGATGCCGACGCCGCGATGGCGCTGGGCCTGGTCACCAGCAACCCCGACGACATCGACTGGGCCGACGAGGTGCGCATCGCCGTTGAGGAACGCGTTTCGATGTCGCCCGACGCACTCACTGGCATGGAAGCCAACCTGCGCTTCAACGGCCCCGAAAACATGTTCACCCGCGTCTTCGGCCGCTTGACGGCCTGGCAGAACTGGATATTCCAACGCCCCAACGCCGTCGGCGAAAAGGGCGCGCTGAAGGTCTACGGCAAGGGCGAAAAGGTCGTCTTCGACTGGACGAGAGTTTGAATTCCCCCAGCAGCCAGCAGCCATTAAGCAGCCATCAGGCCACCATCAAGCATTAGCAGGAGAACCGAATGAGCACCGCAAATACGACGATGAATTACAGCGAGAAAATCCCCAACAACGTCAACTTGGGCGAAGACCGCACGCTGCAACGCGCGCTGGAGCAGTGGCAGCCCAACTTCATCAATTGGTGGGACGACATGGGGCCGGAAGGCTCGACCGACATGGACGTGTACCTGCGCACCGCCGTCAGTGTCGACCCGCAAGGCTGGGCGCAGTTCGGCCACGTGAAAATGCGCGACTACCGCTGGGGCATTTTCCTGAATCCGGGGGATGCGAACAGGCAAGTGCATTTCGGCGATCACAAGGGCGAGAAGGCCTGGCAAGACGTGCCCGGTGAACACCGCGCCAACTTGCGCCGCATCATCGTCACACAAGGCGACACCGAACCGGCCAGCGTCGAACAGCAACGCCACCTGGGCCTGACCGCGCCCAGCATGTACGACCTGCGCAACCTCTTCCAGATCAATGTGGAAGAAGGCCGCCACCTGTGGGCGATGGTTTACTTGCTTCATAAACATTTTGGCCGTGACGGCCGCGAAGAAGCCGACGCGCTGCTGCAGCGCCGCAGCGGGGACGAGAACAACCCACGCATCCTGGGTGCCTTCAACGAAGCCACGCCCGACTGGTTGAGCTTCTTCATGTTCACCTACTTCACCGACCGCGACGGCAAATTCCAGCTGTGTGCGCTGGCCGAAAGTGCTTTCGACCCGCTCGCCCGCACGACCAAGTTCATGCTGACCGAAGAAGCCCACCACATGTTCGTGGGCGAGAGGGGCATCAGCCGCATCATTTCGCGCACGGCGCAAAAGATGAATGAGTTGAAGACCGACGACGTGGCCACCTTGCGCAACGCCGGTGTGATTGACCTGCCCACGCTGCAGCGCTACATCAACTTCCACTTCAGCGTCACCATCGACCTCTTCGGCGCCGACGAGAGCAGCAACGCCGCCACCTTTTATTCATCCGGCCTGAAAGGTCGGTATGAAGAAGGCAAGCGCGTCGATGACCACGTGCTGAAGGGCCAGACCTACAAGGTGCTGGAAGCCAAGAACGGCCAGCTGGTGGAACGCGAAGTGCCGATGCTGAACGCGCTGAACGAGGTGCTGCGCGACGACTACATCACCGACAGCGTGGCCGGTGTGAACCGCTGGAACAAGGTGCTGGAAAAGGCAGGCATCCCGACGCGTCTGACCGTGCCGCACAAGGCCTTCCACCGTAACATCGGCGCGCTGAAGGGCGTGAAGGTTTCGCCCCAGGGCCAGGTGTTGAACGAAGCCGAGTGGAAGGCCAACGAGGACCGCTGGCTGCCCAGCGGCGCTGACCGTGCCTTCGTCGCGAGCCTGATGGGCCGCGTGGTCGAACCCGGCAAGATGGCCAACTGGATTGCACCGCCGGTGATGGGCATCAACCGCCAGCCGCCGGACTTCGACTACGTTCGATTCGCCTGAAACCAGCATCCGAGCCCGTGACATGAGCGAAAGCGCCGTGATCAAGCAGCACTTGATCGACCCCGAGATCTGCATCCGCTGCAACACCTGCGAGACCATGTGCCCGGTCGGTGCCATCACGCACGACTCGGCGAATTACGTGGTGGACTCCAGCATCTGCAACTGGTGCAACGCCTGCATTTCGCCTTGTCCCACCGGCAGCATCGACAACTACCGCAGCATGCCCCGCGTGCGGGTCTACAGCCTGCAGGAACAGTTCGGTTGGGAGTCGCTGCCGGCCGAATTGCCGCCTGAGCAATGGCTGTCGGAAGCCGGCGCGGACAGCGTCGTTGATGCGCTCGAAGCCGCGCCTGAAGCGACCACGGCCGCTGCCCTTGCGCCGACCTTCAACAGCGCTGCATTTGGCGCCACGCTGCCGCCGTGGTCGGCCGCCCACCCATACACCAATCTCTACGGGCCCAACTCTAAAAATTCGGCGTCGGAGAAGACCATCACCGCCACGGTGACCGGCAATGTGCGCGTCACCGAAGTCGGCCCCTTGATCGACGGCCGCGCTGGCAGCGACTATGACACCCACCACATCGTGCTGGACTTCGGCACCCTGCCCTTCCCCGTGCTGGAAGGCCAGAGCATCGCCATCGTGCCGCCGGGCACCGACGCCAGCGGCCGCGCCCACCACGCGCGCCAGTACAGCGTCGCGAGCCCGCGCAACGGCGAACGGCCGGGCTACAACAACCTGAGCCTGACCATCAAGCGCGTGCTGGAAGACCACAGCGGCAGGCCGGTGCGCGGCGTGGCCAGCAACTTCATGTGCGACCTGAAAGTGGGCGACACGGTGCAGGTCATCGGGCCTTTCGGCAGCAGCTTCCTGATGCCCAACCACCCGAAGAGTCACATCGTGATGATCTGCACCGGCACCGGTTCGGCGCCGATGCGCGCGATGACGGAATGGCGGCGGCGCCTGCGCAGTTCAGGCAAATTCGAAGGCGGTAAATTGCTGCTTTTCTTCGGCGCGCGCACACAACAAGAATTGCCCTATTTCGGCCCGCTGCAAAGCCTGCCCAAAGATTTCATCGACAGCAACTTCGCATACAGCCGAACGCCGGGCGCACCCAGGCGTTACGTGCAAGACGCGATGCGCGAACGGGCCGCTGACCTGCTGCCGCTGCTGGCCGACCCCAACGCGTATTTCTATGTCTGCGGCCTGAAGTCCATGGAAGAAGGTGTGGTGCTGGCGCTGCGCGATGTGGCGCAGCACGGCGGGCTGGATTGGGACACGATGGGCGCGGCAATGAAGCGCGAAGGTCGCCTTCACTTGGAGACCTACTGATGGGTCTCTACACCACCCTGGTCATCACCCACCGCGCGCCTGGCGTGGCACAACTGACGTTGAACTAAACCGCTGACGCGGTGGTGGCGTGCACGCAGCGCGATCCGCGCTAAGTCGTACCTTGTCTCCTGGGGACTGTTCCCCGGACCTTGGAGACGACGATGACACCGCTTCGCCAACGCATGATCCATGCGATGG
>JBBQAI010000136.1:0-10853 GCA_038316205.1 Burkholderiales bacterium
CGAGTGAGCCGATGATGGACGCCAAGACCTTCCGCCTCGACGGCCGTGTGGCTCTGGTGACGGGTTCGTCTACCGGCATCGGGCTGGCCCTGGCGCGCGCCTTGGCGCAGGTCGGTGCGACGGTGGTGCTGAACGGGCGCGATGCGGCGCGGCTGGATGCGGCGCACCGGGCGCTGCTGGTTGAAGGCCTGTCGGTCCACTCGCTGGTTTTCGACGTCTGCGATGCCGCTGCGGTGGGCGCGGCGGTGGCCGACATCGAATCCCGGATCGGCGCCATCGATGTGCTGGTCAACAACGCCGGCATCGCGCGGCGTGGTCTCTTTCAAGACGCCACGGCGGCCGACTGGCGCGCCGTGCTGTCGACCAACCTCGACAGCGCATTTGTGGTGGGCCAAGCGGTTGCCCAACGCATGTTGTTGCGCAGAGTCGGCCGCATCATCAATGTCTGCTCGGTGATGAGCGAGATCACGCGGCCGGGTGCGACTGCCTACGCCACCAGCAAGGGCGGTTTGAAAATGCTGACCAAAGGCATGGCGGTGGACCTGGGGCCGCACGGCATCACCGTCAACGGCATCGCGCCGGGCTATTTCAAAACCGAGCTCACCGCGCCGCTGGTGAACGACGAAAAGGCCACCGCCTGGATCGCCGGCCACACGCCGGTCGACCGCTGGGGCGAACTGGAAGACCTGGCGCCAGCCGTCGTGTTCTTGGCCAGCGATGCCGCCCGTTACGTCAACGGCCATGTGCTCGTTGTGGACGGCGGCATGACCGCCACCTTGTAATCATCACACCATGCAATTCACCCAAGTCATCCTCATCACCGAAGACGACGGCCACGCGCGTTTTCGTGATTCGCCCATCGCGCTGACCGAGGGCAAGCCGCAGTCGCGCTTGTCGCCGTTGATGCCCAACGGTGGGCTGCAATTGCGCATGAGCCCGGTGGGTTTTCGCAGCGACTTCCACTGCACCGTCGAGCCACAGTGGGTCTTCATCCTGGGCGGGCAGATGGAGATCGGCCTGCCCGACGGCACGCGCCGCGTGTTCGGCCCCGGCGAGCATTTCTATTCGGCCGACGTGTTGCCCGCCGGTGCCACCTTCGACCCGCAGGTGCACGGCCACTGCAGCCGGCAGCTGGGCGACCATCCGCTGGTCACCGCCTTCGTCCGTTCATGAGCCGCGCCGTGCCGACCACCGCCAAGAGGCCCGCTGTCAAAGCGATTGCTGTCAAAACGACCGCCAGAAGGAAGTCGGGCGATACCCGGCACCCGTCCACCCGCACCGCCCACGGCCGCACGCTGGACAGCTTGGGCGAGGCCATCGTGGCCGGCCGCTACCCACCGGGCAGCACGCTGCCACCCGAGCCCGTGCTGTGCGCCGACTGGGGCGTCAGCCGTACCGTGGTGCGCGAGGCCATCAAGTCGCTGGTCGCCAAAGGCCTGCTCAGCACCGGGCCCAAAGTTGGCACCAAGGTGCTGACGGCTGAGCATTGGAACGGCTTCGACCCCGATGTGGTGGCCTGGCACAGCCGCAGTGGCCTGGCCCGTAGCTTCCTGCGTGATCTGCAGGAACTGCGCGGCGTGGTCGAACCGGCTGCGGCGCGGCTGGCGGCTGAGCGCGCTTCGGCCGAAGACATTGCCGCGCTCACCGCGGCTTACACCGGCATGAAGTCGGCCATAGCCGAAGGCGGGGACTACGTCGCACACGACCTGGCTTTTCACCGGGGCCTGCTGCGGGCCAGCGGCAACCGCCTGCTGCTGCAGATGGGGCAGGCGCTGGCCGCCTTGCTGCGCACCAGCTTCGAGTTGTCCCGCGCGCGGGCCGATGCGCCGGCACTCTCGCTGCCGTTGCACAAGGCCGTGCTGCATGCGGTGGTGGCGAAGTCGCCGCTGAAGGCCGAACGCGCGGTGAGCAAGTTGATCGGCTCGGCACAGGCCGACATCGAACACGTGTTGGCGTCACGGCGCAAGCTGCCGACGCTGAAGCGGCCGGCGGTGCAGCTCAAGGCGCCGAAAGTGCGATAACCGCACCACGCTGACCGCGTGGCGCGCCTCGCTATTCCTTCACCGACCCGGTCAGCCCCGACACGTAATGGTCGACAAAGAAGGAATACACGAAGGCCACCGGCAGTGACCCGAACAGCGCGCCAGCCATCAGCGGGCCCCAGTGGTAGACGTCACCTTCCACCAGTTCGGTCACCACGCCCACCGGCACGGTCTTGTTCTCTGAACTGCTGATGAAAGTCAGCGCGTAGATGAACTCGTTCCAGCTCAGCGTGAAGGCGAAGATGCCCGCCGAAATCAGCCCGGGCACGGCCAGCGGCAGCACGATCTTCACGAGGATTTGCCAGCGCGTGGCGCCGTCGATCAGCGCGCACTCGTCCAACTCGAAAGGGATGCTTCGGAAGTAGCCCATCAGCAGCCAGGTGCTGAAGGGAATCAGGAAGGTGGGGTAGGTGAGGATCAAAGCCCAGCGCGTGTCGGCCAGGCCCATGTTGGTGATGATGGCGGCCAGCGGGATGAACAGGATGGAGGGCGGCACCAGGTAAGCCAGGAAGATGGCCAGGCCGGTTTGCTTGGCGCCCCGAAAGCGCAGGCGTTCGATGGCGTAGGCGGCCAGCACCGAAGCGAAGAGCGAGAAGCCCGTGGACACCACGGACACCAGCACCGTGTTCCACAACCACTCGGGGTAGGCGGTGTCGAACAGCAGCTTCTTGAAGTGGGCCAAGGTGGGCGCCACCACCCAAAACGGGTTGCCATCGCGGCTGAGCAGTTCCCGGTCGGGCTTCACCGAGGTGATGACCATCCAGTAGAAGGGAAACAGCAGCACGAACAGGAAGATGGCCAGCGGCACGTAGGTCGTCAGCAGCTTGCGCTGCACGGTGTCGAGGTAGCCCATGCCCCCCATGTCCGTGTCCTGCTTCAAGCTCATTCGTCTTTCCCGCCCTGTTGCCAAGCCCGGCGCTGCAGCCCGAAGAAACTGAACATGATGGCCGCCAGCAGGAAGGGCACCATCGCGATGGCAATCGCCGCGCCTTCACCCAAAGCGCCGCCGTTGATGGCGCGCTGGAAGGACAGCGTGGCCATCAAGTGCGTGGCGTTCAGCGGGCCGCCTCGGGTCAGCACGTAAATCAACTGAAAGTCGGTGAAAGTGAAGAGCACCGAGAAGGTCATCACCACCGCGATGATGGGTGTCAGCAGCGGCAGCGTGACATAGCGAAACTGCTGCCAGGGCGTGGCGCCGTCGATGGCGCTGGCCTCGTAAAAGGAAGGCGAAATCGTTTGAAGACCGGCGAGCAGCGTGATGGCCACGAAGGGCACGCCGCGCCAGACGTTGGCAAAGACCGTCGCCAGGCGCGCATTCCAGGGGTCGCCCAAAAAGTCGATGTAGTGGTCGATCAACCCCAGCTTCACCAGCGTCCACGACACGATGGAAAACTGCGAGTCGTAAATCCACCAGAAGGCGATGGCCGACAACGCCGTGGGCACGATGTAGGGCAGCAGGATGACGGCGCGGAAGAAAGTCTTCATCCGCAGATCTTTGTTCAGCAGCACCGCCAGCCACAGGCCCAGTACGAACTTCAAGATGCTGGCCAGCGCCGTGTAGAACAGGGTGTTGAACAGCGCCAGCCGCGTGACGCTGTCACCCCACAGGAACTCATAGTTTTCCAGGGCGATCCAACTGCCGGGACGGCCCAATCGGGCGTCGGTGAAGCCCAGCCAGGTACCCAGGCCCAGCGGGTAGGTCAGGAACAGCAGCAAGAACGCGGCGGCGGGCAGCATGAAAAGCAAGCCGAGCGCGTTCTTGTTGTTCTGCAGTTTCTCCAGCATGGGTGGTCTCTGGTCCTGGACTCTGGCCGTGGGTGTCGGGCTAGACCTTGTAGTAGCGCTCGGCGCGCTTTTGCGCACGCTCGGCCGCTTCTTTCGGCGTCTTGGAACCACTGACCGCTTCGGCCACCATGTTGACGACGATGAAGTCTGCCCCCGCGCCGGCAGAGGCGTAACCCAGCTTGCCGGCATAGCCCGCCGGGCGCATGTTCTTCACGCCGCCGCTGTACACAGCGTTCTTGGGGTCGGCCGTCCAGACCGACGCTTTTTCATAGGCCCGCAGCGGCTGTGCGATGTAGCCCGCAGCGCCAGCCAGCCAGGGTTCGAACTGCTCTTGTTCCATCATGAAGCGCAGGAATTCTTTCGCCGCCTGCGGGTACTTGGTGTACTTCATGACCATCTGGTTGAAGAACAAATGCGACTCGGTCGGCACGCCCGCAGGGCCGATGGGGAAGGCTGCGTGCTGGATGTCGGCGGCCATTTCCTTCAGTTTCGGATCGGGTGAATTCTTGGCTGCGTAGTAGATGGAGATGCCGTTGTTGGTGACGCTGATCTGGCTGTCCAGGAAGGCTTTGTTGTTGTTCGGGTCGAGCCAACTGAGGGTGCCCGGTATGAAGGCGGCGTAGAGCTCACGGCCGTATTCCAGCGCCTTGATGGTTTCGGGGCTGTCGATGACGACCTTGTTGTTCTTGTCCACCAGCATGCCGCCGTGCGACCACATCAGCCAGTTGCACCACAGGCCGTCGCCGGTGGCATTGCCCAGCGCCATGCCGCCGGGTGTGCCCTTGTCTTTCAGAGCCTTGTACATGGCCAGGAAACCGGCCGTGTCTTTCGGGAAGCTATCGAAGCCAGCCGCCTTGACCATGCTTTGGCGGTAGACCATGTAAGAACCTGCAGCGCCCAGCGCCAGGCCCAGCCACTTCTTGCCGTCGGGGCGCAGATAGGCCTCGGCCGCCGGGTACCAGCCGCCGTACTTCTTGCCCAGGTACTCGGCCAGGTCGGTCACGTCGAGCAGTTTCTCGGGGTAGAGGTTGGCGTCGTCGTTGGTGGAAAGAATGATGTCCGGACCCGCGCCGGTGTTGGCGGCCACGGCCGCCTTGGGGCGCACGTCTTCCCATCCCTCGTTGTCCACCCGCACCTCGATGCCGGTTTTCTCGGTGAACTTCTTGACGTTGACCATGTAGGCGTCGATGTCGCCCTGCACAAACCGGCTCCAACGCAGCACGCGCAGCTTGGCGCCTTTTTCGGGCTTGAAGCTGATGGTCTGCGCTTGCGCGATGGCGGGCGCAAACACAGCGCCCGTACCGATCATGGCCGTGGTGGCAGCGGTGGTGGCCACGCCAGCGGTACCTTCCAGAAAGCGGCGGCGGTTGAAGTCGTTCATCGGTGTCTCCTCTTGGGGGGTGGTGGGCGGCCGGGGTTCGATGTCAAGCCGCAAGACGGCGGCCGGAGGCCGCGTCGAACAAGTGCGCCCGAGCGATGTCGGGATGCAAATGGATGGTGCTGCCGGGCGCGAAGGCATGGCGGTCACGGAAGACCACAGACAGCTCGCGTCCGCCGTGGCGGCAGGCCACGAAAGTGTCGGCGCCGGTGGGTTCTACGACCTTCACCTCGGTCACGATGCTGATGCCGGCCGTGCCAGCGTCACCCAGCGTGAGGTGTTCAGGCCTTGTGCCGAAGACCACCGGCTGGCCGTCGCTGCCACCGCTGCCGAGCGGGGCGGGCAGTCGCGTGCCGTCGCTGAATTCCACCGTGGCGGCATCGCCGCTGCGACGCAAAGTGGCAGGCAGAAAGTTCATCGAAGGGCTGCCGATGAAGCCGGCCACGAAGAGGTTGGCCGGCCGGTCGTACAGCTCCAGCGGGCTGCCAGTCTGCTCGATGCGGCCGTCCTTCATCACCACGATCTGGTCGCCCATCGTCATGGCTTCGATCTGGTCGTGGGTGACGTAGATGCTGGTCGTCTTCAGGCGCTGGTGCAGTTCCTTGATCTCGGTGCGCATGGCCACACGCAGCTTGGCGTCCAGGTTGCTCAGCGGTTCGTCGAACAGGAAAACCTGCGGGTCGCGCACGATGGCGCGGCCCATCGCCACGCGCTGGCGCTGGCCACCCGACAACTGGCGCGGGTAGCGTTGAAGCAATTCGTTCAAGCCCAGGATTTCGGCGGCGCGGGCCACTTTGCTGTCGATGGTGGCGGTGTCCAGCTTGGCCAGCATCAACGAGAAAGCCATGTTGTCGCGCACCGTCATGTGCGGGTAGAGCGCGTAGTTCTGGAAGACCATCGCGATGTCGCGCTGCTTGGGCGGCAGGTCATTCACACGCTGCGTGCCGATAGACACGTCGCCGCTGCTGATTTGTTCCAGCCCTGCAATCATGCGCAGCAGCGTGCTCTTGCCGCAGCCGCTGGGACCGACCAGCACGGTGAAGGAACCGTCGGGGATGGCGATGTCCACGCCGTGCAGGATGTCGACGGTACCGAAGCGCTTTTTCACCTGAGCGATGGTCACGCTGGCCATGCGGATCCTTGCCTCTTCGGCTGTGAACTGGCATTCACGATAGCCCCTGCGTGCAAGACCGCACCATCGGGCTTTCCCCCGACTCACTCTGCATCCCGGCGGCAAAAGTTGTCTGATAACCTGACGACCATGGTCGCAGTCAAGCCTGTTGAAGAAGGCCGCCTGGGTCGCGAAACGCTCGCCGACAGGCTGGCCGCGCGGCTGTCGGCGCAGATGGCCAGTGGCGCCTTGCAGCCGGGTGACCGCTTGCCCACCGAGGCTGCGCTGGCGGCAGAACACGGCGTGTCGCGCAGTGTGGTGCGCGAGGCCGTGCACCGCATCAAGTCACGCGGCCTGCTGGTGTCGCGCCAGGGTTCAGGCGTCTTCGTGGCGCCGCCGCTCGAACACCAGCCGCTGGCCTTCGACCCGAGCGTGCTGGCGTCGGTACAAGCGGTGGTGCAGGTGGTGGAGATTCGCCGCGTGCTGGAAGGCGAGATGGCTGCGCTGGCCGCGCAACGCGCCACGCGCAGCCAGTTGGCCGCCGTGCGCCGGGCGCTGGCGGCCATCGACGCGGCGGTGGTGGCCGGCCGCGACGGCGTCGACGAAGACCTGGCCTTTCACCGTGCCATCGGTGAAGCCACCGGCAACCCGCAGTTCAGCCTGCTGCTGGGTTTTCTGGAACAGTACCTGCGCGCCGGCATGCGCATCACGCGCGGCAATGAAGCACGGCGCAGCGATTTCATGGAAGCCGTGCGCAAGGAACACCGGACCATCGTGGACGCACTGGTCGCGCGCGACCCTGCTGCTGCGCGCCGCGCGGCCACCCACCACCTGGTGCACGGTGAACGGCGGCTGGAACGCGGTGGTGTGATTCCGGCTGCGGCCGCCAGCAGCTGCGGCAAGACGGGACTACGAAAATGACAGCCAACACACAAGCCGCCCGCACGCTGGGCGTCATCGGACTGGGTTCGATGGGCCTAGGCGCTGCACTGTCGGCGCTGTCGCGCGGCGTGCCGACCTGGGGCCTGGACACCCGCGCGGAACCGCTGCAGAAGCTGAGCGCGGCCGGCGGCCACGCAGCCACGTCGGTGGCCGACCTGGCCGCGCATTGCGACTTGGTGGTGGTGCTGGTGGTCAACGCGGCGCAGACTGAGCAGCTGCTGTTTGGTGATGGGCAAGGCGACGGCGGCCTGGCTGTGTCGATGCGCGCCGGCACCGTCGTCGCCTGTTCCGCCACCGTCGATCCGGCCTTGCCGCCGCGCTGGGCCGAGCGCCTGGCCGCGCGGGGCCTGCACTTCATCGACGTCCCGGTTTCCGGCGGGCCGAAGAAAGCCGCTGCGGGCGAGATGACGGTGATGGCCTCGGGCGCGGCAGCGGCCTTCGAAGCGGCGGGCGGCCTGCTGGACGCCATCGCCGGCAAGGTCTACCGGCTGGGCGACGTGCCGGGCTTGGGCAGCACCGTGAAGATGGTCAACCAGCACCTGGCGGGCGTGCACATCGCAGCGGCCTGCGAGGCGATGGCGCTGGGTTTGCGCGCCGGCGCCGACCCGCGCGCGCTGTATGAAGTCATTTGCAATTCGGCCGGTTCGAGCTGGATGTTCCAGAACCGTGTGCCGCACATCCTGGACGGTGACTACACGCCGCTGTCGGCCGTCAACATCTTCATCAAGGACCTGGGCATCGTGCTGGACGCCGCGCGCGGCATGGCCTTTCCGCTGCCGCTGGCGGCGGCCGCGCACCAGCTGTACCTGGCCACGGCTGCGGCCGGTCACGGCGCTGAAGACGACAGCGCAGTGATCAAGTTTTATGCGTCGCTGGCCGGGCTGAAGTTGCCGGGCATGGCCGACCAGCAGGACTGACGGTGATGCAGCAACACCCCGGCCTGCGCGCTGTTCTGGGCGTGATCGCCGACGACTTCACCGGCGCCACCGACGTGGCCAGCATGCTGGTGCGGCAGGGCCTGCGCACGGTGCAAATCATCGGCGTGCCGCAAGGTGAAGTGCCGGCTGATGTGCTGTCTGCGGCGGATGCCATCGTCGTCGCGCTGAAGTCGCGCACCATGGCGGCAGACGAGGCGGTGGCGCAGTCGCTGGCCGCCTTGCGCTGGCTGCAGGCGGCGGGCGTGCGGCGCTTCTATTTCAAGGTGTGCTCAACCTTCGATTCCACACCGGCCGGCAACATCGGCCCGGTGGCTGAAGCGTTGTTGCAGGCGCTGGGCAGCGATTTCACCGTGGTCTGCCCGGCCTTTCCGGAAAACGGCCGCACGGTGTACCAAGGCCATCTTTTCGTCGGCGATCAGTTGCTCTCCGACACCGGCATGCGGCAGCACCCGCTGACGCCGATGACCGACAGCAATCTGGTGCGCGTGTTGCAGGCGCAGTGCCGGCGGCGTGTGGGTTTGTTGCGCGGCGACGCGGTGGCCTTGCCCACGCAGATGGCCGCCTTGCGCGCGCAGGGCGTGGTGCTGGCCATTGCCGATGCCACCACCGATGCCGACCTGCAAGCGCTGGCCGATACAGCCTTCGAACTGCCGCTGCTGGTGGCCGGCTCAGGCCTGGCGCTGGGCCTGCCGGCGCTGTACGCCGCACAGGGCTGGGTGCATCTGCAGGCCAATGCGGCTCGGCTGGACGCGCGCTGCGGCGCGGCAGCGGTGATCTCGGGTTCGTGTTCGACCGCCACCAACGCGCAGGTCGCGCAGTGGCAGGCGGCCGGCCGGCCGGCTTACGCGGTGGATGCCGTCGCGCTGGCGCAGGGCGCGCCGGTGGTCGCCGATGCGCTGGCCTGGGCGCGGGAGCGGCTGCTGCAGGAACCGGTGCTGGTCCACGCCACCGTCGGGCCTGAAACCCTGCAGGCGGTGCAGGCGCAAGTCGGTGCCCAACGTGCCGGCGCGTTGGTGGAAGCTGCTTTGGCCGACATCGCTTGTGGCTTGGTCGCTGCCGGCGTGCAGCAATTGGTGGTGGCGGGCGGCGAGACCTCGGGCGCTGTGGTGCAGACGCTGGGCGTGCAGCGTTTGCGGATCGGCGCAGCCATCTGCCCGGGCGTGCCCTGGACGCAGGCCGATGGCCGCGCGCAGCCGTTGTGGCTGGCTTTGAAGTCGGGCAACTTCGGCAGCGTCGATTTCTTTGAACAAGCCTTGGCTGCGGAAGGTGCGCTGTGATCGTCGAGATGCAACTGCGCGAAGACATCTGCCGCGTCGGCCGCAGCCTGTACGAGCGCGGTCTGGCGCACAGCACGGCGGGCAACATCAGCGTGCGCCTGCCCGGCGGCGCGGGCTTTTTGATCACGCCGACTGACGCCTGTCTGGGCACTCTGGAACCCGAGAAGCTGGCCCGTGTGGACGCATCGGGCCGCCAGATCAGCGGCGCGCCGGCCAGCAAGACGCTGATGCTGCACCGCCGCCTCTACACCAGCGACCACGAAGCCCACTGCGTGCTGCATACCCATTCCACGCACCTGGTGGCGCTGACGCTGGCCGGCGTGTGGCGGCCCGACGCCGTGCTGCCGCCCATCACGCCCTACCAGGTGATGAAGGTGGGCCGCGTGCCGTTGATTCCCTACCACCGCCCTGGCGACCCGGCGATCGCCGAGATCGCCGCGCAGATGGTCGACGCTGCGCGCGCCGCCAGCGCACCGCTGCGCGCGGTGCTGTGCGAGCGGCTGGGGCCCATCGTCTGGCACCGCAACCCCGACGCGGCGATGGCCGTGCTGGAGGAACTGGAAGAGACCGCCAGGCTGTGGATGATGGCCAAGTCACAGCCCTTGACGCAGGCGCAGCTGGACGGGTTGCGCACGCACTTCGGCGCGGTCTGGTAGCCCTGTCGTCCACCGATCCACCGATCCACCGATCCACCCATCCACCAGGAACGGAACGTGAGAATGAAGATCTTGATCACCGGCGGTGCCGGCTTTGTCGGCGCCCGGCTGGCGCGCACGCTGCTGGCGCGCGGCGAACTGGCCGGCCGCCGCATCGAACAACTGGTGCTGGCCGACCAGGCACCGGGCCGCCCCGAGTTGATGGCCGATGTCCGAGTTCAAGCCCGCGTTGGCCCCTTGCTGGCGCAATGCGCAGCGCTGAAGGACGAAGCCTTCGATGGCGTCTTCCACCTGGCTTCGGCCGTGTCGGGCGAATGCGAGGCCGATTTCGAACTCGGCCTGCGCAGCAACCTCGACAGCACGCGAGCCTTGCTGGACGCGCTGCGCGCCCGGGCCGAAGCCGGCGCCACGCCGACTCGGCTGGTGTTTTCCAGCTCGGTGGCCGTCTACGGCCCCGACCCCGCCGTGCCGCTGCCTGACGTGGTGGCCGACGACACCTTGCCCGCGCCACAAACCAGTTACGGCACGCACAAACTGATCTGCGAACACCTGGTGGCCGACTACACGCGCAAGGGCTACATCGACGGCCGCGCCGCGCGGCTGATGACGGTGACGGTGCGCCCCGGCCGGCCGAACGGCGCGGCCTCGTCATTCTTCTCCGGCATCATCCGCGAACCCCTCGCCGGCGTCGAGGCGGTGTGTCCGGTCGATGCCGACGTGTCGC
>JBBQAI010000231.1:0-1576 GCA_038316205.1 Burkholderiales bacterium
AGCGTGGACAGCGCGGTGGACATCGCCAAGGAAGCGGCCGACATCATCCTGCTGGAGAAGAGTCTGCTGGTGCTGGACGAGGGTGTGGTCGAAGGCCGCACGACCTTCTGCAACATGCTGAAGTACATCCGCATGACGGCCAGCTCCAACTTCGGCAATGTCTTCTCGGTGCTGGTGGCGAGCGCCTTCCTGCCCTTTCTGCCGATGCTGCCGTTGCAACTGCTGGTGCTGAACCTGCTGTACGACATCGGCCAGACCGGCATTCCGTTCGACAACGTCGACCCCGAACTGGTCACCAAACCGCTGCAGTGGAACCCCGCCGATATCGGCCGCTTCATGCTGTTCTTCGGGCCGATCAGTTCGCTGTTCGACATCGTCACGTTCGGCGTGATGTGGTGGGTTTTCGCTGCCGACAGCGGGGCTCACCAAAGTCTGTTCCAGTCAGCCTGGTTCGTCGAGAGTCTGCTGACGCAGACCCTGGTGGTGCACATGCTGCGCACGCCCAGGCTACCCTTTGTGCAAAGCCGTGCCGCCGCGTCCTTGATGGTGATGACGCTGGCCATCATGGCCGTGGGCCTGTGGCTACCGCTCTCGCCGCTGGCCGGCTACTTCAAGCTGCAGGCCTTGCCGCTGGCCTACTACGGCTGGCTGTTCGTGATTCTGCTGGGTTACTGCGTACTCACAACGGTGATGAAACGCTTCTATATCCGGCGCTATGGCTGGCAGTGAGTGCGCGACGACTTAAGAAATGGGCCGTGGGTACGATAGCGGACAGAAGGCGCCTTGGACGCCATCGGGCCCTGCTACTACAATCAGTCAACTACATCGCGGACGGCACCATGGCGAACACCGCTTCTGGCCGGGCTGGCATTTGAATGCACGGCCACCCTTAATGCCCGCGAAAATGAAATCCCGACCGGTTCTACTTCCCGCCCCGGCACTGCCCGAGGCGGACCACGAGCTCGAACACCAGCGCGAGCAGGCGCTTTTCAAGACGGCGGCCCTGCAGAGCGCCATCTTCAACAGCGTCAATTTTTCGAGCATCGCCACCGATGCGCGCGGCGTCATCCAGATCTTCAACGTCGGTGCGGAACGTATGCTCGGCTATTCGGCCGAAGACGTGGTCAACCGGATCACGCCGGCTGACATCTCCGATCCCCAAGAGCTGATCGTGCGCGCCAACGCGCTCAGCGTGGAACTCGACACCCCGATCACGCCGGGCTTCGAGGCACTGGTGTTCAAGGCGTCGCGCGGCATCGAGGACATCTACGAGCTGACCTACATTCGCAAGGACGGCAGCCGTTTTCCGGCGGTGGTGTCGGTCACGGCGCTGCGCGACCACCAGAGCGCGATCATCGGTTACCTGCTGATCGGCACCGACAACACCGCGCGCAAGCTGGCGGAAGAGGCGCTGCTCAAGGCTGGCGCGCTGCAGAGCGCGATCTTCAACAGCGCCAACTTCTCGTCCATCGCCACCGACGCCAAGGGCGTGATCCAGATCTTCAACGTCGGCGCGGAGAAGATGCTGGGGTACGCGGCCGCCGAGGTGATGAACAAGATCACCCCTGCCGACATC
>JBBQAI010000055.1:0-27334 GCA_038316205.1 Burkholderiales bacterium
CGCGTGCTGCTGCAGGTGACCGAGGCCACCACGGCGGCGGCGGTGCCCGAGCCCGGCAGTTGGTTGCTGATGGCGCTGGGCCTGGGTGGCATGGGCTTGCGTCTGCGTCTGCGTCCGGGTCTGCGTCGCTGCAGCGCTTGATCGAAAAAGGGCTCTTGTGCAAGGGCCCTGTCGAAAACGACCGGGTTCTAGACCTTGCGCACCTGCACCTTGGCGTGCTCGTTGATGCCCATCGCGCCGAAGAACAGCGCCACCAGCCGATGGGTCTCAATGAAGTGCACGGCGCGGTGCTCGTTTTTCTTGTTCAGCACCCAATTCAAAAGGTCGCCGGCGGCGATGAAGTCCACGCGGATCAAACGCGTGCAGGACACGCTGATGATGGGCGCGGCGTTCAGCTCGGTCTGCAGCTTTGCCAGCGTCGCGCTGATGTCGCCGACCAACTGGCCCGACAGTTCGACGTGCGCCACTTCGATGCCGCCGGACGGGTCGTCGGACAAGCTGGATTCCATGAAGCTGGTGGACACGTCGCTGACCATGGACAGCGGCGGCGTGCGCGTGGAAATGCTGGAGCCGCTGACGTGCACCTTGCAGCGCGTCGCTTCCCAGGAAGGTGGGCTGACTTCGTAGGTGATGCAGTACTCGATGGCGGCTTCGTCGAACTGGTCGACGCGGTTGGCCATGCGCAGGGCTTCCAGGCGGGTCAGCCAGAACGCAGGGTCGGCATCGCGCACGCCATTGGGGGCCGCTTCGGTCAGCACCGCGAACAGGCGTTCACCGGCCACCCAGCGCATTTCCAGCGGCTGCACCGACCAGTTGCGGAACAGCGTGGCCAGGTGCGTGGCTGCCTCGGCGTCAATGCGGCGCAGCCCCTGCCAGTCGAAGACCCAGGGCAGCGGCATTTGCAGGGTCTGCGAACCCAGGCGCGCGACGGCTTCGATGTCCAGGTGCTCGGGGCAAACCCAACCCACGTCGCCGTTGTCGTTGCCCGACATCGACGTGCCGCTCATAGGCTCGTCGGCCTGTGCGTCGGCCACCATCTTGGGCATCGAGTACCACTGCGGGGCCGACCAGCCGAACTGCTGCGCGTATTCCACCGCCAGGCTCTCGAAGCTTTGCTGCTGGCCGGTGGCGCGGTACAGGTCGAAAAGCACCAACCAGGTTTCCGCGTGCTGGGCGCGCGCGCCGCTGGACTGCGTGATGCGCTGCAAAGCCTCTTCGCACTGCGTGAAATCGGCGTTGGCGAAGGTGATGACAGCCTCGTCCAGTTCGGGGTCGTGCACGACCTCGCTGACCTCAACGGCGAAGGGGCTGCCGAAGTCGCTGTCGTCCACCATCGAACCGCCCGACGCGCTGCCGCTGAAAGACACCGACGACAGCGGCGCCAGCGGCGGCAAGCCACCCGACATCTGCACCGGAGAAGGCGCTGCCGCTGACGGCAGGTTCATCACCGGGAAGGGCGGCGGTGGCGCGTAGCCCGGCGTGCGTTCGGCGCCGCTGAGGCCCGATGCGCCCGGACTGCCGTGCGAAGGCGCCAGTCCAGCGTCGGGCGATGGCTGCACTTGCGCCTGTGGTGGCCGAGCCAGCGGTGTGGGCCGAGTCAGCGCGCCCGGCGCGGTCGGGCGGCCGCTGCCCGAGCTGAAGCCGGCGTCGCCGACCATTTGCTGTTCGATCTCGTCGATCTTGGCCTTCACGCCGTCTTGGCGCGGCGCGTGGTTTTCCGACTGCCGAACCTCGGAGTCGTCCAGCCGCGACGAGCCGCCCAGTGCGGCCAGTTGCTCAGGCGACAGGCCTTCGCGGCGCACGCGGCGCAGCATGTCGAATTCGCGCTTGCGCACAAAGTCGTTGCGCCGCTTGCGCTCGATCATCGCCTTCAGCTCGGTCTTTTCGAGATCGAGCTCGCGTGTGTCGTCCTGCCGAGAGTTGAGATCGGTCCAGTCGGTGGCCGGGTTCGCAACGAAGCGAACCACCTTGCGGAAGAAGCTCTCGTTCTCGGCCATGGGCCGCTCAGTCGCCGAACATCTTCTGCTTGAGCTCGCGGCGCTGTTGCGCTTCGAGTGACAGCGTGGCCGTCGGGCGGGCCAGCAAACGGGCCAGGCCGATGGGCTCGCCGGTTTCGTCGCAGAAGCCGTATTCGCCAGTCTCCAGGCGGCCCAGCGACTGCGCAATCTTCTTCAGCAACTTGCGTTCGCGGTCGCGCGTGCGCAGTTCCAGCGCGTGCTCTTCCTCGATGGTGGCGCGGTCGGCCGGGTCGGGCACGATGGACGTGTCTTCACGCAGGTGTTCGGTGGTTTCACCGGCGTTGGACAACAGATCGTCCTTCTGCTGGGTCAGCCGGGCGCGGAAGAAGTCCAGCTGCTTGTCGTTCATGTACTCGGCTTCAGGCATGGCCTGCAGCTCGTCTTCGGTCAGGGCGCGGCCCGCTTTGGTCTTCCAAGCATTCACCAGCTTGGGATCGATCTTGTGGGCGCTCTTGGGAATATCGGCCGTCTCGGTCATGGGTCTTGTGTGGGGGCGGGCCGGTGCGAAGCGATCGGTGAAACGGTTCGATGCCGGCGCTGCGACAGGTGCGGGTGGGGCCGATTGCGGGGCCGCTTTCGCGGCGGCTGATTTGACGGAGCCCTTCGGCGGCGGCTTGCTGGGCGGCGTGGGCGGCACGGCATGGCCGGTCGGCCCGCTGGTCATCGGCTTGTTCGCTGGGATGGGCTTGGGTGTGGACGCAGGCATGGGAGCCGGCGCCGCTACGGGTGCCGGGGCTTGTACTGGCGTCTTCGCGGTCTTTGCCGCGGTCGTGCTGCTGGCGGCCGCTGCCTTGGCCGGTGGCTTGCTCACGGGGACCTCCTCACCTCTTGTCATGGCCTGGCACGGCCGTGTTTCCCGCCGACGGCGGGATGCGCTCGGGGTCTTGTCTGACCCTCAAGGCGCGCGGATTGTAGCCACGCCCCAGCGGGGGTGGCCAGGACATGCGGCCGGCAGGCCGCGCCCCTCAAACCAGGCATTGTTCCAGCCCTTGCAACAGGATCTCTTTGGGCATGTCGATGCCGATGAAAACCATCTTGCTGCCCTTCTCTTCGCCGGGTGCCCATTTCGGGCCCAGGTCGCTGCCCATCAGCTGGTGCACGCCCTGGAAGATGACCTTGCGGTCGCTGCCCTTCATGTTCAGCACGCCTTTGTAGCGCAGCATCTTGGGGCCGTAGACCTGCACGATGGCGCCCAGGAAGTCTTCCAGCTTGGCCGGGTTGAAGGCCTTCTTGCTCTTGAAGACGAAGCTCTTCACGTCGTCGTCGTGGGCGTGGTGGTGACCTGCGTGCTGGTCGTGCGACGGGTGGTCGCAGGCCTCGCCGGGCGCGTGGTCGTGGTGGTCGTGGTGGTCGTGATCGTGGTGACCGTGCGGCTCGTCGGCGTTCAGGAATTCGGGGTCGATGTCGAGCTTCGAATTCAGATTGAAGCCCTTCAGATCGAAGACCTGCGAGATCGGCACCTCGCCAAAGTGCACCGCTCGCTGCGGTGCGCGCGGGTTCATGTGCTTGATGCGGTGAATCAGCGCGTCCACATCGGCCGGCCTGGCCAAGTCGGTCTTGCTGATGAAGATCTGGTCGGCAAACCCGATCTGCTTGCGCGCCTCCTGGCGTTCGTTCAGCTGGGTGTCGGCGTGCACCGCGTCCACCAGCGTCAGCACGCTGTCGAGCAAATAGCTTTCGGCGATCTCGTCGTCGATGAAGAAGGTCTGCGCCACCGGGCCGGGGTCGGCCAGGCCGGTGGTTTCGATGACCACGCGGTCGAAGTCGAGTTCGCCCTTGCGGCGCTTCTCGGCCAGGTCGTTCAGCGTGGTGCGCAGGTCTTCGCGGATGCTGCAGCAGACGCAGCCGTTGTTCATCTGGATGATCTGCTCGTTGGTGTCCGACACGAGGATGTCGTTGTCGATGTTCTCTTCACCGAACTCGTTCTCGATGACCGCGATCTTCTGGCCGTGGGCTTCCGACAGCACGCGCTTGAGCAAGGTGGTCTTGCCCGAGCCGAGGAAGCCGGTGAGGATGGTGGCGGGGATCAGGCCTGGTTTCATGGTGCGGCGGCTTTCCGTGGTCTGTGTAGCAGAGGGTGGGATGTGGGGACGCGGGGCCGACTTGCAAGCCTCGGCAGCCCTGGCGATCCGAAGCTGCATTGTTGCCCCGCGCACGTTCGGGCGATGGGGGCTCGGTTATTCTCGAATCCCGTCCACTGCCCGGCACCCCCGTGTCCGACCCTGCACCCACACGGCCTGCGCGCGCTGTCAGCAGCTACGCCTTGGCCGCGCGCGCCGAACGCCGCGCTGAACGTCGCGACAAGCGCTCTTTGTTCGAACGCCTGGTCGAGCTGATCACACCCGTCCCTGAGACCAAGGCCGAACTGATCCGCACCCTGGCTGCCGCCGAAGACCGCGAACTGATCGAGCCCGAGTCGCGCCTGATGCTGGAAGGCGTGCTGAACATGGCCGACATGACGGCCGGCGACGTGATGGTGCCCGCGTTGCACATGGACCTGCTGGACATCGCCGCCGACTACGACGAACTGTTGGCGGCCGTCATCGGCACCGGGCATTCGCGCTTCCCGGTGTTCGACGGCGTGCGCGACAACGTCATCGGCATCCTGATGGCCAAGGACCTGCTCAAGCTGCAGCGCGCACCCCAGCTGAACCTGCGCACGCTGCTGCGTCCAGCGGTCTTCGTGCCCGAAAGCAAGCGGCTCAACGAATTGCTGCGCGACTTCCGTTCCAACCGTAACCACCTGGCTTTGGTGATCGACGAATTCGGCAGCACCGCGGGCCTGATCACCATCGAAGACGTGCTGGAAGAAATCGTCGGCGAGATTGAAGACGAGTTCGACGAGCAGGAGCAGGAAAACGGCATCTACACGCTGGCCGACGGCAGCCACCGTGTGGCCGGCGACGTGGCCATCACCGCAGTCAACGAGGCTTTCGGCACTCGGCTGTCCGAGGCCGATTTCGAGACCATCGGCGGTCTGGTCGCGCAGGAACTGGGCCGCGTGCCGCGCCGTGGCGAGGCCGTCGAGATCGGCGGCCTGCGTTTCGTCGTGATGATCACACGCGGCGGTGCGGTGCGCTGGTTCCGCGTGTCGCGGGTGGCCGCGTCCGGCAGTGCATTCGGCGCGCTCAGCTCGGCTGACGGCGGCGACCAGGATTGAACCTGCCAGGCCGCGTTAGAGGCCACGTTAGAGGCGGCGTTTTGTCGCGCTGGCTTGCGCTGCAGCCGCTTCCGTCATCGGCGGATGCGGCGCTGGCCGCGCTGCTGGGTGCCCTGCAGACGCTGGCCTACGACCACACCGCCGCTTGGCCGCTGCCCATCCTGACCGTGGCTGCTTTGGTGTGGCGCTTGCAGGTCGCCGACCCGCGCCGCGCGGCGCTGATGGGCTGGTGTTATGGCACCGGCTGGCTGGCGGCAGGCACCTGGTGGATCTACATCAGCCTGCACCGCTACGGTGGCCTGCCGGCGCCGCTGGCGGTGGCGGCGGTGCTCGGCCTGTCTGCGGCGTTGTCGCTCTACCTGGCGGCAGCCTGCGCGGCTTACGCCCGCTGGCGGCGCGGCGCCGGTTGGGACGCGCTGCTCTTCGCCGCGCTGTGGCTGCTGGCCGAACTGGCACGCGGCGTCATCTTCACCGGCTTCCCGTGGCTGGCCGTGGGCTATTCGCAGCTCGATGGCTGGCTGGCGCCGCTGGCACCCTGGATCGGTGTCTATGGCATCGGCGCGGTGGTGGCGCTGGTCGCAGCCGTGGCCGTTGCGGCGTTCACCGCGCCGCGCTGCGGGGCCTGGCCGGCGCTGGGCGTGGTGGCCGCCTTGCTGCTGCCGCGACTGGGTCCGTCGTCCTTCACGCGGCCGGTCGGCGAGATCTCGGTGGCCTTGCTGCAGACCAATGTCAGCCAGGACGAGAAGTTTGCCGTGGACCGCATGCCCGAGGCGCTGGCCTGGACCGCCCGCGAACTGCTGGTGGCGCATGCTGACCTGGTGCTCGCGCCTGAAACGGCGGTGCCGCTGCTGCCCGACCAATTGAGCGAATTCGCGCCCGGTTATTGGGCCAGCCTGGTCGAACACTTCCAGACTTCTGGCTCACGCGCGCTGATCGGCGTGCCGTTGGGCGACTTCGAGCGCGGCTACACCAACTCGGTGGCCGGCTTGTCGCCCGCACCGGCCTACCGCTACAACAAGACCCACTTGGTGCCTTTCGGCGAGTTCGTGCCGCAGGGCTTCCACTGGTTCACCGAGATGATGAACATCCCGCTGGGCGACTTCGCACGCGGCGTGGCCAACCCGCCGTCCTTCGCGGTGCAGGGCCAGCGTGTGGCGCCCAATATCTGCTACGAAGACCTGTTCGGTGAAGAACTGGCGCGGCGCTTTGTGGATGTCGCCAAGGCGCCCACGGTCTTCGCCAACATCAGCAACATCGCCTGGTTCGGGCCCAGTGCCATCGACACGCAGCACTTGAACATCTCGCGCATGCGCACGCTGGAATTTCAGGTGCCGATGGTGCGCGCCACCAACACCGGCGCCACCGCCGTCATCGACTATCAGGGTCACGTCACGGCCCGGCTGGCGCCCTACACGCGCGGCGTGTTGGAAGGCCGCGTGCAGGGTCGCGAGGGCGTCACGCCCTACGCGCGCTGGGCGTCACTGGCGGGGCTGTGGCCGCTGTGCCTGGGCGCTGTGGCCGTGGTGCTGGCGGCGGTGTGGTTGCCGCGCCGGCCGCGTCCAGCTTGAGCCCCAAAAGAGCGCCCGAAAAGCGCGCCCAATCTGCCCGCCCATCAGCGCGCCCCATCAGCGCGCCCCATTAGCGAGGTAGCTTCCGCACGATGCGGATCACGGATTCGCCGGCCACGACGCCTGGCGCCGGAGGCGCTGCCGATCCGCAGCCGTCACAGCCACCCCCGCACCCGCCGCTGGCGGCCGGCAGCGGCTTGCCGACCCAGGCGGCCAGCCTGCGCTGCAAAGCCACGGGCATCACGCGCCACGCCGCGTAGCCGCTGCAGGCGACGACGATCAGCGCGGTGACGGCGGTTTGCCACATCGCGTCAGGCCCCCAGCCACAGCGTGGCGCGGTAGGTGACAAACGCCGCCACGTAGGCCAGCGCAAACATGTAGCCGGCCATCAGGGCCGGGTAGCGCCACGAGTTCGTTTCGCGCTTGACCACGGCCAGCGTGGACAAGCATTGCGGCGCGAACACATACCAGGCCAACAGCGAATAGGCCGTGGCCAACGACCAGCTTTGCGCGATGACGGGCGCCAGGGTCTCGGCCACCGAATCGCCGGCTGCCGACAGTGCGTAGACCGTGCCCAGCGCACCCACTGCCACCTCGCGCGCGGCCATGCCGGGCACCAGGGCCAGTGAGATCTGCCAGTTGAAGCCGATGGGCGCGAAGACGTATTCAAGTCCGTGGCCGATGATGCCGGCCACGCTGTACTGGATGGCCGGGCCCGTGGCGCCGGCCGGCGGCCCGGGCCAGCTCGACAAGAACCACAGCACCACCAACAGCGAAAAGATGATGCCGCCGACGCGGCGTAAAAAGATGCGGGCGCGCTCCAGCAGTCCGATCCCCAGGCTCTCCAGACTGGGCCAGCGGTAGGGCGGCAGTTCCAGCATCAGCGGCTGGTAGCGGCTTTTCAGCCAGGTACGCTTGAAGACCCAGGCTACGGCCATCGCCGACACCACGCCGGCCACGTACAAGCCGAACAAGGTCAAACCACGCAGGCTGAAGGGCCCCACGCTGCGCGCCGGCACGAAGGCGCCGATGACCAGGGCGTAGACCGGCAGACGGGCCGAGCAGGTCATCAGCGGCGCCAGCATGATGGTGGCCAGGCGGTCGCGCCAGTTGGCGATGGTGCGCGTGGCCATCACGCCCGGCACCGCGCAGGCGAAGCTGCTGAGCAGCGGGATGAAGGCGCGGCCCGACAGCCCGACCTTGCCCATCAGGTTGTCCAGCAAGAAGGCGGCGCGCGGCAGGTAGCCGCTGTCTTCCAGCACCAGGATGAAAGCGAAGAGGATCAGGATCTGCGGCAGGAAGACCAGCACGCTGCCCACGCCGGCCAGCACACCATCGACCAGCAGGCTGCGCAACGGGCCGTCGGCCATGTGGGCCAGCGTCCAGTCGCCCACTGCGCTGACGCCGACCTTGATGGCGTCCATCGGCGCCACGGCCCAGGCGAACACGGCCTGGAACATCAGGAACAGCAGCGCTGCCAGCAGCACCAAGCCCCACACCGGGTGCATCACCACCGCGTCCAGGCGGTACTGCAGGCGGGTGCGCGGTGCCGCGTTGGGCACCACACGCTTCAGGATGCGCCGCACCGCCTGCGCCAAGGCCGTGGCGTCGCCGACTGGCGGCACCGAGCCGGAAACGGGGGCTGGCACGGCATGCGCCTGGGCCAGGTGGTTCTGCAGGGCCACGCGCAAGGCATGGTGGCCGTCGCCCTTCACGGCCACGGTTTCGACCACCGGGCAGCCGATTTCGGCGGCCAGCGCCGGGATGTCGATGACCAGCCCTTGCTCGCGCGCAGCGTCGGCCATGTTCAGCGCCACCAGCATCGGCCGACCGCTGGCAGCCAGTTCGGCCCGCAGTTCCAGCACCAAGCGCAGGCCCATGCGCAGGTTGGTCGCGTCCAGCACGGCCACCACCAGGTCGGGCGCCGATTCGCCGGCGCGCACGCCGCGCAGCACGTCCAGCGTCACCTGCTCGTCCAGGGTGGCCGGGGTCAGGCTGTAAGTGCCGGGCAGGTCGATGATGGCCACGCTGTGCTGGGCGTCCAGCTTGGCCACGCCGACCTTGCGTTCGACGGTCACACCGGCGTAGTTCGCTACCTTCTGCCGCGCGCCGGTGAGGCGGTTGAACAGCGCAGTCTTGCCGCAGTTGGGGTTGCCAACCAGGGCGACGGTGAGCGGCGACAGGGCCAGGTCAGACATGGCTGAGCGCCGCCACCGTGACGCGCTGCACCTGCACGCAGCGGGCTTCCAACAGGCGCAGTGCGAACATCGTTTCTCCGACCTGCACAGCCAGCGGTTCACGCCCACCGGGGCCCCGCCGCAGCACCCGCACCGGTTCGCCGGCGACGAAGCCAATTTCGGCCAAGCGGCGCAGCAGGGCGGAGTCGGCACCCGGTTCAACCGTGCTCAAGCCCAGAACAAAGGCTTCGGTGCCGTCAGGAAGGTCGGCCAAAACGGCGCAAGGGGCGGTGGGCATGTTGATGCAGAGTTTATTCGCAATGCGAATCGTTCGCACTTGACTTCCATCAAAGGACCGTGGAATGGCACCGGCCCGGCCGGCGTCGCACCAGGCAGGCTGCGTAAACTCGCCGCTCCCACTTCACGCCGCACGCAGCCCATGCCCACTTTCCAGCAGATCATCCTCAAGCTGCAGTCATATTGGGACGCCCAGGGCTGCGCCCTGCTGCAGCCCTACGACATGGAAGTCGGCGCCGGCACCAGCCACACCGCCACTTTCCTGCGCGCCCTGGGCCCCGAGCCGTGGAAGGCGGCCTACGTGCAGCCCAGCCGGCGTCCGAAAGACGGCCGCTATGGCAACAACCCCAACCGCCTGCAGCACTACTACCAGTACCAGGTGGTGCTGAAGCCCGCGCCGTCGAACATCCTGGAGCTCTACCTGGGCAGCCTGGAAGCGCTGGGGTTTGATCTGAAGGTCAATGACGTGCGTTTCGTCGAAGACGACTGGGAGAACCCGACGTTGGGCGCCTGGGGCCTGGGCTGGGAGGTCTGGCTGAACGGCATGGAGGTGACGCAGTTCACCTACTTCCAGCAGGTGGGCGGTATCGATTGCAAACCGATCACCGGCGAAATCACCTATGGCCTGGAGCGCTTGGCGATGTACCTGCAGGGCGTGGACAACGTGTACGACCTGGCCTGGACCGACACGTTGAAGTACCGCGACGTGTACCACCAGAACGAGGTCGAGCAGAGCACCTACAACTTCGAGCACAGCGATGTCGAATTCCTTCTCGGCGCCTTCGGGTCGCACGAGAAGCAGGCCCAATATTTGATGGCGCAACAGCTGGCGCTGCCGGCCTACGAACAGGTGCTGAAAGCCGCCCACACCTTCAACTTGCTGGACGCTCGTGGCGCCATCAGCGTGACCGAGCGCGCGGCCTACATCGGCCGCATCCGCAACCTGGCGCGCAGCGTGGCGGCGGCCTATCTCGACAGCCGCTTGCGCCTGGGTTTTCCGCTGGCGCCCAAGGCCTGGGCCGATGAAGTCACCGCACAACTGACGAAGAAGGTGGCTTGAGATGGCGAACGCGAACCTGCTGGTTGAACTGTTCGTTGAAGAGTTGCCGCCCAAGGCGCTGAAGAAATTGGGTGAGGCGTTTGCGGCCCTTTTGGCCGACAGCTTGAAGGCGCAAGGCCTGGCCGCTGCCGACGCGGCTGTCACGGCCTACGCATCACCTCGGCGGCTGGCGGTGCAGGTGGCCCAAGTGGCCGCCAAAGCCGCCGACAAGGCCGCGCAAACCAAGCTGATGCCGGTGTCCGTGGCCCTGACGGCCGACGGTCAGCCCACGCCGGCGCTGCTGAAGAAACTGGCCGCGATCGGCGCCGATGCCAGTGTGCTGTCGCAGCTCAAGCACTTGCCGGATGGCAAGACCGAAGCGCTGTTCCTGGACAGCGTCGTGCCGGGCGCCACGCTGGCCGCAGGGCTGCAGAAAGCGCTGGCCGAAGCCATCGCCAAACTGCCCATTCCCAAGGTCATGCAGTACCAGCTAGAGACCGGTGAAGGCGCCGAGTTCCAGCCCGGCTGGACCAGCGTCCATTTCGTCCGCCCGGCGCATGGCCTGGTGGCGTTGCACGGTGTCGATGTGGTGCCCGTCAGCGCCCTGGGTTTGCAGTCCGGCCGCAGCACCATCGGCCATCGTTTCGAGGCCCAGCTGCCGGTGATCACGCTGCGCGACGCCGACAGCTACGCCGCGCAATTGCGCGACGAAGGCGCGGTCATCGCCAGCTTCAGCGAGCGGCGCGCGGAACTCGTCCGGCAACTGCAAGCGGCCGCTGCCAAAGAAGGCCTGACACCCATCGACGACGAGGCCTTGCTGGACGAAGTGACGGCCCTCGTCGAGCGCCCGAACGTGCAGCTGTGCCGCTTTGAGCCCGAGTTCCTGGCCGTGCCGCAGGAGTGCTTGATCCTGACGATGAAGGCCAACCAGAAGTACTTTCCGCTATTGGACGACCACGGCAAGCTGACCGAGAAATTCCTCATCGTCAGCAACATCAGCCCGGCCGACCCCAGCCGGGTCATCGAAGGCAACGAACGCGTGGTGCGCCCGCGCCTGGCCGATGCCAAATTCTTCTTCGACCAGGACCAGAAGCGCACGCTGCAAAGCCGTGTTGAAGCGCTGGGCCGGGTGGTCTATCACGGCAAGCTGGGCAGCCAGGGTGACCGTGCCGAGCGTGTGCGGGCCATCGCCCATGCCATCGTCAACCAGCTAAGCATGGCCACGTTGCCTTACACGGTGGACGCGCAAGACGAATTCGCGGTGCTGGACAGCAAGGTGCAGCAAGCTGCGCTGCTGGCCAAGACCGATTTGCTGACCGACATGGTCGGCGAATTCCCTGAATTGCAAGGCGTGATGGGCGGCTATTACGCGCGTCATGAAGGCCTGCGCGACGGCGTGGCCATCGCCATCGAAGACCACTACAAGCCGCGCTTCGCCGGTGACGCGCTGCCGCGAAACCACACCGGCACGGTGCTGGCTTTGGCCGACAAGCTGGAAACGCTGGCCGGACTTTTCGGCATCGGCCAATTGCCCACCGGCGACAAAGACCCGTTCGCGCTGCGCCGCCACGCCTTGGGCGTGCTGCGCATCCTGGTCGAAAAGAATTTGCCGCTGTCGCTGCCGGACATGGTGGCTGCGGCCTTCAGCGCCTTTCCCGACGCCATGCTCGGCGACGCTGACAAGGCAAGCGGGGCGCTGCTGCACTTTGTCGACGACCGCCTGGTCGGCTACCTGCGCGACCTGGGCTACAGCGTCCAGGAAGTGGAAGCCGTCACGGCCATCCGCACTGCCGGCTGGGGTTCGCTGCCCAAGCGGCTCTCAGCGGTGCGCAGCTTCGCGGCGCTGCCGGAAGCCGCCTCGCTGGCGGCTGCCAACAAGCGCGTCGGCAACATCCTGAAGAAGATCGAAGGCACGGTGCCCACACAGGTCAACGCCGCGCTGCTGCAAGAGCCTGCCGAGCAGGCGCTGGCGCAGGCACTCGCTGCGGTGCAGCCGCAGGCCGACAGCCTGTTCGAGCAGCACGACTACGCCGCTTCGCTGCAGGCCCTGGCCGCGCTGAAAGCCCCGGTGGACGCCTTCTTCGACGGCGTGATGGTCAACGCCGAAGACGCCGCGTTGCGCGCCAACCGGCAGGCCTTGTTGGCCGGCCTGCACGCGGCCATGAACCGGGTCGCTGACTTGTCCCGGTTGGCGACTTGAGCCTCACCAGCCGGAGCAATGCGATGCATTCCACCAAGCTCGTCATCCTGGGTCGCGACGGCATCCTCAACGAATACCGCGAGGGCCACGTCACGGTGCCCGAGGAGTGGAACGCGCTGCCCGGCGCGCTGGAGGCCGTCTCGCGCATCAACCACGCCGGCTGGCACGTGGTGGTGGCCACCAACCAGTCGGGCATCGGCCGCGGGATGATCGACATGGCCGTGATCAACGCCGTGCACGCCCACATGAACCAGCAAATGATGGCCCAGGGCGCACGCATCGACGCGGTCTTCTTCTGCCCGCACACGCCTGAAGACCACTGCGCCTGCCGCAAACCCAAGCCCGGCATGCTGTTGGAAATCGGCCGCCGCTACAGCGTTGACCTGTCGCACGTGCCTTTCGCTTCCGACACCCTGCGCGACCTGCAAGCCGCGCAAACGGCCGGCTGTGAGCCCCACCTGGTGCAAACAGGCCGCGCGGCCGCGCTCAGCGATGAACAACTCGAAGCCATCGTGCAACTGGTGCCTGAGACCCGCGTGCACGACGACCTGGCGGCTTTCGCCGACTTCCTGCTGCGGCGCGACGACGTGAACGACTCAGCCTCGGGGGCGCTGTCCTGATGAAGGCGATCTGGGCTGTCCGTTCGCTGCTCTTCGTGTTGTGGATGGCGGCCACCGTCATCCCCTGGGCCTTGATGGCGTTGACGTTGTCGATCTTCGTCCGGGGCAAGAAACTGTATTGGCCGACGATGTTCTGGCTGAGCATCGCCGTCTGGGGTGCCAAGGTAATCTGCGGCGTGCAATACCGCGTGCACGGCCTGCAGCACCTGCCCCAGGCCGACGATGAAAACGCCGCCGTGGTGCTGGCCGCGAAACACCAAAGCACCTGGGAGACTTTCGCCTTTCCCACCTTCATGCCGCACCCGCTGGCCTATGTGTTCAAGCGCGAGTTGCTCTACGTGCCTTTCTTCGGCTGGGCGATGGGCCGGCTGGACATGATCCACATCGACCGCAGCAAGCGCGCCGAGGCCTGGAGCAAGGTCGCGGCTCAGGGCAAACGCATGGCCGATGAGGGCATCTGGGTGATCATGTTTCCCGAAGGCACGCGCATCGCTCGCGGCCAAAAAGGCACTTACAAAAACGGTGCGTCGCGCCTGGCCATTGCCAGTGGCGTGCCCATCGTTCCCATCGCCGCCAGCAGCGCGAAATGCTGGCCGCGCAAGAGCTTTTTGCTGCGGCCGGGCACGGTGGACGTGTCCATCGGCGCGCCGATATCCAGCATCGGCCGCCAGCCCGACGAGTTGATGAAGGAAGTCGAAACCTGGATCGAAGCCGAGATGCGGCGGCTCGACCCAGAGGCCTACAAGGCCTGAACACCGTCACCCCGGGAGCCAAGCACTGGTTCGCGCCCGGCCAACGTGTCTGGGGCCGCGCGCGGCACCTAGAATCCTTGCGAAATGCCGTTCGGGTCCGCTGTCATTTCCCTGCTGCAGCTGTCGCTGTTTGATGAGCCGTCGGAACCACCCGTTGCGGCGCTTCCGGTTGTGACCCCGGCCGCCCCCGCTGTCGATTTTCGCCACCCGCGCTCGCACCGCGAGATCGCCCTGGGCAGCCACCGCGTGGCCTACGAATTGCGCCGCTCGCGGCGTCGCAGCATCGGCTTCGTGGTCGGTGCCGACGGCCTGAGCGTCAGCGCGCCAAAGTGGGTGGGCGTGGGCGACATCGAAACCGCGCTGCGCGAGAAGGCCACGTGGATCTTGCGCAAGCTGCAAGAGCAGCGTGAACGCGGCCAGCGCCTAGTGGCGGCCAAGGTGGACTGGCGCGAGGGCACGACCATCCCTTTCCTGGGCGAAAGCGTGATCCTGCTGCTGGACAGCCGCATCACCGGCGCTGTGCTGCACACCGCCACCGAAACGCTGCCCGGCGTGCCACGCCTGACGCTGCACCTGGGCCTGCCGCAGTCGGCCGCGCCCGAGCAGATCCGCGACGCCGTGCAAAGCTGGCTGCAGCGCCAGGCGCGGCGCATTTTCGAAGAGCGCTGCGCGCTGTTCACGCCCCGGCTGGGGGTGCACATGAAGCGTTTGACGCTCAGCTCGGCCGCCACGCGCTGGGGCAGTGCCAGCGTCGACGGTTCGGTGCGGCTGAACTGGCGGTTGATCCACTTTGGCCTGCCGGTGATCGACTACGTGGTGACCCATGAATTGGCCCATCTGCGTGAGATGAACCACAGCCCGGCCTTCTGGGACGTGGTGCGCCAGGTCCTGCCCGACTACGAGTCGGCGCGCGGCGCCCTGCGCCACGAGGTCCTGCCGGTTTTTGCTTGAACCCCCTCCAAAGGGGGTGGGCGCCTGCGGCCCGTATCCACCGTTGTGAGGATGTTGCGCATGAGAAGCGCCACCGATACTCATCCGTCAGTTGTCATCATCTCGCAGGGCAGAAGACGGATAGACGCAAGCTGGGAGGCATGCACAGGCGGCGGCAGTACAGAGCGATCTGTCTGCCGCCGTTTCGTTTTTTCGGGCAGCCGGCCTCGCTAAGCCGCCGTGCGGTAGCGCAGCACGCCGTCCCCGCTGTGCACCGCCAGCAAGCGGCCCACGCCGGCCAGCGCGTGCAGGTGGGCGATGGCCTCGCCCATCGCGAAGGTGGTCTGGTGCAGGTCCAGCTTGCGCTTGAACATCACCGGCAGGATGTCGGCCGCGCTGCAGGGCTGATCGGTGCAGGCTTGCAGCACTTCGGCGTAACGGTCTTCATGGTGCTGCAGCAGTTGCGCAATGCGCTCATGCAGGCCGGTGAAAGGTTTGCCGTGCGACGGCAGCACCAAAGTGTCGGCGGGCAGCGAGCGCATGGCGGTGATGGAGCGCAGGTAGAGCGGCAGCGGGTCGCCTTCGGGCTCGATGTCGATGACGCTGACATTGGTGGAAATGCGCGGCAACACCATGTCGCCCGAGATCAGCACGCCCAGCTCGGCGCAGTGCAGCGCGATGTGTTCTGGCGCGTGGCCATAGCCTGCGATGCACTGCCAGGTGCGGCCGTTGACAGTCAGCGGTATGCCGTTCAGCAAGCGCCGGTAACGGGTGGGCACGGCCGGCACCATGCTCGCGTAGTAATTGCTGCGTCCACGCACCTTTTCCAGAGACTCCGGGTCGGTCAGGCCGTGCAGCGCGAAGAAGCGTGCCGCACTGTCGCCGCCAAAGCCTTCGGTCAGGCCCAGGCTGGCCATGCGCGCGGCGTTCCAGTCGGTGTTGCTGATCCACAGCCGGCATTCCCGTTCTGCCGTGGCCCATCGCTCACAAAGCCAATTCGCCAGGCCGATGTGGTCGGGGTGCATGTGCGTAACCACCACGCGCAGCACCGGCAGGCCTTGCAGTTCGGCGGCGAAGATCTGCTCCCACAGCGCTTTCGTCGCGTCGTTGGCGATGCCGCAATCGACGAGGGTCCAACCTTGGATGCCGTCTTGCACATCGCGCAGCAACCACAGGTTGATATGGTCCAGTGCGAAGGGCAGGGCCATGCGCAACCAGCGCACACCCGGGGCCAGTTCCAGCGTGGTGCCGGGCGCCGGCAGCGTGTCGCCATGAGGGTAGTGCAGGGCGCTTTCTTGGGCATTGGCCATGGTGTGTGTTTTGCGACTGAACTGACGTTGACGTCAACGTCAGTCTAGACGCTGCACGCGACCGGTCAGCTAAAGCGCGGCACCTGGGGCAGCAGCCGCTTGTATTCGCTCTTGATGAAGCCGTAGCACTCACAACTGCGTTCTTCCAGGCCTGACCGGTCGAGCACGGCGATGTGGCCGCGTGCATAGCGGATCAAGCCGTCTTGCTGCAGCTTCAGCGCACCGGCGGTCACGCCCTCGCGTCGCACGCCCAGCAGGCGGGCGATCAACTCGTGTGTCATCACCAGTTCGTTGCCGGGCGCGCGGTCCAGGTTGTGCAGTAGGCAGCGGCAGAGTTGCCGGCCCAGCGAGTGGTGGCGGTTGCAGGCGGCCGTCTGGCCGATCTCGGCAATCAGGGCCTGGGTGTAGCGCATGAGCAGCATGGTCACTGCGCCGCCGGCCTCAAAGCTGGCCTTCACGGTGCTGGCCGGCAATCGAAGGGCGCGTCCTGCGCTTTGCACCACGGCTTGGCTGGCAGCGGAATGACCACCCATGAACACCGAATAGCCGACCAGACCTTCGTGCCCGATGGCAGCCACTTCGACCGACCCGCCGTCTTCCATCATGTGCAGCAAAGACACGATGGCGGTGGCCGGGAAGTAAACGTAGGCGGCCGCACAACCCGGCTCACACAGGACTTGTCCTGCCCGCAGGTCCACCGTCTCGGCGACAGCCTGCCAGCGGGCCCATTCGGCGGGCGGCAAGGCGGCCAACAAAGCGTTGTCGCGACGTGCGATGGAGATCACGCCCGGCGTGCGGCGGACCGAGTCAGAAACCGAGTCTTCGCACTGGTTGGCTTGCGTTTCGTACATGTCTACTCCTTCGTGCAGTGGCGGCGGGCGTGCTGGCGTCCGCCTTGGCTGCATCGTCAGGGCACCGTGCGTCGCCGCACGTAGGGCGGCGGCACGCGGGCTTGTAGGACATCGGCCTGCCTCGCCGGTGCAAAAGCCTTCGGGTACGCTAGACGCATGCCCGCCAACCCCCGCACGGCCCGCTCATCGCCCAGCCTGGTGCCCCGCACCGCCGCGCCCAGCTACACCATCACCGAGCTGGCGACCGAGTTCGACATCACGCTGCGGGCTATCCGCTTCTATGAAGACGTTGGCCTGCTGACGCCGCACCGCGTGGGCCGCAACCGGGTCTACACGCTGCGCGACCGCACGCGGCTGAAACTGACCCTGCGTGGCAAGCGGCTGGGTTTGAGCCTGCTGGAAATCAAGCAGTTGGTGGACTTGTACGACTCACCGTCCGACACCCGCCAGCAGCTCACAGCATTCCAGGGCGTGCTGGGCGCACACCGGCTGCAACTGGAGCAGCAGCGCGAGGACATCGAGATCACGCTGGCGGAAATCAGCCAGCACGAGGCGCGTTGCCGCAGCCTGTTGGGCGCAGCGCCGAGACCGAACCAACGAAAAAAGGACGCCATCCCATGAACCTGCCCGGCCTGAACTTCCAACTCGGTGAAGACATCGACGCGCTGCGCGACGCGGTGCGCGATTTCGCGCAGGCCGAGATCGCCCCGCGCGCCGCCGAGATCGACAAGAGCGACCAGTTCCCGATGGACCTGTGGCGCAAGATGGGCGACATCGGCGTTCTGGGCATCACCGTGCCCGAGGCTGATGGTGGTGCCGGCATGGGCTACCTGGCGCACATGATCGCGATGGAAGAGATCAGCCGCGCGTCTGCGTCGGTTGGCCTGAGCTACGGCGCGCACAGCAACCTGTGCGTCAACCAGTTGAAGCGCAACGGCAGCGGCGCACAACGCCAGAAATACCTCCCCCGGCTGATCAGCGGCGAACATGTCGGCGCGCTGGCCATGAGCGAGCCCGGCGCCGGCAGCGACGTCATCAGCATGAAGTTGAAGGCCACCGAGACGGCCGGCGGTTATCTGCTGAACGGTACCAAAATGTGGATCACCAACGGTCCCGACGCCGACGTGATGGTGGTCTACGCCAAGACCGAACCCGAACTCGGCGCGCGCGGTGTGACGGCCTTCATCGTCGAAAAAAGCATGCCGGGTTTCAGCACGGCGCAGAAGCTGGACAAGTTGGGCATGCGCGGCAGCCACACCGGCGAGATGCTGTTCAACAACGTCGAGGTGCCGGCCGCGAACGTGCTGGGCCATTTGAACGGTGGTGCCAAGGTGCTGATGAGCGGCCTGGACTACGAACGCGCGGTGCTGGCCGCCGGGCCGCTGGGCATCATGCAGGCGGTGATGGACAACGTGATCCCCTACACCCACGACCGCAAACAGTTCGGCCAGAGCATCGGCGAATTCCAGCTCATCCAGGGCAAGGTGGCCGACATGTACACCGTGATGCAAGCCGGCCGCGCCTTCTGCTACACGGTGGGCAAAAACCTCGACATGCTGGGCAGCGAACACGTGCGCCAGGTGCGCAAGGACTGCGCCAGCGTCATCTTGTGGTGCGCCGAGAAAGCCACCTGGATGGCCGGCGAAGGCATCCAGATCTTCGGCGGCAACGGCTACATCAACGACTACCCGCTGGGCCGTTTGTGGCGCGATGCCAAGTTGTATGAAATCGGTGCCGGCACCAGCGAGATACGCCGCATGCTGATCGGGCGGGAGCTGTTTGCGGAAACGATGTGAGACAAACGGCATCATGCCTGTCCCGTTACAACGCCATGACGCAAGAACTTGACGATCTCTTCACCAGCAACCGCGCCTGGGCTGCCGCAACCGAGGCGCGCGAGCCGGGCTTCTTCACGCGGCTGGCCAAGCAGCAAAGCCCGCGCTACATGTGGATAGGTTGTGCCGACAGCCGCGTGCCGGCCAATGAGATCACCGGGCTGGACCCGGGCGAGGTCTTCGTCCACCGCAACGTGGCCAATCTGGTCGTGCACAGCGACCTGAACGCGTTGTCCACCATCCAGTTCGCGGTGGAGCATTTGAAGGTTCAACACATCATGGTCGTGGGCCATTACGGCTGCGCTGGTGTGCGCGCGGTGATGCAGAGCGTGCGCATCGGCCTGGCCGACAACTGGCTGCGCCATGTGCAAGACGTGCGCCTGCGCCACCGCAAGCGGCTGGACCACTTGCCCGACGCCGAACAGGAAAACATCCTGTGCGAGATGAACGTCATCGAACAGGTCGGCAATGTGGCGCTGTCCACCGTGGTGCAGGACGCCTGGGCGCGCGACCAGAAGCTGTCTGTCCATGGTTGGGTTTATGGCCTGAAAGATGGCCTGCTGAAAAACCTGCAAGTCACGATGAGCCGCCCCGACAGCGTGGTCGATGTGTTCGGCGACGCCATCAAGCGCTACCCGCGCGCGCCGGCCTCGGTGCCCGTTGACGACGAGCTGGACGGCGCCGACACCCGCTACGGGCCAGGCGCGATTTAAAGCCGGTTTGCACCGGTCTGCACAGCATGCCGTGACGACGGCCGACGCCACCACCACCACCATCCCGCAAGGAGACCACCATGTCTGATCCCATCGTCATCGTTTCCGTCGCACGCACGCCCATCGGTGGGCTGCTGGGCGACTTCTCGTCACTAGCCGCCTGGGAGCTGGGCGCGGTGGCCATCAAGGCCGCCGTTGAACGCGCCGGCGTGCCGCGGGACGCCATTGCCGAGGTGCTCTTCGGCAACTGCCTGATGGCGGGCCAAGGGCAGGCGCCCGCGCGGCAAGCCCTGCGCAAGGCTGGCTTGCCCGACAGCACCGGCGCCGTGACGTTGACCAAGATGTGCGGCAGCGGTATGCGCGCGGCCATGTTGGCCCACGACATGTTGGCCGCCGGCAGCGCCGACGTGTTGGTGGCCGGTGGCATGGAAAGCATGACCAACGCGCCGCATTTGATGTTCGCGCGCAAAGGCATCAAATACGGCGCCACACAGATGTTCGACCACATGGCAATGGACGGCCTGGAAGACGCCTACGAACGTTTGCCGGGCGGCGCCGCCAAGGCGATGGGTGTGTTCGCCGAGCAGTGTGTGGCCAAGTACGGTTTCACGCGCGAAGCGCAAGACGCCTTCGCCATCGCCAGCACCAAGCGCGCCAAGACAGCCAACGAAGACGGCAGCTTTGCTTGGGAGATGGCACCCGTGACGGTGCCGGGCCGCAACGGTGACACCGTCGTCCAGTTCGACGAACAGCCCTTCAAGGCCAAGCTCGACAAGATCGCTGGCCTGAAGCCCGCGTTCAAGAAGGACGGCACCATCACGGCGGCCAATGCCAGCAGCATCAGCGACGGCGCGGCCGCATTGGTGCTGATGCGCGAAAGCACGGCGCGCCAGCACGGCTGCACGCCCATCGCCCGCATCGTGGCCCACGCGGTGCACGCGCAAGAACCGCAGTGGTTCGCCACCGCGCCGGCCTGCGCCATCAACAAGGTGTTGAAGAAGGCCGGCTGGGACGCCAAGAGCGTGAACCTGTGGGAAGTGAACGAGGCCTTCGCGGCCGTGACCATGGCGGCGATGCATGAGTTCGGTCTGCCGCACGAGATCGTCAACGTGCACGGTGGCGCCTGTGCGCTGGGGCACCCCATCGGCGCCAGCGGCGCGCGCATCGTCGTGACGCTGCTGGGCGGCTTGAAGCAGCGTGGCCTGAAGCGCGGCGTGGCGGCGTTGTGCATTGGCGGCGGCGAGGCCACGGCGATGGCCGTGGAGATGTTGTGAGGCCGTCGCCTAGCCGATCGCCACCGCCGCCAGAACGCCAACCAGAACACCCGCCGAAGCACCCTCCGGAGCACCCGCCGAAACACCAGACAGAAAGCGCGCCATGCTGCTGACCGAAGACCACATCGCGGTGCAAGACGCCGTGCGCGACTACGTGCAGGCCGAGATCGCGCCGCACGCTGCTGCCTGGGACAAGAGCCACCACTTCCCGGCTGAACAATTAAAAGGCCTGGCCGGCCTGGGCTGCTACGGCGTGGCCGTGCCTGAGGCCTGGGGCGGGGCAGGGCTGGACTACCTTGCGCTGGCGCTGATCCTGGAAGAAATCGCCGCCGGCGACGGCGCGACCAGCACGGTCGTCAGCGTCAACAACTGCCCGGTCTGTTCGATCTTGATGGCCTACGCCAACGACGACCAGAAGCAGCGTTTCCTGGTGCCGCTGGCGCGCGGCGAGATGTTGGGTGCCTTCTGCCTGACCGAGCCGCATGTCGGTTCAGAGGCCGGCGGTTTGAAGACCACGGCGGTGTTGTCCAAGGGCAGCGATGGCGACCATTACGTGCTGAACGGCGTCAAGCAGTTCATCACCAGCGGCAAGAACGGCGACGTGGCCATCGTGATGGCCGTGACTGACAAAGCTGCCGGCAAGAAGGGCATCAGCGCCTTCCTCGTGCCGACGAAAACACCCGGCTACACCGTGGCGCGCATCGAGGACAAACTGGGCCAGCACGCCAGCGACACGGCGCAAATCCTGTTCGACCAATGCCGCATCCCGGCGGCGAATTTGCTGGGCGAAGAAGGCCAGGGTTTGAAGATCGCGCTCAGCGGCTTGGAAGGCGGCCGCATCGGTATCGCCAGCCAGGCCGTGGGCATGGCGCGTGCCGCTTTTGAGGCTGCGCTGGCCTACAGCAAAGATCGAACCAGCTTCGGCCAGCCCATCTTTCAGCACCAGGCCGTGCAATTCAAACTGGCTGACATGGCCACGCAGGTGGAAGTGGCGCGGCAGATGATCCACCATGCCGCCGCCTTGAAAGACGCCGGCCGGCCGTGTTTGAAAGAGGCCGCGATGGCCAAGCTCTTCGCCAGCGAAATGGCCGAGCGCGTGTGCAGCGCGGCCATCCAGGTCTTCGGCGGTTACGGCTATGTGAGCGACTTCCCGGTCGAGCGCATCTACCGCGATGTTCGAGTCTGTCAAATCTACGAAGGCACGAGTGAAGTGCAGAAAATCCTGATCGGTCGAGCGCTGGCGTGACGTCGAAGTGAACGCCCTCCACCTGCCCGAAGCCGCTGTGCGCCGCGTGCTGCTGGTTCAGGCTTTCGAGACCGGCCCGGCCGACAACCCGCAGTGGACGCCTGAGGACCGCGCCTGGGCCACGCGCCTGGCGCGTGAGACCACGCCCGCCGGCGCAGCGCCTGAACGTTTTTTGAGCGAGCGCGCCAGCCACGCGCTGCAACGCCTGGCGCCGCGCGATGCCGGCGTGGTGCGCGCACTGGCGCAACGCGGTTGGCGCAGCGGCTGGGTGCTGGCGGCGCTGCTCATCGGGGGGATGGCTGGCGTGGCGGTGGACAGCATCGGCGGCGGGCAGCGCATCAACCTGCTGGCACCGCCGGTGTGGGGCGTGATCGTGTGGAACGCGCTGGTCTACATCAGCCTGTTTTTGTCGGTTTTTTTGCCGGGTTTTTTGAAGATGCCGGCGGGTGCCCGGGCCTGGCTGCTGCAGCGCCTGGCCGGGCGCGCCACACAAGGCACGGCGATGGCCCGGTTCAAGGCCGCTTGGCTGCGCACTGCCGCGCCTTTGCTGGCTGCGCGTACGGGCCTGTTGTTCCACGCCGCAGCGGCCGCCTTGGCACTGGGCTTGATCAGCGGCCTCTACGTGCGCGGCCTGGTGCTGGACTACCGCGCCGGCTGGCAAAGCACTTTTCTCGACGCCACGCAGGTGCGCGGCGCGCTGGCCGTGATGTTGTCGCCGGCGGTGGCCTTCACGGGCATCGCTGTGCCCGACGTCGCCACGCTGCAAGCCCTGCGCGGGGCACCTGAGGTCGTCTCCACCGCCACCGTCAGCAACAGTGCCGCGCCGTGGATCCACCTGTATGCGGCCATGCTGACGATTTTCGTCGTGCTGCCGCGCACGCTGCTGGCTGGCTGGTGCGCGGCGCGTGCGTGGCAAGGTGCGCGGCGGTTGCCGCTGGGGGCGGGTGACCTCTACTTCGAACGGCTGCTGCGCGAACAGCAAGCGCACGGGTCGCGGGTGTCGGCGCGCGTGCAGGTGCTGGCGCATGGCGCGCAACCGTCGGCCCACGCGCTGGCTTGCTTGCAAGCCGTGTTGGCCCCCGGGCTGGGCGCGGGCGTGCAGGTGAGCGCCGCAGCGGCCACGGCCTATGGTGACGAAGACGCCGCCGCCGCGCTGGCCGTGCCGCCGGGCACCACGCTGCGCCTGGCGCTGGTGGACCTGGCCGCCACGCCCGAAGACGACAGCCACGGCGCGTTCGTTCGCGCACTGCGCCGTGCTGCACCGGCCGTGCCGTTGCCTGTACCGCTGATCGTGCTGGCCGACGAGACCGCCTTCCGCACGCGCTTCGCCAGTCTGCCCGCGCGCCTGGATGAACGCCGGGCCGCTTGGCGTTCGTGGGCGCAGGCGCTGGGTGTCGGCCTGTTCTGCGTCGATCTGGCGCAGCCCGACAACGCAGCGGCTGAACGCGATTTGCAATTGGCGCTGCAGGCATGACCACCGTCACGCTGAGCCTGGTCTCGCACACCAACGCCGGCAAGACCACGTTGGCGCGCACGCTGCTGGGCCTGGACGTGGGCGAGGTGCGCGACGCGCCGCACGTCACCGAATTCGCGGCCATGCACACGCTCGTCGAAACGCCGGCCGGCGACACGCTGCGCTTGTGGGACACGCCCGGCTTCGGCGACAGCGCGCGCCTGGTGCGCCGCCTGCGGGCCAGCGGCAACCCGCTGGGTTGGTTCCTCACCGAGGTGTGGGACCGCTGGCGCGACCGCCCTTTCTGGGCCAGCCAGCAGGCGCTGCGCCATGTGCAGGGCGACAGCGATGTGTTGCTGTACCTGGTCAACGCGGCCGAGTGGCCGGGCGGCGCCGGTTATGTCGAGCCCGAGATGGATTTGCTGGCCTGGGTCGGCAAGCCGGTGCTGGTGCTGCTGAACCAGATGGGCGCACCGCGTTCGGCGGCCGAAGAGGCGCAAGACGTCGAGATCTGGCGCCTGCACCTGGTGCGCTGGCCGGGCGTGCGCGCCGTGCTGCCGCTGGACGCCTTCGCGCGCTGCTGGGTGCACGAACTGACGCTGATGCGCGCGGTGACGGCTGCGCTGGACGGCGAACGTGCCGCTGCGATGGCCCGCCTGGCCGACGCCTGGCAGGCCAAGCGCGAGACCACCTTCACCGCTGCGATGCAAACCCTGGCCGCCAGCCTGGCGCGTACCGCAGTGGCCCGCGAGACGGTGCAGGGCGACAACGGCTGGGCCGAACGTTTGCGCCGCCTGGGCGCCGCACTCGGCCAGAGTGCCGCCACCGAAACCGACCCGGCCGCTGCCGCGCAAGCCCGTCTGGCCGCCGCGCTGGAAGCCGAGGTGCGCACCAACACCGCGCAATTGCTGGCGCTGCACGGCCTGCAGGGCAGCGCCAGCGGCGAAATCATCAGCCGCGTGGCGTACCAGTTCGCGCGCCACGAGCGCGTGCCCGAAGGCCGAGCGGCGGTGCTGGGCGGTGCCCTGGCGGGCGCGCTGACGGGGCTGAAGGCCGACATCCTCAGTGGCGGGCTGACGCTGGGCGGCGGCCTGCTGGCCGGTGGCTTGCTCGGCGCGCTGGGCGCGGCTGGCGTGGCGCGCGGCATCAACGTCGTGCGCGGCACCGGGCAAAGCTGGGTGGCCTGGCGCGACGACGCGCTGGATGGCGCCGCGCAAGCCGCCTTGCTGCGCTACCTGGCCGTGGCCCACTTCGGCCGAGGGCGCGGTGACTGGAGCCCCGGTGAAGCACCCACGCACTGGCCGCCGGCGGTGGCGCAGGCGTTGGCCGGTCAGCGCGCGGCGTGGACGGCGGCGTGGGCCCGCCGCAGCCAGCGGCTGGAGGGCGTTGACGACACCGCAGCCCTCGCCGCCGCGCTGGAGCCGCTGCTGGAACAGGCGGCGCGCAAGGTGTTGGCGGTTTGACGGCCGCGATGGCCGGGTGCAACGACTGCATCAGGCCGGCCCACTGGACGAGATGAAACACGGGACTGAACGATGCGCGTGTTGCCACTGAAATCGCTGCCCACACGTCGCGACGGCTTGGCTGCGGTCGCTTTCGCCATGTTCCAGCCCTGGGCTTGCGCGGCCGACGCCGCCAACGCCGTTTGGCCCCGCAAACCGCTTCGGCTGCTGGTTGGCTTCCCGGGCGGCTCCACGCCCGACCTCGCCGCGCGGGTGTTGGCCGATGTGCTGGCCCGCGCCTTCGGCGTGACGGTGGTGGTGGACAACCGCCCCGGCGCGTCCGGCAACATCGCCGCCGATCAAATCGCCAAGGCCACTGACGACCACACGCTGGGCGTCGTCATCAACGGCAACCTCACATCGGCCCCGCTGCTGAACCCGAAGTTGCCTTTCGACCCGGCGCGCGACTTCAGCCTGTTGTCGCTGTTGGCCACCGCGCCGCTGGTGCTGGTGGCGGCCGCCAACGTGCCCGGCGGCAGCGGTTTCTTTGCGGCTGCGCGCCAGGCTGGGGCCGACTGGAGCTACGGTTCGGTGGGCATCGGCTCGGTCGGCCACCTGGGCATGGAATTGATCAAGAGCCGCGCCGGTTTCGCCGCTGTGCACGTGCCCTACAGCGGCAACCCGGCGGTGCTGACGGCGCTGATGTCGGGCCAGATCCAGGCCGCGCTGGTGCCGCCCGGCGTGGCCCTGCCGCAGGTGCGCGCGGGCAAGGTGCAGGCGGTCGGTTTGACGGGCGGGCGAAGCACCTTGGCGCCCGATGTGCCGCCACTGGCCAGCCTGGGCGTGGCGGCCGATGAACTGGCAGTCTGGGTGGCGCTGGTCGGCCCCGCAGCCTTGAGCGCAGCCGCCCAGCAGCGCCTGGTCGGCGCGGTGCCCGCGCTGCTGCGTGCGCCCGAGGCCCGCCAGCGCTTGTTCGCGGCCGGCTGGCAGGTGCAGGCCACCTCGCCCGCAGCGCTGCGGCTGCGCGTGCGCGATGAAGCGCGCATCCTGGGCGACATCATTCGCCAGCGCGGCATTCGTACCGAATAAACCTGCCGACAGGTCGCACCGAACCGACCTGCCGAACAACGGAAGAGGCTGCCTAGAATTGACGTGAACGTCAATCGAACCGAACCGAGCCCCGCATCGGTTCATGCCCGCCCCGCAGGAGACCGCCGTTGCCCACGCTCACGACCAAGCTCAACGCCCGCTCTGCCGCCTTCAAGGCCAGCGCCGACCGCACGCGCACGCTGGTCGATGACCTGAATGCGCGGCTGGCGCAGATTGCGCTGGGTGGCGGCGAGGCTGCCCGCGCCAAGCACACCGCGCGCGGCAAGCTGTTGCCGCGTGAACGCGTGGAAATGCTGCTCGACCCCGACACGCCTTTCCTGGAACTGGCGCCGCTGGCCGCGCTGAACCTCTACGACAACGCTGCGCCGGGCGCGGGTTTGATCGCCGGCATCGGCCGTGTCAGTGGCGTCGATTGCCTGATCGTTTGCAACGACGCCACCGTCAAGGGCGGCACCTACTACCCGATGACCGTGAAGAAGCACCTGCGCGCGCAGGAAGTGGCGCAGCAGAACCGCCTGCCCTGCATCTACCTGGTCGACAGCGGCGGCGCCAACCTGCCGAACCAGGACGAGGTCTTTCCCGACCGCGACCACTTCGGCCGCATCTTCTACAACCAGGCGCAGATGTCGTCGCTGGGCATCCCGCAACTGGCGGTGGTGATGGGCAGTTGCACCGCCGGTGGTGCCTACGTGCCGGCGATGAGCGACGAGGCCATCATCGTCAAGAAGCAAGGCACCATCTTCCTGGGCGGCCCGCCGCTGGTGAAGGCCGCCACCGGCGAAGTTGTCACCGCTGAAGACCTGGGCGGCGGCGACGTGCACACGCGCTTGAGCGGCGTGGCCGACCACCTGGCCGAGAACGACATGCACGCGCTGGCCATTGCGCGTGCCAGTGTCGCCAACCTGAACTGGCGCAAGCCGCAGCAACTGCTGACCGTGCCCCCGCGCCCGCCGCTGTTCGACGCGGCTGAGTTGCACGGCGTGATCCCGGTGGACGCGCGCAAGCCTTTCGACGTGCGCGAAATCATTGCGCGCATCGTGGACGGCAGCGACTTCGACGAGTTCAAGGCGCGCTACGGCGCCACGCTGGTGACGGGCTTCGCGCACATCGAAGGCATGCCGGTGGGCATCGTGGCCAACAACGGCATCTTGTTCGGCGAAAGCGCGATGAAGGGCGCCCACTTCATCGAGCTGTGCTGCCAACGCAAGGTGCCGTTGATCTTCTTGCAGAACATCACCGGCTTCATGGTCGGGCGCAAGGTCGAGAACGAAGGCATTGCCAAGCACGGCGCCAAGATGGTGACGGCGGTGGCCACGGCCACGGTGCCCAAGTTCACGGT
>JBBQAI010000215.1:0-3116 GCA_038316205.1 Burkholderiales bacterium
GAAGCGCTGGTGAACTTCCAGACCATGGTCTGCGACTTGACCGGCATGGCGATGGCAAATGCGTCGATGCTGGACGAGGCCACCGCCGCCGCCGAAGCGATGACGCTGGCCAAGCGCAGCGTGAAGAGCAAGAGCAACACCTTCGTCGTGGCCGGTGACTGCCACCCGCAGACCATCGAGGTAATCCAGACGCGCGCCGCGCCGCTGGGCTTCACCGTCGTGCTGGCCAACTCGGCCGAAGAGTGGGACCGCCTGATCGCCGGCGGCGACTACTTCGCCGTGCTGCTGCAAATGCCCACCACCAGCGGCGCCATCCACGACGTGCGCCAAGACGCCGCCCGCATCCACGCCCACCAGGCGGCCTTCATCATCGCAGCCGATTTGTTGGCACTGACCCTGATCACGCCGCCCGGCGAATTGGGCGCCGACAACCCGCTGGGGACCACGCAGCGCTTCGGCGTGCCGATGGGCTGCGGCGGCCCGCATGCGGCCTATCTGGCCTGCCGCGATGAATTCAAGCGCAGCCTGCCCGGTCGCCTGGTCGGTGTCAGCGTGGACACCCACGGCAACACCGCTTACCGCCTGGCGCTGCAAACGCGCGAACAACACATCCGCCGCGAAAAGGCCACGTCCAACATCTGCACGGCGCAGGTGCTGCTGGCCGTCATCGCCAGCATGTACGCGGTCTACCACGGCCCCGCCGGCCTGAAGCGCATTGCGCAGCGCGTGGCCAGCTACACGGCGATCCTGGCCGCAGGCCTGCGCGAGATGGGCATCACGGTGCGCAACGACAGCGCTTTCGACACGCTGACGCTGGACACCGGCGCGGCAACGGCCGACATCGCCGCCAAGGCGGTGGCTGCTGGCATGAATCTGCGCCGCTACCCCGAATGGGGCGACACCATGACCGGCATCTCGCTGGACGAAACCACCACGCGCGCCGACATCGCCGCGCTGTGGCAAGTCTTCGCGCAACCCGGCCAGGTGCTGCCCAAGGTGGCGGCCTTCGACAAGGGCATCGAATCGATGATCCCGCCCGGCTTGCGCCGCACCAGCAGCTACTTGACGCACCCGGTGTTCAACACCCACCACAGCGAAACGCAAATGCTGCGCTACATCCGCAGCCTGAGCGACAAGGACCTGGCGCTGGACCGCAGCATGATCCCGCTGGGCAGTTGCACGATGAAGCTGAATGCCACCAGCGAGATGATCCCCATCACCTGGCCGGAATTCGCCAACATCCACCCCTTTGCGCCGCGCGAACAACTGGCCGGCTACTGGCTGATGAACGACCAGCTCTGCGCCTGGCTGGCGCAGGCCACGGGCTATGCCGGTGTCAGCCTGCAGCCCAACGCCGGCAGCCAAGGCGAATACGCCGGCCTGCTGGTCATCAAGGCCTTCCACGAAAGCCGGGGCGAGGGCCATCGCAACATCTGCCTGATCCCCGAAAGCGCCCACGGCACCAACCCGGCCAGCGCGCAGATGGCGGGCATGAGCGTGGTGGTGACGAAGTGCGACGCGATGGGCAACGTCGACATGGACGACCTCAAGGCCAAGTGCGAAACGCACAGCGCCAACTTGGCCGCCGTGATGATCACCTACCCCAGCACGCACGGCGTGTTCGAGGTGCGCGTGAAAGAGCTTTGCGCACTGGTGCACCAGCACGGCGGCCGCGTCTACGTCGACGGCGCGAACATGAACGCGCTGGTCGGCGTGGCCGCGCCAGGTGAGTTCGGCGGCGACGTCAGCCACCTCAACCTGCACAAGACCTTCTGCATCCCGCACAGCGGCGGCGGGCCGGGCGTTGGACCCGTGGCGGTGGTGGCCGACCTGGTGCCTTTCCTGCCGGCGCACCGCACCGCGGGCATCGGTGGCGAGCACAGCGTCGGTGCCGTCAGTGCCGCACCGCTGGGTAACGCCGCCGTGCTGCCGATCAGCTGGATGTACTGCCGCATGATGGGCGCCGAGGGCCTGCGTGACGCCACCGAGGTGGCCATCCTCAGCGCCAACTACATCGCCGCGCGGCTGGCCGACCACTACCCCGTGCTGTACAGCGGCGGCAACCCCAGCCTGAAGGGCGGCGGTGTGGCCCACGAATGCATCATCGACATCCGCCCGCTGGCCAAGAGCAGCGGCTGTGGCGCCGAGGACGTGGCCAAGCGCCTGATCGACTACGGCTTCCACGCGCCGACGCTCAGCTTCCCGGTGGCCGGCACGCTGATGATCGAGCCGACCGAGAGCGAACCGCTGGCAGAGCTCGACCGTTTCTGCGACGCGATGATCGCCATCCGGCACGAGATCGCACAAGTTGAAAGTGGCGCCTGGCCGCAGACCGACAACCCGCTGAAGAACGCGCCGCACACCGCCGCTGCGCTGCTGAAAGCCGAGTGGCCCCACCCCTACAGCCGCGAGCAGGCGGCCTACCCGGTGGCCGCGTTGCGGCAGCAGAAATACTGGTCGCCGGTGGGTCGGGTGGACAACGTCTACGGCGACCGCAACTTGTTTTGCAGTTGTGTGCCGCTGAGCGCTTACGCATCCGATTCAGCGGCTGATTGACGCCGGCGCATCGTGGCTGTTTCCGTCTTCGACCTCTTCAAGATCGGCATCGGCCCGAGCAGCAGCCACACCGTGGGGCCGATGCGCGCCGCGCGGCTGTTCACGTCACGGCTGGACCACGACGGCCTGCTGCCGCGCACCGCCCGCGTGCTGAGCCAGCTTTACGGCAGCCTGGGCGCCACCGGCAAGGGCCACGGCAGCGACAAGGCGGTGCTGCTGGGCCTGGCCGGGCACGAGCCCGACACGGTGGATGTGGACGCTGTCGACGGCATCCTGGCCACGATGCGTGCGCAGGCGCAGCTGCCGCTGCTCGGCCGCCACAGCGTGCCCTTCAGCGAGAAGGACGACCTGAAGTTCTTCCGCCGTGAGACGTTGCCCTTGCACGCCATCGGCATGCGCTTCACGGCCTTCGACGCGGCGGGTGACGTGCTGGCACAGATGCGCAGCGAAGGCCGTATCCAACTGCTGGGCAAACACGCCGTGGCCTTCAACGAGACGGACGACCTGAAGTTCTTTCGCCGCGAAAGCCTGCCCTTCCATGCCAACGGCCTGCGCTTTAC
>JBBQAI010000030.1:0-40558 GCA_038316205.1 Burkholderiales bacterium
GACTCGACCGTGGAGGCCTTCACCAAGTCGGTGGCTGAACACGGCACGATCGACGTGCTGGTCAACAACGCCGGCATCACGCGCGACCGCATGTTCCTGAAGATGACGCCCGAGGACTGGAAGATGGTCATCGACACCAACCTGAACAGCATGTTCAACGTTACCAAGCAAGTGGTGCCGGGCATGGTGGAAAAGGGCTGGGGCCGCATCATCCAGATCAGTTCGGTGAACGGTGAAAAAGGCCAGTCGGGCCAGACCAATTATTCGGCCGCCAAGGCCGGCATGCACGGCTTCACGATGGCCCTGGCGCAGGAAATGGCCAGCAAGGGCGTGACGGTGAACACCGTCAGCCCGGGCTACATTGGCACCGACATGGTCCGCGCCATCAAGCCCGAAGTGCTGGAGAAGATCGTCGCCACCATCCCCGTCAAACGCCTGGGCACGCCCGACGAGATCGGTTCCATCTGCGCCTGGCTGGCCGGTGAAGATTCGGGCTTCACCACCGGGGCCGACTTCAGCTGTAACGGCGGCTTGCACATGGGGTAATCACGGGCTGCGGACCCGTCCGCTGCCGTGGTTCGGGGCGCCCTGCGGGGCGCCTTTTCGTTGACCACCACCCAAGTGTTGGGCACCTAGGGTTAGACCGCTAGTCGGCGCGCCTGGGCCGGTTAGGGTTGCGAGTAGACGGCGCACCTTCGATGACGCCGCATTCGAACGGAGACGGCGATAGAAGCAGTAGCCCAGGGGCAGCCCTTGTTGCAGGTGGACGGCGTGACCGTCCGCTTCGGCGGCATCACGGCGCTCGACAAGGTGTCTTTCAACGTGGCGGCGGGCCATATCGTGGGCCTGATCGGCCCCAATGGCGCAGGCAAGACCACGCTGTTCAACTGCCTGTCGCGGCTGTACAGCTACAGCGAAGGCGCCATCCGCTTTGAAGGCCGTTCGTTGCTGGAAACGCCGACCCACGGCATCGCTGAATTGGGCATCGGCCGCACCTTTCAGAACCTGGCCTTGTTCCGCACGATGACGGTGCGCCAGAACATCATGCTGGGCGCCCACTGCCGCACGCACAGCGGCTTTGTGGCGAATGCGCTGCGCCTGACTTCGGTGGTGCGCGAAGAGGCGCAACTGGCCGAACAGGCGCAGGTGCTGGTCGACTTGCTTGACCTGCGCACGGTGGCCGAAACGCGGGTGATGGACCTGCCTTTCGGCACGCAAAAGCGCGTGGAACTCGGGCGCGCCTTGGCCAGCCAACCCAAGCTGCTGCTGCTGGATGAACCCGCCGGTGGTTTGAACCACGAAGAGGTAGGCGCGCTGATGGATTTGCTGCGCGAAGTGCGCAGCAAATTGAAGTTGACGCTGCTGCTGGTGGAGCACCACATGAACATGGTGATGCGCGTATCAGACCGCGTGGTGGCACTGGACTTCGGCCGCAAGATTGCCGACGGCACACCGGCCGAGGTGCAGGCCAACGCCGAAGTCATACGCGCCTACCTGGGTGTAGCCGCGTGATTGCCGCATGACTGCCGCATGACTGCCACATGAGGGCCGCCTGATGACCGCGCTGCTGGAAGTGCGCGACCTGCACGCGCAATACGGACCCACGCAAGTGCTGCATGGGCTGAGTTTCGCGGTGGAAGCCGGCGGCATCACCACCATCCTGGGCGCCAACGGCGCCGGCAAGACAACCACGTTGCGCGCGGTCTGCGGCATGGTCAAGCGCCAGGGCGAGGTCAGGCTTGCGGGCACGCGGATCGACAAGCTGGCCACCGAAAGCATCGTGCGTCTGGGCGTGGCCCATGTGCCTGACGGGCGCGGTACCTTCGCGGCGCTCAGCGTGGAAGAAAACCTGCGTCTGGGCGCCTACACGCGGCGCGACCGGGCCGAGGTGGAAGCCGATTACGAACGCATGTACGCCTACTTCCCGCGCTTGAAAGAACGCTGCAAGCAGCAGGCCGGTTTGCTGTCGGGCGGTGAACAGCAGATGCTGGCCGTGTCGCGCGCGCTGATGTTGCGGCCGCAGTTGCTGTTGCTGGACGAACCTTCTTTCGGCCTGGCGCCCTTGATCGTGCAAGAGATCTTTGAGATCTTCAAAGAGATCAATCGCCGCGACCGCGTCAGTCTCTTGCTGGTGGAACAGAACGCGGCGCTGGCCCTGAAGGTGGCCGACCAGGCCTACCTGCTGGAGACCGGCCGCGTGGTCATCGCGGGCCCGGCCGAAGACATCCGCAACGACGAGTCGGTGCGCCGTTCCTACCTGGGCTACTGAAGCGATGAACGTCGACCTGCTGATCCACCAAATCTTCTCCGGCTTGGCCAGCGGCGGCATCTACGCCAGCGTGGCGCTGGCGCTGGTGATGATCTACCAGGCCACCCACCACGTGAACTTCGCGCAGGGTGAACTGGCGATGTTCAGTACCTACATCGCCTGGAGCCTGATGCAGACCGGCATGCCCTACTGGGGCGCCTTCTTCCTGACGGTGGCCATCGCTTTCGTGCTGGGCGTGGTCATCGAACGGGTCATCGTGCGGCCGGTCGAAAACGCGCCGATCTTGAGCGTGGTGATTGTCTTCATCGGCCTGCTGGTCATCGTCAACAGCCTGGCCGGCTGGATCTTCAGTTACACCATCAAACCCTTCCCGAGCCCATTTCCGGCCGAGCCTTTGTTCGGCAACCGCTATGTGTCCAGCCACGAACTGGGCTCGACAGCGATCACGCTGGTGGTGCTGGCCATCCTGTTCGTTTTCTTCCGCTACACCCCGCTGGGCCTGGCGATGCGCGCTGCGGCGCAGAACCCTGAATCGAGCCGGCTGGTCGGCATCCGTGTGGGCTGGATGCTGGCGTTGGGCTGGGGCCTGGCCGGGGCCATCGGCGCCATCGCCGGGGTGATGGTTGCGCCGACGGTGTTCCTCGAGCCCAACATGATGTCGGGCATCCTGCTCTACGCCTTCGCCGCCGCGCTGGTCGGTGGTATCGACAGCCCCGGTGGCGCGGTGCTCGGCGGCTTCATCGTCGGTGTGCTGGAAAACGTTGTCGGTGCCTTACTGGGCACGGAATTGAAGCTGACGGTAGCGCTGGTGCTGATCGTCGGCGTGCTGGTCGTGCGGCCCTCGGGGCTGTTCGGCAAAGTCCACGTGACCCGGGTTTGACCACGATGAGCACCTCTGGCACCGTGTCGAAAAAGTGGTTGGGTCTGGCCGCACTGATTGCGCTGGCCTGTGTGCTGCCTTTCGTGGTCAGCAACTACCGCGTCTTCCAGTTCACGCTGGTGCTGGTTTACGCCATCGCGCTGCTGGGCCTGAACATGCTGACCGGCTACAACGGTCAGATCTCGCTCGGGCACGGCGCTTTCTATGCCATCGGCGCCTACGTCGCGGCCATCCTGATGGACAAGTTCGGTGTGCCTTACTGGCTGACCTTGCCCATAGCCGGCGCGGTCTGCGCGGTGGTCGGCTTTCTCTTTGGATTGCCAGCATTGCGGCTCGAAGGCCTGTACCTGTCGCTGGCCACCTTCGCCTTGGGCGTGGCCTTGCCGCAGATCCTGAAATACAAGGGGATCGAACATTGGACCGGTGGCGCGCAGGGCATCGTCATCACCAAGCCCGATGCGCCCGAATGGAGCGGTCTGTCGCAAGACCAGTGGCTGTACTTCGTGGCACTGGCGGTGATGCTGCTGATGTTCCTGCTGGGTTGGAATTTGCTGCGCGGGCGCATGGGACGCGCCATGGTGGCCATCCGTGACCAACCGACCGCGGCGCGAGCGATGGGCGTCGACACGGCCATGATCAAGTCCATGACCTTCGGCGTTTCGGCGATGTACACCGGTGTGGCCGGTGCCCTGGGTGCCATCGCCATCCAGTTCGTCGCACCCGATTCCTTCACCATCTTCCTGTCAATCAGCCTGGTGGTGGGCATCGTCATCGGCGGCCTGGCCTCGATCTCGGGCGCCATCTGGGGGGCGTTGTTCATCCAGTTCATCCCCAACGTCGCCGACGAGATTTCCAAGGCCGCGCCCTGGGCGATCTACGGCGTTTTCCTGATCTTGTTCATGTACGTGATGCCAACCGGCGTCGCCGGTTTCATCCGCATCGCCGTGGCGCGCTGGCGCCGCCGGCGGGCTTGAGTCCCACTCATCCAGCAACACCATGACGGAGACACCATGACCCTCAAGACCACCCGCCGCCAGACCCTGATCGCTGCTGCGTCCCTGGCGCTGCCGGCTGTGCCTGCCTTGGCGCAGAAGAAGTACGGGCCGGGCGCCAGCGACACCGAAATCAAGCTCGGCCAGACCATGCCCTACAGCGGCCCGGCCTCAGCCTACGGCACCATCGGCAAGGCGCACCAGGCCTACTTCAAGATGATCAACGAAGCCGGTGGCATCAACGGCCGCAAGATCAACCTGATCAGCCTGGACGACGGCTACAGCCCGCCGAAGACCGTGGAGCAGGTGCGCAAGCTGGTCGAGCAAGACGAAGTGCTGGCGATGTTTCAGACGCTGGGCACACCCAGCAACACGGCCATCCACAAATACCTGAACGCCAAGAAAGTGCCCCACCTTTTTCTGGCCACCGGCGCCACCAAGTGGGCCGACCCCAAGAATTTCCCGTGGACGCTGGGCTTCAACCTCAGCTACCAGGCCGAGGGCAAGATCTACGCGCGCTACCTGCTGAAGAACAAGCCGAACGCCAAGATCGGCATCCTGTTCCAGAACGACGACTTCGGGAAAGACGTGCTCAAGGGCGTGGAAGATGGCCTGGGCGGGGCCGGCGCCAAGATGGTGGTGTCCAAGGTCAGCTACGAAGTGACAGACCCGACGGTCGATTCACAAATCCTGACGCTGCAGGGTTCGGGCGCCGACACCTTCATCAACATCACCACACCCAAATTCGGCGCGCAGGCGGTGCGCAAGGCGTGGGACTCCGGCTGGAAGCCGCTGCACATCATCAACAACGTCAGCGCTTCGGTGGGCTCGGTGCTGACGCCGGCCGGCCTGGACAAGAGCGTGGGCCTGTTGACGCTGCAGTACTACAAAGACCCCAACGACCCGCAGTGGAAGGATGACGCCAACATGCTGGAATGGCGCGCGTTCATGGGCCGCTATTACCGCGACGGCGACCCGAAGGACGCATCGAACTTGTACGCCTACCTCACGGCCCAGACCATGGTCCACGTGCTGAAGGCCTGCGGCAACGATTTGACGCGCGAGAACGTGATGCGGCAGGCCACCAACATCAAGGCGCTGAAGCTGCCGCTGATGCTGCCGGGCATGACGCTGAACACTTCACCGACCGATTACTTCCTGGTCAAGCAAGGGCAGCTTGCCAAGTTCACCGGCACGCAGTGGCAGGGCTTTGGCGACGTGCTGAGCACGGGCTGACCCGTCAACGCTCGCCGGCACTGGGGGCACCCGCCAATTGGCGGGCAGCAGCCGCCAGCGTGCCGGGCTGGCCGTCGGTCAAATCGAGGGTGATCGCGTTGTCGAAGTGCTGAAAGTTGCGCTGCATGGAACGCAGGTAGACCGGGTCGTAGTGCTCGGTCAGCAGTTCCTGCACCACCGGCACCAAGTCGCCGGCGCGGGCCTGCTCTTGCCAGCGCGCCACGACGGCATGGCTGCGTAATTCGCGCAGTGCGTCCAGGCGTGAGCAGAAACTTTCGGTGTCAGCAACGAAGTAGTCGTAGTCGCCCAGCAGGAAATCCACGCGGGCGCTCAGGGGCATGGCCACCTGGATGCAGGTGGCTGCGCGCACCGCCTCCAGTAAGCGTTCGGGCACGCGCAGCCGGCCGATGGTGCGACTCTCGCCTTCGACGTAGACCGGGCGCACGGCACTGAATCCGCGCAGCGCTTCCCACAGCAGGGTCTCGAAGCGCTTTTGCGACGGTTGTGGCTGCCCCGGCAAAGGCCCGAGTACGCTGCCCTTGTGGCAGGCGATCGCCTCCAGGTCCAGCACCTGTTCGCCCTGGGCCTGCAGGGCCTGCAGCAAGCGGCTCTTGGCTGAACCGGTGCGGCCGATGATCGCCCGCCATTCGAAGGCCGCCGGCTGGGTTTCCAGTTCTACCAGCACCGCGCGGCGGAATTCGCGGTAGCCGCCTTCCAGCACGTGCACGCTGAAGCCGATCTGGTCCAGCACCGTCGACAGCGCGCCCGAGCGCTGTCCGCCGCGCCAGCAGTAGACCAGCGGCCGCCAGCCGCGCGGCTGGTTCATCAGATGCGTCTCGACATGCCGCGCAATGTTGCGGGCCACCAGCACGGCACCGCGCTTGCGCGCTTCGAAGGGCGAGACCTGCTTGTATTCGGTGCCGATGGCGATGCGTTCGGCGTCGTTCAGCGACGGCCAGTTGATGGCGCCCGGCAGGTGGTCTTCGGCGTATTCGTCTTCGCTGCGCGCGTCGATGACGGCGTCGAATTCGGCCAGGCGCAGGATGGCATCGGTGGCCAGGATGCGTTTCAGTCCCACGGTGGTCTTGGGTTCAGCCGGCTGCCGCGCCGACGGCGTCGAGCAGCTCGGTTTCGATGCGCAACTGGCCCTTGGGCCGTTGCAGTTCGGGGCCGTCGACGAGGAAAGTGTCTTCGACGCGTTCGCCCAATGTGGTGATCTTGGCCAGTTGCAGGTTGATGCGGTTGTGCGCCAGCACGCGGGCGATGGCGTAGAGCAGGCCAGTGCGGTCGCTGGCCGACACCGCCAGCAGCCAATGCTGGGCGCGCTCGTCCGGTTCTAGCGAAACGCGCGGCGTGACCGGGAAGCTGCGCACGCGACGCGAGACGCGGCCGCTGCGTGGTTCGGGCAGCGGGCCGTCGGACGACAGCGCGATGGTGGCCTGCGTTTCGACCAGCGAAATCAGGTCGCGGTACTTCAGCTCGGGCTCGCCCGTGCCGTGGTCAGCCCACATGTTCGGCGTGGCCACGACCTGGAAAGTGTCGAGCGCGTAACCGGCGCGCGTGGTGTGAATCTTGGCGTCCAGGATGCTGAAGCCGGCGCCGTCGAAATAGCCGCAGATGCGCGCGAACAGGTCAGATCGGTCGGGTGTGTACACAAGAACTTGCAGCCCATCACCAGCCGACGACGGCCGCGCCTGCACCACCGGCAGGGCAGTCTGCACATGGCGCCACAGCGCGCGCGCATGCCAGGCGATGTCAGCCGCGTCGTGGCGCGCGAAGTAGCTGACTTCCAGTGTCTTCCACAGCGGCTCTTCGGTGCCGGGCAGGGCGCTGTGCAGCGCCAGCATGTGGCGCGCGTCTTCCTTGCGCGCCTCGATCTCGGCGTCCAGATTCGGCTGCGCACCGCCCAGCGCCCTCAGGGTCAGCCGATACAGGTCTTCCAGCAGCTTGCCCTTCCAGGCGTTCCACACCTTCGGGCTGGTGCCGCGGATGTCAGCCACCGTCAGCAGGTAAAGCGCCATCAGTCGGCGCGGCGTTTCCACCAGCCGGGCGAAGGCGGCGATGACGTCGGCGTCGGACAAGTCTTCCTTCTGCGCGATGCGGCTCATCGTCAGGTGGTGCTGAACCAAGAATTCGATGATCTGGCTGTCTTCGCGCGAAATGCCGTGGTCGCGGCAGAAGCGGTGGGCTTCGACGGCGCCCAGGTCGCTGTGGTCGCCGCCACGGCCCTTGGCGATGTCGTGGAAGAGGGCGGCCACGTAGAGCACCCACGGCGCGTCCCACTGCGCGGCCAATTGGCTGCAGAAGGGGTACTCATGCGCGTGCTCTGGGATGAAGAAGCGGCGCATGTTGCGCAAGACCATCAGGATGTGCTGGTCCACCGTGTAGACGTGGAACAGGTCGTGCTGCATGCGCCCGACGATGCGCCTGAAGACCCACAGGTAACGGCCCAGCACGCTGGTCTGGTTCATCAGCCGCATCGCGTGGGTCAGCCGCTTGGGCTGGCGCAGGATGTCCAAAAACAGCTCGCGGTTGATGGGGTCGCGGCGGAACTCGGCGCCCATCACCTGGCGGGCGTTGTACAACGCCCGCAGCGTGCGTGCCGACAGGCCCTGCAGCCCGGGCGTCTGCTGGTAGACCAGGAAGGTTTCCAGGATCGCGTGCGGGTTGTTCAGGTACAGCGTGTCGTGCGCCACTTCCAGCATGCCGGCGCGGTCGAAGAAGCGCGCGGTGATCGGGCGCATCGGCGTGGCTTCAGAGCCGTTGACGCGCTCCTCGATGTTCAGCATCAGGATCTGGTTCAGCTGAGTCACCGCCTTGGCCGCCCAGTAATAGCGGTGCATCAGCACCTCGCTGCTGCGCTGGCCGTTGGCCACCGCAGCGCTGTTGGCGTAGCCGAAGCTTTCGGCTACGGCCGTTTGCAGGTCGAACACCAACCGGTCTTCACGCCGCCCGGCGATGAGGTGCAGCCGGGCGCGTATCAGCTTCAGCGTGCCTTCGTGCTGGACCAGTCGATTGGCCTCGAAAGGCGTGATCAGGCCCTTCGCCGCGAGTTCGCTCCAGGTGCGGCCCAGGCCGGCGGCTCGGGCCACCCAGATCACCACTTGCAGGTCGCGCAGGCCGCCTGGGCTTTCCTTGCAATTCGGCTCCAGCGAATAAGGCGTGCCCTCGTACTTCACGTGGCGCTGCTGCATTTCCAGCAGTTTGGCGCGCAGGAAGGCGCGCGGGTCCATCGCCTTGTCTTGCGCCTTTCGGAACTGTGTGTAAAGGCGTTTGCTGCCGCAGACGCAGCGCGATTCCAGCAGTGCCGTCTGCACCGTCACATCGCGCGCCGACTCGGCCAGGCATTCGGCGCTGCTGCGCACCGACGAGCCGACTTCCAGCCCGATGTCCCAGCAGGCTGTGACGAAGCGACCGACGGCCTCACGCAGGCCTTCGGTCTGCTCGCCGGGCAGCAGCGTCAGCACGTCCACGTCGGAATACGGGAACAACTCGCCACGGCCATAGCCGCCGACGGCCACCAGCGTGGCATCGGGCGGCATGCCGCACTCGGTCCACAAGGCGGCCAGCGTGGCATCGACGTGGCGCGCCAGCGAACGCGTCAGGTCAGCGGCGGCTTGCGCCGTGGGTCGGGCGTCCTTGAAGCGCGCCAGCAGCGCGGACTTGCCGTCGCGGAAGTGCGCGCGCAGCGCCGCCAAGCTGCCCGGCGCATGGCCGGTGGCCTCGGGCACGGCCAGCATGGGGTCAGGTGGTGGCGAGCGCAGCGGCTTGGCCGTAGCCTAGCGGCGCGAAGGCCGGCGGCGGCGGGCTGCCGGCCGACACGGTCAACACCTCGTAGCCGGTCTCGGTGACCAGCACCGTGTGTTCCCACTGCGCTGACAAAGAACGGTCGCGTGTGACGATGGTCCAGCCGTCGTAGGGGCGGTTGCCCTTGCGGTCTTCCTTGATGTCGCGCTTGCCCGCGTTGATCATCGGCTCGATGGTGAAGATCATCCCCGGCACCAGTTCTTCCAGCGTGTGCGGCCGGCCGTAATGCAGCACCTGCGGTTCTTCGTGGAAGCGCGCGCCGACGCCGTGGCCACAGAACTCGCGCACCACCGAATAGCCGGCGTGTTCGGCGAAGAACTGGATGGCGTGTCCGATGTCGCCCAGGCGCACACCCGGCTTGACCTTGGCGATGCCCTTCCACATGGCGTCGAACGTGACCTGGCACAGGCGGCGTGAGGCGATGGTGCCTTCGCCCACCACGTACATGCGGCTGTTGTCGCCGTGCCAGCCGTTCTTGATGATGGTGACGTCGATGTTGACGATGTCGCCGTCCTTCAGGGGCCGGTCGTCGGGGATGCCGTGGCAAACCACCTCGTTCAGCGACGAACACAGCGAAGCCGGGTAAGCCGGGTAGCCCTGCGGTTGGTAGCCCAGCGTGGCCGGGATGCCGCCTTGCACGTGCACCATGTGGTCGTGGGCAAGCTTGTCCAACTCGAGGGTGGTTACACCGGCGCGCACATGGGGCGTCAGCATGTCCAGCACTTCAGAGGCCAGGCGGCCGGCCAGACGCATGCCTTCAATGTCGGCGGCGGATTTGATCGTGATAGCCATCCCCGGATTATCCCACCGGCCCTCTAAAATCGCGGCTTCCCTCCGTTAGACCTGGACTGCATGAGCGCCTCGCCCCTCCATTTGACGCATTTCCCGGGCGGCGATGCGCTCTCGGCCTTCCGTGCCCAGGCGTTGTTGCTGGCCCTGCAAGTGGCCTGTTCGCGCATCACGGCGGTGGCCGCGCGGCATGTGCACTGGGTGGCGCATGACAGCACACCGGCCCGCGCTGACGCCGACAAATTGCAGGCGCTGCTGACTTACGGTGACGCGTATGCCGGCTCGACGGCGGGTGAGCTGGTGGTGGTGCTGCCGCGCCTGGGCACGGTTTCGCCGTGGGCCAGCAAGGCCAGCGACATCGCCCGCAATTGCGGCCTGACCCTGCACCGCATGGAGCGCGTCACCGAATTCCGCCTCACGCTGAAAAGCGGCCTGCTCAGCGCCGCCAAGCCCTTCACCAACGACGAACGCGCGGCGGTGGCCGCCGTGTTGCATGACCGCATGACCGAAAGCGTGGCTTTTGAGCGTGAAGCCGCTGCGCATTTGTTCGACTTGCAGCCGGCTGCGCCGATGGTGCATGTCGATGTGCTCGCGACCGGTCCAAATGGCGGCAGTGCTGCGCTGGATGCTGCGAACAGCGAATTCGGCCTGGCGCTGTCGGCCGACGAGATCGACTACCTCGTCGCGGCTTTCACGAAGCTGGGCCGCAACCCGAGCGATGTCGAACTGATGATGTTCGCGCAGGCCAACAGCGAACACTGCCGGCACAAGATCTTCAATGCCCGCTTCAGCATCGACGGGATCGAGCAGCCGCTTTCGATGTTCGGGATGATCCGCCACACCGAGGCCACGTCCCCTCAGCACACCATCGTCGCTTACGACGACAACGCGGCGGTGATGGCAGGTGGGCTGGCGCAACGCTGGTTGCCGCAGGGCTACATGAACGCGCCGCTGTACGCCGCGCGGGACGAAGTCACGCACGTCCTGATGAAGGTGGAGACCCACAATCACCCAACGGCCATCAGCCCGTTCCCCGGCGCCAGCACGGGCGCGGGCGGCGAGATCCGCGACGAGGGTGCCACCGGTCGCGGCGCGCGGCCCAAGGCTGGCGTGACGGGGTTTTCGGTCAGCAATCTGCACCTGCCGGGCACCACCGAACCGTGGGAACAAAAGCCGGTCGGCAGGCCCGAGCACATTGCCAGCGCGTTGCAGATCATGACCGAGGGCCCGCTGGGCGGCGCGGCCTTCAACAACGAGTTCGGCCGGCCGAATCTGGGCGGCTACTTTCGCGTCTTCGAGCAAGACGTGGCCGGCGTGCGGCGCGGTTATCACAAGCCCATCATGATCGCCGGCGGGCTGGGCATGATCAGCGCTGGCCAGGTCAAGAAGCTGCCGTTTGGTGCCGGTACTTTGCTGGTGCAACTGGGTGGGCCGGGCATGCGCATCGGCATGGGCGGCGGCGCTGCCAGTTCCATGGCCGCCGGCAGCAACACCGCAGCGCTGGACTTCGACAGCGTGCAGCGCGCCAACCCCGAGATCCAGCGCCGCGCGCAAGAGGTCATCAACCACTGCTGGAGTCTTGGAGCCCCCATGCCCCCCGAGGGGGAAGGCGCGGCTTCGGAGCGGCCGCGCGCCGCGCCGGGCGACCTGAACCCGATACTGGCCATCCACGACGTGGGTGCCGGCGGCATCAGCAATGCTTTCCCCGAGTTGGTGGACGGTGCCGGCAAGGGTGCCACCTTCGACCTGCGCAAGGTGCCGCTGGAAGAAAGCGGCCTGGCACCCAAAGAGGTCTGGTGCAACGAAAGCCAGGAGCGCTACGTGCTGGCCATCAACCCCGATTTGATGCCGCTGTTCGAGCAGATGTGTCGGCGTGAGCGTTGCCCGTTTGCCATCGTCGGCGTGGCCACCGAAGACCGGGAACTGGTGCTGGAAGACAGCGTGGCTTCGGGCGGCACGGGCGAGCACGTCATCGACATGCCGATGGGCGTGCTGCTGGGCAAGCCGCCCAAGATGCACCGCGACGTGCAGCGCGTGGCGCGTGTGGAAGCGCCGTTGGACCTGACCGGCGTGAAGCTGGAACAGGTGGCGCTGGACGTGCTGCGCCACCCGACGGTGGCCAGCAAGCGCTTCCTGATCACGATCGGCGACCGCACGGTGGGCGGCCTGAGCCACCGCGACCCGATGGTCGGCCCCTGGCAGGTGCCGGTGGCCGATTGCGCGGTGACGCTGGCCGATTACGTGGGCTTCCGGGGTGAGGCGCGGGCGATGGGCGAACGCACGCCACTGGCCGCGCTGGACGCGCCCGCGTCGGGCCGCATGGCGGTGGCCGAGGCCATCACCAACCTGCTTGCGGCACCGATTGAACTCAACCGCGTCAAGCTCAGCGCGAACTGGATGGCGGCCTGCGGCGAGGCGGGCGAAGACGCCGCCTTGTACGACACCGTCAAGGCCATCGGCATGGAACTGTGTCCGGCACTCGGCATCGGCATCCCGGTGGGCAAAGATTCGCTGTCGATGCGCACGCGCTGGCAGGGCGATCAAGGTGCGCAGCAGATCACCGCGCCGGTGTCGCTGATCGTCACCGCCTTTGCCACGCTGGACGATGTGCGCGGCAGCGTCACGCCGCAGCTGCAGCCGGGCGACACGACGCTGGTGCTGATCGACCTGGGCAACGGCAAGAAGCGCATGGGCGGCAGCATGCTGGCGCAGGTGCTGGGGCAGTTCGGCAACGAGGTGCCCGACCTGATAGACCCGCAGCAATTGACGTCGCTGGTCGCCGCCATCAATGCGCTACGCGCGCAGGACCGCATCCTGGCCTACCACGACCGCAGCGACGGTGGCCTGTGGGCGACAGTGTGCGAAATGGCGTTTGCGGGGCGTTTGGGCGTCAGCCTGAACGTCGACATCCTGGTCACCGAAGGCGACGGCATTTCCGACAGCCGTGCTGAATATGGCGACTCCAAGAATTGGGCCGGGCAGGTCAGTGAGCGCCGCAACGAACTGACGCTGAAGGCGCTGTTCAACGAGGAACTGGGTGTCGTCATCCAGGTGCCGACCGCGGTGCGCAACGGGGTGATGGCGACGCTGCGCGAGCACGGCCTGAGCCAGCACGCCCACTTCATCGGCAAGACCAATGACCGCGGCACGGTGGATGTCTGGCGCGACGCCAAGAGCCAGTTCAGCGCGCCGCTGCAGGCGCTGCAGCAGCAGTGGGACGAGGTCAGCTGGCGCATCGCCCGGCTGCGCGACAACCCGGCCTGCGCCGACAGCGAACACGCCGCCGCCGGTGACCCCGCCGACCCCGGCTTGCATCTGCACCTCAGTTACGACCCGGCTGAAAACGTGGCCGCGCCCTACGTGAAAACGCGGCGACCCCGCATCGCCATCCTGCGCGAACAGGGCGTCAATTCCCACTTGGAAATGAGCCACGCGATGGCGCTGGCGGGCTTCGACGCTTACGACGTGCACATGACCGACCTGCAGACCAGTGGCGCGCGGCTGGATCAGTTCCAAGGCCTGGTGGCCTGCGGCGGTTTCAGCTACGGCGACACCTTGGGCGCAGGCGAGGGCTGGGCGCGCAGCGTGCTGTTCAACCCGGCGCTGGCGGAGCAGTTCGCGGCCTTCTTCAACCGCCCCGACAGCTTCGCTTTGGGCGTGTGCAACGGCTGCCAGATGTTCGCGGCGCTGGCGGCCATCATCCCCGGCACCCAGGCCTGGCCCCGATTCACGCGCAACAAGAGTGAGCAGTTCGAAGCGCGCTTGTCGCTGGTTGAAGTGCTGGACAGCCCGAGCATCTTTTTCCAGGGCATGGCCGGCAGCCGCCTGCCCATCGCCGTGGCCCACGGTGAAGGGTTTGCCGACTTCAGCCAGCGCGGCGACGCCAACGCCGTGCACGCGGCCCTGCGTTTCGTGGACCACCACGGTGCGGCCACCGAGGCCTACCCCGCCAACCCGAATGGCAGCCCGGGCGGCTTGACGGCCGTGACCACTGCCGACGGCCGCACCACCGCGCTGATGCCGCACCCCGAGCGCGTGGCCCGCAATGTGCAAATGAGTTGGACATCAGGCGACCGTTCTGCCCTCAGTCCCTGGATGCGCATGTTCGGCAACGCGCGACGGTGGTTGGGTTGATTCAGAGGCCGCCGCCCAGCGACGCGGCGCTGGCTGGGGATTGATCCAAGAAAAAAGGGCCGCTATTGCGGCCCTGAGTCAAATCGCCATCGGGCGATCGGTGACCGGCAATCCGGCTGTCAAGCCGTCAGTGGCTCTATGCCCGCTATCGCCCAGGCGTGGCTGTCGTCATGCGGCTTAACCAGGTGCCAGACCTCGTTGAAGGCCGTCGGCGCGGCGCCCTTTTCTTCGGACACCTGGCCGTGGAAGCGCACGCTGACGACTTGGCGGTCGGACTCGTTGACGACGTCAAGCACCTCGGCATCGACCTTCACCACATCGGTCACCTGGGACTTGTCACCGCGGTCCTGGATGTCGAGGCGAATGGAAGCGAACAACTCGGGCGTCGTGAAGCGGCGCAGGTCGTCCAGGTCGGCCGTGTCGTTGGCAGCTTGCAGGCGGATGAAGATCATCTTGGCCGTGCGGGTGAAGCCTTCCGAGTCGAAAGCTGCCGGCACGAAGGCACGCGTGACTTCGGGCGTGCTCGATACCAGTGGCGTGATGGGCGCCATCGGTGTGGTGGACGTCGAGGGGGTCGACGACGAAGTGGGCGCCGGCAGTGTTTCCAATGCCTGACGTTCCAGCACCGGCTCGCGCGGCGTGGCTTGTGGCCAGGCCACTTGCGTGTTCATGCCCGAACCACCGGCACCGGCACCGGCCATGGCCGGCGTGCGCGACGCTCCCGGGCCGAAGCGGCGCAGCAAGAACATCACCAGCACGACAGCACCGCCGACCAGCAGTAGCGTAGACAGGATGCTGCCGATGCCACCCATCATGCCGCCCATGCCGAAGTGGCTGAGCAGCGCGCCGATGCCCAGGCCGGCGGCCAGACCAGCCAGTGGGCCCATCCAGTTGCGCTTGGGCGTGGCGGCCGGCGGTGCGGCGGGGGTGGCGGGTGCTGCGGCCGGCGCGGCCTGCTGCGGAGCGGCCGGCTTGGCCGGCGCGGCATCGGGCGAGGTGCGCGCCGGCATGTTGCGTTGCATGCCAGCAGGTTTGCCGGCGCCCAGGCGCTTGGCCTCGGCGGTCGTGGGGGACGTGGTGGCCACCAGGGCCAGCATCAGTGCACCGATCAACCAGAGCTTCATCTTGTGGGATCCTTGGGGGTTAGTCCGAAACTCGCTGGACGGTGGTGTCCAACGGCTGTCTCTGGGCAGAGTGGACCACATGAGGGCGGGTCGGGTGGCGTCAAGGCCCTGATTTCGTGCGGGGATGTTGGCACCCGTCACGTTGCAGACTGGGCATTCCATTCAATTTCGGTGCCGTCATGCTCAGCACGGCAAAATGTCATTGATGCGTAACCCCTGTGCGACCTTGTTTGCTGCTGCGGCCCTGGGGGCTGCCGGCGCGGCCAGCGCGCAGTACGACCGGGCCTTCGAGCGCGACCTGTTCAAGACCCGTTTCGAGCAAGAGGTCAAGTTCCGCGCCGCGGCCATCACGGTGGCCTGGGGCGCCGAGGCGCTTTGCGACACCACCACCCAGGTCGAACCCTTCGTCCTGCTGTCGGTGCATTCCATCAAGCAGCGCATGTCCGAATCCGACCTGAAGCTGTTCCGCGAAGTCACCGGCATGGACGACAAGTGGCGCGTGGTCTGGGCCGACGAAGGCGCGCCCGACGACATGAGGGTGCGCGACGTGGTCAAGTCCATCAACGGCCGGCCGCTGCCTGCCGGCGGCACCAAGTTCGAGATGGGCGCCTTGTTCCGCGGCGGCTCGATGGTGTCCAACGACGACCAGGGCTTCTGGGACGTGGTGCTGAAAGCGCGCGCCGAGGCCGCCGACGGCAAGCCCATGGTGTTGACGATGGAAGACGACCGCAAGCTGGAAGTCGAGACGCAAAAGGGCTGTGCCGGCAGCGTCACGGCCAGTTCCTTCGACGCCGACCCCGACATCTTCTGGCGCCAGGGCAACACGCGCGCCAAGATCCCGGCCAACGCCATGATCGAGGCCAAGAATGCCGATGAATTCCGCTGGCTGGCAGCCTTTGGCACTTACTTCCAGGCCAGCCAGAGCGCCATCAAGGCGGTGCAAACGGCCGAGGGCGCCAGCACCGGCTTCACGGTTGGCAAGATCCTGCTGATGGCCGTGCCGGGTGCCGGCATGGTGCTGTCCGCGGCCGAGGCGCAGGCCGAGAAGGCCATCGCTGTGGACAGCATCGTGGGCAATGCCGACCTGTTCGCCAACGAGGTGGTGGCTTCACTGGGTGGCGACCCTGCCGCCGGCCTGCGCCTCAGTGAACGGATGCTGGCCCAGGGCATGAAGGCCGATGCGGTGCTGATGGACGACTTCCGCCGCTCCAACACGGCCGAACACGCGCGGCGCATCAAGGCCATCCAGGCGGCTCAGGCCGAGCGCGAAAGGGCCGAGGCCAAGGCGCTGGAAGAGGAACAGAAAGACGCGCAGAAAGAAGCGCTGAAGCCGGGTGCCAAGCCCCCCGCGCCGCGCTAGAACCGTGCCCGATCTCGCCAGCGGGCGCGCCTCAGGCACCCAGCCAGCGGCCCAGCGATTCGTGCAAGACCATCCAGACTTCCTCATAGCCTTGTCGGGTCGGCAGCCAGTCGGCAGCTGACAGATGGCCGTCGCCGCGCAGGCCCATCGGCGCCGCCACGATGCGGACGCGCTTGCCCTCGGCCGCGCGTTCGAAGTTGGCCAGAGCGCGGCGCATGTGCAGCGCGTCGGTCACGACGACGATCTTCTCGATGCCCTGGGGCTGCAGCAGCGCCACCGTCTTCAGCGCGTTCTCACGCGTGTCGCGCGACTCGGTTTCCTGCCAGCGCAGGGCGCGGCCGAACTCACGCTCGGCCACGCGGGCGGCGATCTCGGCCTCGCTGGGCCCGGCCGACGCACCATGCCCCACGCCACCGCTGAAGCCCAGCGGCAGACTGGTTTCGCGGGCCAGCCAGACGCCGTAGCGCAAACGTTCGACGCTGCGGAAATTCAGCGTGGACATGCCGTACTCCGGCGCCGCCGCCCGACGCCCGCCACCCAGCACGATGATGGCCGTCCTGGGGCTGCGACGCAGTTCGGCCAGGTCGCTGCTGTTCAGTGCCGGCGGCGGTTTCATCAGGACCTGAACCAGCACGTGCCCCAGCGCCTGCGTGCCGCTGAACCAGATGCCCATCGTGCCCAACAAGATCAGCAACCAGGCCAGCAGCGGGCGCATGAACATCTGCCGCGCACCGATCAGCACCAGCAGCAGCAGCGGCACGGGCGGCAGCAGCAGCGCGGTCAGCACGGGCTTCCACGACGCGATGCCCAGCGCCATGACGATGTCGTTCATGGACTGCCGCCAGGGCCGGCGCGGCGCAAGTCGTGCGGTTTCAGAAGAAAGCCTGCAGGCCGGTTTGTGCGCGGCCCAGGATCAGCGCGTGCACATCGTGCGTGCCCTCATAGGTGTTCACCGTTTCAAGGTTGATCATGTGGCGGATGACATGGTATTCGTCGTGGATCCCGTTGCCGCCGTGCATGTCGCGCGCCTGACGGGCGATGTCCAGCGCCTTGCCGCAGCTATTGCGCTTGATCAGGCTGATCATCTCGGGCGCAGCCTGGCCTTCGTCCATCAGGCGGCCCACGCGCAGCACCGACTGCAGGCCCAGCGTGATCTCGGTCTGCATGTCGGCCAGCTTCTTCTGGATCAACTGGTTCTGCGCCAGCGGGCGGCCGAATTGCGTGCGGTCCATCGTGTACTGACGGGCCGCCATCCAACAGAACTCCGCCGCGCCGAGGGCACCCCAGGCGATGCCGAAACGGGCCTTGTTAAGGCAGCCGAACGGGCCTTTCAAACCGCTGACGTTGGGTAGCAGTTGCGCTTCGGGCACGAAGACCTCGTCCATGACGATTTCGCCAGTGATGCTGGCGCGCAGGCTCATCTTGCCTTCAATCTTCGGCGCGCTCAGGCCCTTCATGCCCTTCTCAAGGATGAAGCCGTGGATGCTTTCCTGGCCGCCCGTCATCCACGAGCCCGTGCCGTCAGGCTCTTCGACTTTGGCCCAGACGATGAACACATCGGCGATGGGGCTGTTGGTGATCCACATCTTGCTGCCCTTCAGCACATAGCCGGCCACGCCGTCGCGCGTGGTGGGCTTGGCGCGCGTGAGCATGCCGGCCGGGTCGCTGCCGTGATTGGGTTCGGTCAGGCCGAAGCAGCCTATCCATTCACCGGTGGCCAGCTTGGGCAGGTATTTCTGCCGCTGGGCCTCGCTGCCGTAGGCGTGGATGGGGTGCATGACCAGACTGCTCTGCACGCTCATTGCGCTGCGGTAGCCGGAATCGACGCGTTCGACCTCGCGTGCCACCAGGCCGTAGCAAACATGGTTCAGACCGGCACAGCCGTAGCCATCGATGGTGCTGCCCAGCAAGCCCAGTTCGCCCATCTCGGACATGATGCTGCGGTCGAAGTTCTCGTGGCGCGCCGCCATCAGCACCCGCGTCTGCAGGCGTTCCTGGCAGTAGGTCTGGGCAGCGTCACGCACCGCGCGCTCGTCGTCGGTGAGCTGGCTGTCGAAGAAGAAAGGGTCTTCCCAATTGAATTTGGTGGCCATCGCGAACGTCTCCTGATAATCCTCGGGAGTGTAAGGAGTCGCGGCGCCGCCCGACCCTTGCAGGGGCAGTCCAACGGAAAGGAACGTGAGCATGGGTCAGCAAGTCATCACGCTGGGGGGCGGCTGTTTCTGGTGCGTCGAGGCAGTTTTCGAACTGGTCGACGGCGTCAGCGCGGTCGAGAACGGCTACAGCAACGGCACCGTTGTGCGACCGACCTACGAGCAGGTCTGCACCGGCACGACCGGGCACAACGAGGTGGTGCGCGTCAGCTACGACGACGCGCAGATCAGCCTGCGCGAATTGTTGGAGATCTTCTTCGTCGTGCACGACCCGACCACGCTGAACCGCCAGGGCAACGACGCCGGCACGCAGTACCGCAGCGGCATCTACTTCGAACGTGCTGAAGACGCAGCCGTGGCGCGTGAGGTACTGGCCGAGTTGCAGGCTGAAATGGGCGGCCGTGTCGTGACCGAATTGCTGCCGCTGGCCAACTACAGCAAGGCCGAGGCCTATCACCAGCATTACTTCGCCAACCATCCCGGCCAGGGCTACTGCGCCATGGTGGTGGCGCCCAAGGTCGAGAAGTTCAAACGCACCTTCAAGGCGCGGGTGCGGACCTGACGGCGTCTGCGCGCGTCAGAACGGCAGTTGCAGGCCCGCCGGTTCCAACTCGGGGAAGAGCGTGTCCAAACCCCGGCGCAGCAACTGGCGGCGGCCGCGCTGGTCCACGCCCACACCGTCCAGCGCGGCAAAGGCCGGGGCGCGCAGCAGCCACAGGTCCACCGGCTCTTCAGCCCTTTCGACCAGCTTGCGCAGCCAGTCAGCCCCGCTGACACCGTCCAGCACGTACAGGAAGGTCAGTTGAAGGTCGGTGTAGGCCTGGCGCGCGGCGACGCGTGCGCGGCGGTCACCGGGCATGCCGGCACCGACGGTGTAGTCGCGGGGTGCTGTTTGCTGGTTAGGCAGATTTTGCAGGTGTTGCATCACAGCGGGGCGAACTGCGAGCGCGGTGCGCGGGTTGGGAAATGGCGGTTCAGTTGCGCCAGGCGGTGGTCGGCTTCGGCCTGGCTGTGCGCCACGCCGACGAGGCGGAACATCTCGGCCCGGACATGCCACAACTCGCGCAGCGAACGGCACAGCCCAATGCGCGAGCGCAGCGCCTCGGCGTCTTCGCATTCGATATCGGCCAGCATGGTCAGGAAGTCGATGCGTACCCCGGGCAGGCGGTTCAGCGGCGGCGCCGCCTCTTGCGGGGCAGGCGCCATCAGCCAGAACATCAGGCGTTCCCAGGCTGAAGCCGGGGCGCAACGCAATGAAGGCGGGGGCACCTCGGCGCGCAGGCTGCTGGTCGGCGACAGCGTGGTTGTCGGCCGGCCCCACAAGGCGGCTGGGCGGCGTGTCAATGGGCGAAACGAATGCAACATCTCGGCTCTATCGGAAGTTGGTTCCGAACTCTTGAGCGTGATGTTGGCGCCGCAGGGTGTCAGGCCATGCGGGGAGTAGCGGCCTGTTGGGGTGCCAGTTCCCCTTCAAGTTACCGGTTAGCGCCGCTCAGAGCGGGCCGTACGTGGCCTTGCGCTGCGGCGTGTAGGCCCACCAGGGGCGCGGTTCGGCGCCGCCCATGAAGTCGGTGGCGGCCATGAAGGTGTCCAGCACGCAGGGGTCGTGGCGTTTGCCCGTGACGGTGCACAGCCGGTGGTACAGCGCCAGCGGGTCGGCGCCCATCAGCTCAGCCGGGCGCTGCACGCCGATCAAACGCAGGTCGCCGGCGATGGACGGACCGATGTTGGGCAGTTGCTCCAACTGTTGGCATTCGGCCGCCGTGCGCGCCTTCCGCGGGGGCAGTGCCTTGGGCGGGTGCATCTTGGGCGAAGGTGTCAGCCAGGCTGCCATGGCTACATCAGCATGGTGTTGCGGATCAGGCCGACGGCGATGCCTTCGAGCTCGAAGTCTTCGGCGTCGGGGGGCACGAAGATGGTCTTGAAGTCGGGGTTCTCAGCCAGCAGTTCGATGCCCTTTGCGGTGCGGCGCAGGCGCTTGACGGTGACGTCGTCGCCCAGCCGGGCCACGACGATCTGGCCGTTCTTGGCGTCTTTGGCCTTCTGCACGGCGAGCAGGTCGCCGTCCAGGATGCCGGCGTCGCGCATGCTCATGCCGCGCACCTTCAGCAGGTAGTCAGGGCGGCGCGCGAACATCGCGGCTTCCATCAGGTAGCTCTGGTCGATGTGCTCTTGCGCCAGGATCGGGCTGCCGGCGGCCACGCGGCCGACCAACGGCAACGTCAGCTGCGCCAGGTTCGGCAGCGGCAGCATGTACTGCTTGCTGTACTGGTGCTGGAACGGCGCGAGCCGCGCCTCGGCCAGTGCCTTCAATGTGTCAGACTTCAAACGGATGCCGCGCGAGGTGCCGCCGACCAGTTCGATGACGCCTTTACGGGCCAGCGCTTGCAGGTGTTCTTCAGCAGCATTGGCCGACTTGAAACCCAGTTCGGCAGCGATTTCGGCGCGCGTGGGCGGGGCACCTGTGCGTTCGATGGCGCTTTGCACCAGCTCGAGAATTTGCTGCTGGCGGGCGGTGAGCTTCGGGCTTTCGTCCATGGGTTTGGGGTCGCACGCGGCGATCAGGGCACTGGCCATTTATCCAGTCACTGTATTTTCATCCAGAAATCGAAACATGACCAGTGCTGAGCGCGTGAAGGCCGATCTGATCACCGTGATCCTGGGCACCGGCGGCACCATTGCCGGCACGGCCGAGCGTGCGCAAGACACCATCGGCTACCGCGCCGCGCAACTCGGCGTGGCCGCGCTGGTGGCTGCAGTGCCCGCGTTGCAGGGCCTGCCGCTCGAAGCCGAACAGGTGGCGCAGATCGACAGCAAGGACATGACCAACGACGTCTGGCAAGTGCTGGCGCAGCGCGCGGCTGCCCACCTGGCACGGCCCGAGGTGGGTGGCGTCGTGATCACCCACGGCACCGACACGCTGGAGGAAACCGCCTACTTCCTGCACCGTGTGCTGGCGCCGGCCAAGCCGCTGGTGCTGACCGCCGCGATGCGACCGGCCACCGCGCTGATGGCCGACGGCCCGCAGAACCTGCTGGATGCCGTGACGCTGGCCCGCCACGCCGGCGCGCGGGGTGTGATGGCGGTGTTGGCTGGTGAGGTATTTGGGGCCACCGAACTGCGCAAGACACACACCCACCGCCTGGATGCTTTCGAGGCCGGCGACGCTGGCTTGTTGGCGGTCATTGAAAGCGGCGTGCTGCGGTGTTTCCGCGACTGGCCGGATGCGGCGGCGCTGGACCTGCGGCTGATCGCGAAACCGGCTAGCGACTGGCCGCGTGTGGAGATCGTGATGAACCATGCGGGCACCGACGGCCGCATGATCGATGCGCTGGTGGCGCAGGGCCTGCAAGGCCTGGTGCTGGCGGGCACGGGCAACGGCAGCTTGAGTGCTGGCCTGGAAGCCGCCGCGCTGCGTGCGCAGGCTGGCGGGGTGCGCGTGTTGCGCGCCAGCCGTTGCGCCCACGGCGCGGTTTTGAGCGCGGCCTTGGGTGAGGCCGACTTGCTTCCCAGCGCCGGTGCGCTGAGCGCGGTGCAGGCCCGCGTCGAGTTGCTGTTGCAAGCGCTGCAGATGACCCACAGCGCTTGAGGCAGCAGCGCCGCGCGGCCACCCGCTGCGGCGCTTTGCCTTCAACGACGGATCAAACCACCGACAGCGTCACGTCGATGTTGCCGCGCGTGGCGTTGCTGTACGGGCAGACCTGGTGTGCGGCGGCAACCAGTGCTTCGGCAGCGGCCTTCTCGTAGCCTGGGATCGTGACAGCCAGCGTCACGGCGATGCTGAAAGCGCCGGCCTTGCCGGTCATCGGGCCAATGGCCACGGTGGCGGCAATGCTCGTGTCAGCCGGCAGGCTGATCTTCTGGCTGCCTGCGACAGCCTTCATCGCGCCGATGAAGCAGGCGGAATAGCCGGCCGCAAACAGCTGTTCCGGGTTGGTGCCGGCGCCGTCGTCACCGCCCAGGGCCTTGGGCGTGGACAGCGTGGCCTTCAGGCGGCCGTCGTCTGAAGCGGTGGTGCCGGTGCGCCCGCCGGTGCTGGTGGCGTGGGCGGTGTAGAGGGCTTTGTCGATGGCCATGGTGGGGTCTCTTTCGTCGGTTGAAAACGGGGGGCGGTGGGGTGGACGCATGTGCACTATCAAGGCCAAGCCTTGCGGCTCAGCTTGCGGCGTTGATGGTTTCGATTTCCGACTGCAGCACCAGCCAGCGCTCTTCCAGCGTGGTCACCTCGGCGGCGATGTGGTTCAGCCGGCGGCCGGTTTCGGCGATGGCGCCCGGCGAGCGCTTGCCCGCGCTCAGCTGACCTTCGAGCTCGGCCTTTTCGCCGCCCAGCTTGGCCAGGCGAGCGTCAATTTCTTGCACCTCCATGCGCAGTGGCCGCGTCTGGTTGGCGATCAGCGAACGCGAGCGGGCCGCGTCCTTGCGGTCGTCGCGCGGGGCGGTTCCGGGCTTGGCCGGGGCCACAGCAGGCGCGCCGCCTTTCGCAGCGCTGCCCTTGGCGACATAGGCTGCCGCAGCCGGCGCTTCAGCCGCCGGCGCGCCCGACGCCTTGGGCGGATCGGGCAGAGGCTGGCCGCGTGCGGCGGCGCGCGACACGTCCAACAGCCACTTCTGGTAGTCGTCCAGGTCGCCGTCGAACGGTTGCACCTGGCCCTTGGCCACCAGCCAGAACTCGTCGCAAGTCTCGCGCAGCAGCGCGCGGTCGTGGCTGACCAGCATCACCGTGCCTTCGAACTCGTTCAACGCCATCGACAAGGCTTCGCGGGTGGTCAGGTCCAGGTGGTTGGTCGGCTCGTCCAGCAGCAGCAGGTTGGGGCGTTGCCAAACAAGCATGGCCAGCACCAGCCGCGCCTTCTCGCCACCACTGAGCGTGCCAACGGCCTGCTGCACCATTTCACCGGCGAACTTGAAGCGGCCGAGGAAATCACGCAACTCCTGTTCGCGCCCGGGTGGGCCCACGTCGCGCGCCAAGCGGACCATGTGCATCAGCGGACCGTCTTCCAAGCTCAGCACGTCCAGCTCTTGCTGCGCGAAGTAGCCGATGACCAGGCCCTTGCCCTCAGTGGCGTGGCCGCCCAGCGGTACCAGGGCTTTGGCGATGGTCTTGACCAGCGTCGACTTGCCCTGGCCGTTGGCGCCCAGGATGCCAATGCGCTGGCCGGCCAGCACGCTGCGGCTGAAGTTTTTGACGATGGCATTCGTGCCGTAGCCGCAGGCCAGCTTGTCGAAGCTCAGCATCGGGTTGGGCAGGCTCAGCGGCTCGCGGAATTCGAACTGGAAGTCGCTGCTGGTCAGCACCGGCGCCAGCCTTTCCATGCGCGCCAGCGCCTTCACGCGGCTCTGCGCCTGCTTGGCTTTGCTGGCCTTGGCCTTGAAGCGGTCGATGAATTTCTGCAGGTGGTTGATGCGGTCTTGCTGCTTGCCGAAAGCCGCCGCGGCCAATGTCATGCGCTCGGCGCGCATCTCTTCGAAGGCGCTGTAGTTGCCGCCGTAGCGCGTCAAGGTCTGATCGTCCAGGTGGACGGTGACGCGGGTGATGGCGTCGAGGAATTCACGGTCGTGGCTGATGATCAGCAACAAGCCGTCGAAACGTTTCAGCCAGGCTTCCAGCCAGACCAGCGCGTCCAGGTCCAAGTGGTTGGTCGGCTCGTCCAGTAGCAGCAATTCGGCCGGGCACATCAGCGCGCGAGCGAGCTGCAAGCGCATGCGCCAGCCGCCTGAAAAACTGTTGACGGGCGCGTCGAGCTGTTCGTTCTTGAAGCCCAGGCCGAGCAGCAAAGCCTGCGCGCGAGCCGGTGCGTCGAAGGCGCCGGCTTCGTCCAGCGCCATGTGGGCGTGGGCCATCGCGTTGCCGTCGCCGCTGGCTTCGGCGGCGTGCAGTTCGGCTTGCGCCGCCATCAGGGGCAAATCGCCTTGCAGCACGAAGTCGGTGGCACCGTCTTCGGTCTCGGGCATCTCTTGCGCCACTTCGCCGACCCGCCAGCGCGGCGGAATTTCCACGTCGCCGCTGTCGGCCTGCAGTCGGTTGGTCATCAGCGAAAAGAGGCTGGACTTGCCGGCGCCGTTGCGCCCGATCAGGCCGACTTTTTCGCCCGGTTGCAGCGTGACGTTGGCGTTCTGCAGCACGACCTTGACGCCGCGCCGCAGCGTGATGTTGCGCAGGTTGATCAAGCCAGTTGCTCCCGCGTCAGCAGCATCACCTGGTCGTCGCCGGCACTCGTGGGCAACCACACGGGCAGCAAGCGCGGAAATGCCTTTTCGAAGTTCTCGCGCTCGTTGCCGATCTCCAGCACCAGCACGCCTTCGTCGTTCAGACGCCGCGCCACATTGCGCAGCAGATCGCGGACAAAGTCCATGCCGTCGGTGCCGCCGTGGACATTGCCGTCCAGCGCGATGGCCGGCTCGGCGCGAAATTCAGGGGGCAGCGCAGTCATCGAATCGCGGTTCACGTAGGGCGGGTTGCAAAGGATCAGGTCGTAGGTGCCGGGCGCTGCCGCCAGGCCATCGCCCACGGCCAGCGTGATGCGGTCTTGCAGGCGGTGGCGCTGCACGTTCAGCGCGGCCACGGTCAGGGCGTCGGCCGACACATCGGTGGCGCGCACCTGCACATCGGGCCAGGCCATCGCGGCCAGCACAGCCAGGCTGCCGTTGCCGGTGCACAGGTCCAGCACGCGGCGCGTGTCGTCGGACAACCAGGCGTCCAGCGTACCGTCCATCAGCGGTTCGGCGATCAGTGAACGCGGCACGATGACACGTTCGTCCACCGTGAAAGCCACGCCCTGCAGCCAGGCCTCGCCGGTCAGATAAGCCGCCGGCTTGCGCGTGCTGATGCGCTGTGCGATGAGCGTGTTGACCTGCTCGACTTCAGCGTCGGTCAGCACGCGCTCGGCGTGTTCGTCCAGTTCGTCCAGTGGCAGGCCCAGGCGCCACAGCACCAGCCAGGCCGCCTCGTCAAATGCGTTGGTGGTGCCGTGGCCGTAGGCCACCTCGGCACGTTCAAGCTCAGCGCTTGCGTGCTCGACCATTTCGATCAGTGTCATTGCAGAAAGGTTTCCAGCGTGCGTCGGTAAACGTTCTTGAGGGGCTCGACAGCGGCCACGTCCACCCACTCGTCGATCTTGTGAATGCTGTCGTTGATGACGCCGAACTCCATCACCTGCGGGCAGATCTGCGCGATGAAGCGACCGTCTGACGTACCGCCGGTGGTGCTCAGCACCGGCGTGATGCCGCACTCGGCGGCGATGGCGGCGGCCAGCGCCGTGCCGAGCGTGCCGGGCGGGGTCAGGAAGGGATCGCCGCCCAGCGTCCACACCAGTTCATGTTGCACGCCGTGGCGCGCCAGCACGGCTTCTACGCGGCTGCGCAATTGCTGCGGTGTCGATTCGGTGCTGAAGCGGAAATTGAAGTCCACTACCAGTTCGCCCGGGATGACGTTGAAGGCACCCGTGCCCGCGTGGATGTTGCTGACCTGCCAGCTCGTCGGCGGGAAATGCGCATTGCCCTCGTCCCAGCGCGTGGCCACCAGTTCGGCCAGCGCCGGCGCGAAGTCGTGCAGCGGGTTGCGGGCCAATTGTGGGTAGGCGATGTGGCCCTGAATGCCCTTGACGACCAGGCGTCCGGACAGCGTGCCCCGGCGGCCGTTCTTCACCGTGTCACCCAGGTGTTCGACCGAGGTCGGTTCGCCCACGATGCAGGCGTCGAGGTGCTCCCCGCGTGTGTGCAGCCATTCGACGACCTGGCGCGTGCCGTGCAGCGCCGGGCCTTCTTCGTCGCTGGTGATCAGCAGGGCCACGCGGCCGGCGTGCTGCGGGTGTGCGATGGCGAATTCGCTGGCTGCCACGGTCATGGCGGCCACCGCTGTTTTCATGTCGGCGGCACCGCGTCCGTAGAGCCGGCCGTCGCGGTGCGTGGGCACGAAGGGGTCGCTGCGCCATTGCGACAGCGGGCCTGTGGGCACCACATCGGTGTGGCCCGCGAAGACCAGTGTCGGCCCCGGCAGGCCGGCGTCGTGCACGGCCCACAGGTTGTTGACACGGGCGGTGTCAGGGCCGGCCGGCAGGCTCACGCAGGTAAAGCCGGCGGGCTGCAGCACGGCGGTCAGCAGCGCTTCGCAGCCGCCATCGGCGGGCGTCACCGAACGGCAGGCGATGAGCGCTTCGGTCAAGCGCAGCGTGGCGCTCATCGGCAGCCCCGCGCGCTCAACGCGGCACCGGCCACGCCGGCACGGCGGTGCTGGCGGCCGGGTCGGGGCGCACGTCGATGGTCAGTTCGGTGTAGGTGGCCGAATCGGACTCGTCCTTCTTCGGCGCTGCGCGCGAATTGGGCGACATGTCGTTCTGCAGACGCCAAAGCAGGTTGGTCGGCGAGTCGGCGTATTGCAGGCCTTCGTCGCGCGTGACCACGCCCTCGGTAATCAACCGCGCGATGTCCTGCTCGAAGCTCTGCGAGCCTTCGGCCAGCGATTTTTCGACCGCTTCCTTGACGCCCGGCAAATCGCCCTTGCCGATGAGTTCACCGACCAGCTTGGTGTTCAGCAGCACCTCGACGGCCGGGATTCGAAGGCCGGTCTGCGAGCGCAGCAGGCGTTGCGACACGATGGCGCGCAAGCCCGAGGCCAGGTCCGATAGCAACGTGGAGCGGGCTTCCGGCGTGTAGAACGACAAGATGCGGCCCAGCGCGTGGTAGCTGTTGTTGGCGTGCAGCGTGGCCATCACCAGGTGGCCCGACAGCGCGTAGCTGATGGCCGCCGTCATGGTTTCGCGGTCGCGGATTTCACCGATCAGGATGCAGTCCGGCGCCTGGCGCAGTGCGTTCTTCAGCGCGATCTGCAAGCTCTGCGTGTCGCGGCCCACTTCACGCTGGTTGACGATGCTTTTCTTGTTGGTGAACAGGAATTCGATCGGGTCTTCGATGGTCAGGATGTGACCGGTCATCTGCTGATTGCGCCATTCCAGCATCGAAGCCAGGGTCGTGCTTTTGCCAGTGCCAGTGGCGCCCACCATCAGGATCAAGCCGCGCTTTTCGGTCACCAGTTGGGACAGCAGTGGGGGCATGCCCAGGGTGTCGAGCGACGGAATTTCCACCGGCACGCAGCGGATCACCGCCGCGATGCTGCCGCGCTGTTTGAAGGCCGAAAGCCGGAAGCTGCCGACGCGCGGCACGCTGATGCCCACGTTCAATTCGCCGGTGTCGTCCAGTTCTTCCATTTGCTGCGGCGCCAGCATTTCCGACAGCAACTGGCGCGTCTGCTGCTGGCCCAGCAATTGATCGGACAACTGCAGGATCTGCCCATTGATCTTGATCTGGACGGGCATGTTGGCCGACATGTAGACGTCGGACGCACCCTTTTCCGCCATCAGGCGAAGCACACGTTCGAGGTTGTTGGCCATGCCGGTTGCTCCTGTAGAACGGGCTGCGGGTCAGGCGCGCAGCAGGTCGTTGATGCTGGTCTTGGACCGCGTCTGTGCGTCCACGCGCTTGACGATGATGGCTGCGTAAAGGCTGTAGGCCTGCCCGCTGGCGGCGGTTTTCGGCAGGTTGCCGCTGACCACGACCGAACCGCTGGGCACGCGGCCGTAGCTGAGCTCGCCGGTTTCGCGGTTGAAGATCGGCGTGCTTTGGCCCAGGTAGACGCCCATGCCGAGCACCGAGTTCTCTTCGACGATGACGCCCTCAACGACCTCGCTGCGTGCGCCGATGAAGCAGTTGTCTTCGATGATGGTGGGGTTGGCCTGCAACGGCTCCAGCACACCGCCGATGCCCACGCCGCCCGACAGGTGGACGTTCTTGCCGATCTGCGCGCAACTGCCAACGGTGGCCCAGGTGTCCACCATGGTGTTCTCGTCGACGTAGGCGCCGATGTTGACGTAGCTGGGCATCAGCACCGCGCCCTTGGCGATGTAGCTGCCGCGTCGGGCCACGGCCGGTGGCACCACGCGCACGCCGCTGGCCCGCATCTCAGCTTCGTCCAGGTGGGCGAACTTGGTCTGCACCTTGTCGAAGAAACCGAGTTCACCGGCGCGCATGATCTTGTTGTCGTTCAGGCGGAAGCTCAGCAGCACGGCCTTCTTGACCCACTGGTTCACCGTCCAGTCGCCAACGCCCCGCCGCTCGGCGACGCGCAGTCGGCCGGCGTTCAATTCGGAGATGACCCTTTCGACGGCGATGCGCACCTCGGGGGCGTTGAGGGCCGAGATTTCGGCGCGGGCCTCCCAGGCCATGTCGATCAGGGGTTGCAGACTCTCAGTGCTCATGCGGTTCGACTTTCGGTGTAGGCCAGGATGCGGTGGGCGGCTTCCAGGCATTCGGCAACGGGGGCGACCAGGGCCATACGGATGCGGGACGTGCCGGGGTTCGCGGGGTGGTGGCCGGGAACCGTGCGGGCGAGCAGGCTGCCGGGCAAGACCGCCACATTGTATTGAGCCAGCAGGCCGCAGGCCCAGGCGATGTCGTCTTGCGGGCCTCCGGGCGGCAAACCCGCAGAACCACCAAGGTCCGGCAAGCCGGCCCAGAGGTAGAAGGCCGCGTCCGGCAGGTTCACATCCATCGCCTGCGCCAGCACCGGTGTCACCTGGGCGAACTTGGCGCGGTAGAGATCGCGGTTGGCCACAACGTGGGCCTCGTCGTTCCAGGCCGCGATGCTGGCCCGTTGCACCATGCCGCCCATCGCGCTGCCGTGGTAGGTGCGGTAGAGCAGGAAGGCCTTGATGAGTGCCGCGTCGCCGGCCACAAAGCCCGAACGCAGTCCGGGCACATTGCTACGCTTGGACAGGCTGGTCAACGCGATCAAGTTCTTGAAATCACCTCGACCGAGCGCCTTCGCGGCCTGCAGCGCGCCCAGCGGTGGCTCGTCTCGGAAATAGATCTCGGAGTAGCACTCGTCGCTGGCGATGACGAAGCCATGACGCTCGCTCAGTTCAAACAACTGCTGCCATTCCGAAAGCGGCATCACCGCGCCCGTCGGGTTGCCAGGTGAACAGACGTAGAGCAGTTGGGTGCGCGCCCAGGTGGCGGCGTCCACCGCGCCCCAGTCCGCCGCGAAATTGCGCGCGGGGTCACTCGGCACGAACACGGTTTGCGCGCCACCCAGCAGGGCCGCGCCTTCATAGATTTGGTAGAAGGGATTCGGGCAGACCACCGTGGCGCCGGGCCGCGTCGGGTCCAGCACCGTCTGCGCCAGTGAAAACAAGGCTTCGCGCGTGCCATTCACCGGCAGTACCTGGCTGCCAGCGTCCAGCTCCACGCCGTAGCGGCGCTGCACCCAGCCGGCGATGGCTTCACGCAAGGCCAGCTCACCCAGCGTGGACGGGTAGGTGGCCAGCATGGGCAGCGCCCGCATCAGCGCTTCTTCAATCAGTGCCGGCGTGGCGTGCTTGGGCTCGCCGATGCCCAGGCTGATGGGCTTGTAGTCGGGGTTGGGGACAATGTGTTGCGTCAGCTCGCGCCAGCGCTCGAAAGGGTAGGGGTGCAGGCGAGACAGCAGCGGGTTCATCCGGCCGGATTATCCCGGACCCAACGCCACGGTGACCCCGTTGCGCCGGGGTTCAGAGCCGGCCGACGCAGCTCGCTGCGCCGCACCGGCAGGCCAGGCGGCCCTCGTGGTGCGTGGGGCCGTAGTTCACGGTGATTTCGTCGCCGGCCGTTATGGCCTTCAGCGCGTAGAACTCGACGCGGCTGTTGCGGATGCACAGCCGCGCATTGGGCTGGCAACTGTGGTTGGTGTAGCGCATCGGGTCGCTGGATTTGCTGAAGTCGATGGCCTTCTTGTCCGACAGCTCGACGATCATGATGCGTTCGCTGCGCGTGGCGCGTATGCGCGCCTGCTGCACGCTGATGCTCTCGCCTCGTATCTCACCGATCTTCAGTCTCTGGGGAATCGTTTCGGCCGCGAAAGCGCCCTGGCCGTCGATGGCGCTGGCGCGCACGTCGACGGCGAACTTTTGGTAGGCGGGCCGGTCGGTGAGGGTCCCAGGCGAAGCCAGCGCGGGTACCGCCAGTGGCCGGCTGCGCAGCTGCGCCATCAGGCGCTCGGAAGGTCCACTTTGGGCTGCTGCTTCCAGCCCTTCTTGCGGTGCTCGACCGTGATGTAGCAGCGGATGCCGCCGCGCACATACCAGTCGGCGTGCAGGCGGATGAAGCGCGGCTGGATGGCCGCCACGATGTCGCTGACGATGGCGTTGCTGACCTTTTCGTGGAAGGCGCCTTCGTTGCGGAAGCTCCAGAAATACTGCTTCAGGCTTTTCGTTTCGACGCACAGCTTGTCGGCCACGATGTCGATGGTGAAGTGCGCGAAGTCGGGCTGGCCGGTCAACGGGCACAAGCAGGTGAACTCGGGCACGTCGAAGCGGATGACGTAGTCGCGTTCCGGTGCCGGATTCGGGAAGACCTGCAGGTCTTTGCTGGGTGCCGACGGCGGAACGGCCGGTGCTGTGCGCTGTGAGGGCTGAACGGGGGGCTTGCGGGCCATGCTGTGCTTTCGTTTCGGCCGGGCGGCCTGGGCGTTTCCGAAGGGGCGCGATGCTATCATCGAGACCGTTTTGCGCCCCGAACCAGGGCGCATTTTTCCATTCAAATCAAGCACTTGCGCGCAGTGCTGCCGTAGTCAAAACGGCCAAACTGCAGCCGCCGCCGCTGACGATGCGCCTCACACAGATCAAGCTCTCGGGCTTCAAGAGTTTCGCTGAACCCACCACCTTCCAGCTACCCGGGCAGCTGGTCGGCGTGGTCGGGCCCAACGGCTGCGGCAAGAGCAACATCATGGACGCCGTGCGCTGGGTGCTCGGCGAAAGCAAGGCCAGTGAGCTGCGCGGCGAGAGCATGCAAGACGTGATCTTCAGCGGCAGTGGCCACCGCAAGCCGGCCAGCCGGGCCAGCGTTGAGCTGGTGTTCGAGAACAACCTGGCGCGCGCGGGTGGTCAGTGGAACGCGTTTGCCGAAATCGCCGTCAAGCGCACGCTGACCCGCGACGGCACCAGCAGCTACTTCATCAACAACCAGCCGGTGCGCCGCCGCGATGTGCAGGACGTGTTCCTGGGCACCGGCCTGGGCCCGCGGGCCTACGCCATCATCGGCCAGGGCACCATCAGCCGGATCATCGAAAGCCGGCCCGAAGAACTGCGCTTGTTCCTCGAGGAAGCGGCCGGCGTCAGCAAGTACAAGGAACGCCGCCGCGAAACCGAAAGCCGGCTGAAGGACACGCGCGAAAACCTGACCCGCGTCGACGACATCCTGCGCGAGTTGAACAGCAACCTCGACAAGCTGGAAACCCAGGCTTCCGTGGCCGCGCAGTACCGAACGCTGCAAGAGCAGGGCACGCTGAAATTGCATCAGTTGTGGTTCTTGAAGCACCGCGATGCCGCCAGCGAAGAAGCCCGCGTGAAGGCAGCGTCCAGCGAGGCCGTCAACGCGCTCGAATCACGGCTTGCCGATTTGCGCCATGTCGAAGCCGAACTGGAAAGCGTGCGCCAGGCGCATTACGACGCCAACGACGAACTGCACGCCAAGCAAGGCTTGTTGGCTGAAGCGTCGCTCGACGTCAGCCGGCTGGAAGAGCGCATCCGCTATGTCGTTGAAGGCCGCCAGCGCGCCGAGCTGCGGCTGGTCGAGCTGAAGACGCAGAACGAGACCTGGGCGCAGCGCCAGGCGTTGGCCGATGTCGAGCTGGAAGACATCGCCGCGCAAATCGAAGGCGCCGACGAGCAGGCCGGCGTGCTGGCTGCGCAGGCTGAAGAGCAAGCGATGGAATTGCCGACTTGGGAAGACGGGGTGCGCGCCAAGCAGGCCACCGCCAACCAGCAGCGCGCGCAGGTGGCGCAGGTCCAGCAGCAGATTCAGGTGCTGGCGGCCGACAGCCGCAACATCGAAGAACAGTCGCGCGGGCTCAAGGGCCGCCGTGAACGGCTGGCCGGTGAACGGCAAGGTCTTCAAGCACCGGACTTGGCCAGGCTGGACGCGCTGAAGCTGCAGGAAGCCAGCGCCGCCGAGACCCATGAAGTGGCCGACGCGCGGCTGCAAGAGTTGTCTGAACAAGTGCCCTTGCTGGACGAACAGCGCCGCGCCGCGCAGGCCACGGTGAACAGTGAATCGGGCAAGCTGGCCGACATCGGTGCGCGGCTGGATGCTTTGCGTGCGCTGCAGGAAAAGGTCCAGACCGAAGGCAAGCTCAAGCCCTGGTTGGAACGCCACGGCCTGACCGGGCTGCAGGGTTTGTGGACGCAGATCCACATCGAAACCGGTTGGGAGCCGGCGCTGGAAGCGGCGCTGCGTGAGCGGCTGAACGCGCTGGCAGTCGGCCGACTGGACACGGTGCGCGCCTTTGCCGCCGACGCGCCGCCGGCCAAGTTGGCTTTCTACGCATGGCCCAACGCAGGTGCGCCGAGCACCCACAACACGCTGCCGCGCTTGAGCGATTTGCTGCGTCTCGCGGACCATCAGGAAGGCGCCAGCTTGAAGGCGTTGCTGGCCGATTGGCTGGAAGGCGTCTACACCGCCGCGTCTATCGATGAGGCGATGGCCCAGCGCGCGCAATTGACGCACGGCGAAGTCATCATGACCCGCGAAGGGCACGCGGTCAGCCAGCACGCGGTGGCCTTTTACGCGCCCGACAGCGAACAAGCCGGCATGCTGGCCCGCGCGCAAGAGATCGAAAACCTCGACCGCCAGCAGCGCGCGCAGGCGTTTATGGCGGACGACAGCAAGACCGCATCCGTGCGCCTGGAAGTTGCCTACACCGACGCCAGCCAGCGCCTGCTGGTGGCGCGCCGCGAAGCCGCCGAAGCGCAGAACCGCGCCCACGGTTTGCATGTCGAACTGCTGCGCTTGAGCCAGCAGGCCGAAGCGGCAACGTCGCGCCGCGAACAACTCAGCAAAGAGCTGGCCGAGATCGACGGCCAACTGGAAGCGCTGGAAGACCGAAGGGCCACTGGCGAAGCGCGCTTCGAAGAACTGGACGTGGCGCTGGCCAACACGCAAGAGCGCCACGCTGACCTGGAAGACGGCGTGATCGCGGCCGAGCGCAAGCTGAGCGATGCACGCGAACAGCAGCGCGCCCTGGAACGCCAGGCCCAGGAAGCCCGCTTCCAGGCGCGCGCGCTGGCTGCCCGGCGCGACGAACTGGTGCGCAGCATCGAGACCGCCGCCGCACAAGTCGCCGCCAACGCGCAGGCTGGCGAACAACTGCAACTGGAGCTGGGCACCTTCAACGACCAGGCCGCTTCGGCCGGCCTGCAAACCGCGCTGGCGCTGAAGCTGGACCGTGAACAGGCGCTGGGTTCGGCGCGCAGCCAGTACGACGACCTGAGCGCGCAGTTGCGCCGCGCTGACGAGTCGAAGCTGGGCTTCGAACGCAGCCTGCAACCGCTGCGCGACCAGATCACCAAGCTGCAACTGGAAGAGCAGGCCGCGCAATTGGGCGGCGCGCAATACCTGGAACAACTGCTGGCGGCAGTGGTCGATTTCGAAGCTTTGTCCAAGACCGTCGAAGATGGCGCCGTGAAGTTGTGGGGCCTGCAGACCGAGATCGACCGCATCACCAAGGACATCAACGGGCTTGGCGCGGTGAACCTGGCTGCTCTGGACGAGTTGACCGCCTCGCGCGAACGCAAGACCTTCCTGGACGCCCAGAACGCCGACTTGGCCGAGGCCATCCAGACCTTGGCCGACGCCATCCACAAGATCGATATCGAAACGCGCGACCTGCTGGCTTCCACCTTCAACCAGGTCAACGAACACTTCGGTTTGATGTTTCCCAAACTCTTCGGCGGTGGCAACGCGCGGCTGGTGATGACGGGCACCGAAATCCTCGACAGCGGCGTGCAGGTGATGGCCCAGCCGCCGGGCAAGAAGAACAGCACCATCCATTTGCTGAGCGGTGGCGAGAAGGCACTGACGGCGATTGCGTTGGTCTTTGCCATCTTCCAATTGAACCCCGCGCCTTTCTGTTTGCTGGACGAAGTGGACGCGCCGCTGGACGACGCCAACACCGAGCGCTACCGCAACCTGGTCACCGAGATGAGCAAAGGCACGCAGTTCCTGTTCATCAGCCACAACAAGATCCCGATGGAAATGGCCCAGCAACTGATCGGCGTGACCATGCAGGAACAGGGCGTGTCGCGCATCGTGGCGGTGGACATGGAATCGGCATTGAGCCTGGCCGAGGCCGCATGACGCTCGCCACCGCGCTGTCCATCCTGGGCCTGGTGGTGCTGGCCGTGCTGGGCTTGCAGATGTGGTGGGGCACCCGGCGCCAGCAAAGGCGCCTGGCAGCCGACAGCGTGATGAGCGGTGAACGGCTGGATCCGCCGATGGGTGGTGGCGGTGGTGGCGGTGGCGAAGGTGGCGAAGGCGGCGCTGCAGCCAGCGCCGCGGCCGATGGCGATACGGTGCCCGACGCGGACGCTGCCGGCGGCACAGTCGTCATGGAAGGATCCGATGGATCCGTCACCCTGCGTGCCCTGCCGCGCCGCACGCCGCGCCTGGACGCCTTGATCGACGCCATCGTGCCGCTGGCCGTGGAAGCGCCCATCAGTGGCGAACTGGCGCTGGCCCACCTGCCCCCTTCGCGCCGTGCGGGCAGCAAACCGTTCTACATCGAAGGTCTGGACGCCGAGAGCGGCACCTGGGAGGTGCTGGCCGCTGGCCGCCGCTACGGCGAACTGCAGGCTGGCGTGCAACTGTCCAGCCGCAGCGGGCCGCTGAACGAGATCGAATACAGCGAATTCATGCAGAAGCTGCAGGTTTACGCCGAGGCCGTGGGCGCCAGTGTCGACGGCGCCAGCGCGCCCGACATGCTGGAAGTGGTGGCCCGTGCGCGAGAACTCGACGGCTTGACCGGGCCGCTGGACGCGCAACTGACCGTCACGCTGCGCACCAACAGCGTGGCCTGGTCGGTGGCCTATGTGCAGCAGGTGGCAGCGCGCCTGGGCTTCGCACCCGGCCTGGTGCCAGGGCGCTTGGTGCTGCCGTCGGGCGAAGAAGGCGCGCCGCCGATGTTGGTGCTTGCGGTGGACGCCCAAGCGGCGCTGGCCGCGATGGACGATGCGACACAGGCCAGTGCCATCCGCGACTGCACACTGTCCTTGGACGTGCCGCAAACACCGGCTGCCAAAGAACCATTCCCGGCCTGGCACCTGGCCGCGCGCAAATTGTCTGACGACCTGGACGCAACGCTGGGCGACGATCAGGGTCAGCCGATCAGCCTGCAGGCTTTCGCGGAAATCGGGCAGGAACTGGACAAGCTCTACCTGCGCCTGGAAGCGCTGGACTTGCCGGCCGGCTCGGCGGCGGCTCGGCGCTTGTTCAGCTGAATGCTTTCAGTGCGGCTCGCTGATGCGGGTCGGCTCGCGGACATCGGCCGCTGGTTCCAACGTGCGCGTCACTTCACGCATCAGCATGAACTCTTCAGCCGCCGTCGGGTGCATGGCGATGGTGCGGTCGAAGTCGGACTTGGTGGCGCCTGCAGTCAGCGCCACCGCCAGGCACTGAACGATTTCAGGCGCGTCGGCGCCGATCATGTGCACGGCCAGCACGACGTCGGTGGTGGCGTCGACCAACAGCTTCATGCTCGTGCGTTCGGTACCCCCGATGAAGGTTTGTTTCATCGGCCGGAAGTCGGTTTCGAAGACGTGCACGCGGCGCCCTTGCGCCACCTGGCCTGCGACCAGTTCGGCCTCGGACGGCCCCACGCTGGCCATCGGCGGCAGCGTGAACACCGCGCTGGCGACGCGGCTCAGGTCCACGCTGCGCGGGTGCGGGCCATAGAGCGTGTCGGCCAGTGCGCGGCCCTCGGCGATGGCCACCGGCGTCAGGTTCTTGCGGTTGGTCACGTCGCCGATGGCGTAAACGCCTGGCGCTGAGGTCTGCTGGTGCTTGTCTACCGGCACCGCGCCGGCCTTGTCGAGTTGGATCCCCAGGCTGTTCAGTCCCAGGTCGGCGGTGTTGGGGCGGCGGCCGGTGGCGTTCAGTACCCAGGGGTATTCGACGACCCTGTCCTCACCCAACACCAGCATGTAGCCTGCGGTGTCACCCTCGCCTGTGCGCTGCACGCGGGTGGGCGCGCTGCCCGGGTGCAGTTCGATACCGGCGGCCTGCAGCTCGGCGGCACAGCCGGCGCGCAGCATCTCGTCGAAGCCGCGCAGCGGCAGGCGGTCGCGGTAGTACAGGCAGACCGCCACGCCCAGCCGCGCCAGCATGCTGGCGAATTCCACCGCGATGTAGCCGCCGCCAATGACCGCCGCGCGCGCGGGCAGGGCGGCCAGGTCGAGCAGGTCGTCGCTGGTCGGGCAGACCTCGATGCCGGGGATGCTGTCGCGCACGATGCTGCCGCCGGTGGCGATCAGGATGCGTTCGGCCGTCACGACGCGCTCGCCGATCTGCACGCGCTGCGGGCCGATGACGCGCGCCCAGCCTTCGATCAGCGCCACGTTGCCAGCCTTCAACATCTGGCGGTAGATGCCTTCCAGGCGGTCGGTCTCGGCTGCCTTGGCGGCGGCCCAACGGGCCATTTCGAAGTGTGGCGTGGGGACTTCCCAGCCGTAGCCGCGTGCTTCGCGCAGCGCGTCGCCGAACTGCGCCGCGTACATCAACAGCTTTTTGGGTACGCAGCCGCGGATGACGCAGGTGCCGCCGACGCGGCTGCCTTCGACGATGGCCACGCGGGCCCCGTGCAGGGCCGCGCGGCGGGAGGCGGCCACGCCGCCGGAACCGGCGCCGAGGGTGATCAGGTCGTAGTCGAAAGTCATGTTGGGCCTGCAGAAGGAGAGGGCGCTGGCGATGCCAGACAATGCTGCGCATGCCGGTTGAAGACCCCACGCAGCGTGCCGCCGAATTGGCGGCACAACTCCATCATCATGCCCTGCGCTACTACGTGCACGACGAACCGGAAATTCCGGACGCCGAGTACGACCGCCTGTTTGCCGAACTGCAGGCCCTGGAAGCCGCGCACCCGGAACTGCTGACGCCGGACTCACCGACGCAGCGGGTCATTGGCCAGGTGCTGGCCGGTTTCACGCCAGTGCGGCATGCGGTGGCCATGCTCAGCATCCGCACCGAGACCGACACCACGCCGGCCGGCGCGCTGGCTTTCGACGATCGCGTGCGCCGCGAACTGGCATTGCTACCCGATGCGGCCGCTGTCGAATACAACGCCGAATTGAAGTTCGACGGCTTGGCAATGAATTTGCGTTACGAGGCTGGCGCACTGGTGCGGGCCGCCACCCGCGGCGACGGCGAGACCGGCGAGGACGTGACGCAGAACGTCCGCACCATCCGCGAGATTCCGCTGCGGCTGGCCGGTGCGGCACCGGCGGTGCTGGAAGTGCGCGGCGAGGTCTACCTGCGCCGCGACGACTTCGAACGCATGAACGAGCGCCAGCGCGAGAAGGGCGAGAAAACGTTCGTCAACCCGCGCAATGCGGCCGCCGGTGCTGTACGGCAACTCGACCCGGCCATCGCTGCGCAGAGGCCACTGAGCTTTTTCGCCTACGGCCTGGGTGAGGTTCAGGGCTGGGATCAGCCCGACACCCACAGTGCCACGCTGGACGCGCTGGCCGCCTTCGGCGTGCCCGTCTGCGCCGACCGCGCGGTGGTGCAGGGCGCCGCCGGCCTGGTGGCGTTCCACGAAGCGATGGGTGCCAAGCGCGACGCCCTGGCCTTCGACATCGACGGCGTGGTCTACAAGGTCAACAGCACCGCGCTGCAAAAACGCCTGGGCTACGTGACCCGCGAACCGCGCTGGGCGGTGGCCCACAAATACCCGGCGCAAGAACAGATGACGCTGCTGCGCGCCATCGACATCCAGGTTGGCCGCACTGGCAAGCTGACGCCGGTGGCCAAGCTGGAACCGGTCTTCGTCGGCGGCACCACGGTCAGCAACGCCACGCTGCACAACGTCTTCGAGCTGCGCCGCAAAGGCGTGCGCGTGGGCGACACCGTCATCGTGAGGCGGGCCGGCGACGTGATCCCGGAAGTCGTCGGCAAAGCGAATTTGGATGGAGGCGAACGCCCGAATTACGTGCCCAACTTCCGCATGCCGACGGCCTGCCCGGTCTGTGGCAGCCACGTGGTGCGCGAGCGCGGGGAGGTCAACCACCGCTGCAGCGGCGGCCTGTTCTGCGCGGCCCAGCGCAAGCAGGCCATCCTGCACTTCGCTGGCCGGCGCGCGATGGATGTCGAAGGGCTGGGCGACAAGCTGGTGGACCAGTTAGTGGACGGCGATCACGTGCGCACGCTGGCTGACCTGTATGCGCTGGATCTGGAACGCTTGTCGGGCATGGACCGCATGGCGGGCAAGAGCGCGGCCAATCTGCTGGCCGGGCTGACCAAGAGCAAGTCCACCACGCTGGCGCGCTTCATCTACGCCTTGGGCATACGGCACGTTGGTGAGGCCACAGCCAAGGATCTGGCCCAGCACTTCGGTGGGCTGGACCGCATCGTCGCGGCCAGCGTCGAACAACTGCTGGAAGTGAATGATGTCGGTCCGGTGGTGGCACTCAGCATCCGGACTTTTTTCGAGCAGCCGCACAACCTCGAAGTCGTGAACCGTTTGCGCGACCCCGAAGGCATCCACATCCATTGGCCCGAGAGTGACGGCACGGCCGACACCACACCCAAGCCGCTGGCCGGCAAGACACTGGTGCTGACCGGCACGCTGCCGGTGCTGACGCGCGACGAAGCGAAAGCGCTGATCGAAGCCGCCGGCGGCAAGGTGGCGGGTTCGGTGTCCAAGAAAACGCATTTCGTCGTTGCGGGCGAAGAGGCCGGCAGCAAGCTGGACAAGGCGCGCGAACTGGGCATCGCCGTGCTGGACGAAACAGGCTTGCGCGCCTTGTTGGCCGCTGAACCCGCCGAACACATTGAATCCACTTGAAACGATGAACGCCATCCTTCCGCCGCCCGTGCGCCGCCTGGCCCTGCTGGGCGGCGAATCCACCGGCAAGACCACGCTGGCGCGCGCGCTGGCCGAACAGCTGCACACCGCCTGGGTGCCCGAATACGGCCGCCAACGTTGGGAAGAATTGCGCGTGACACTGTCGGTGGACGAACTGGTGGCCGTGGCACGGCGGCAGATCGAATGGGAAGACGAAGCCGCCAGCTTCATGGGCACCCCCGGCAGTTGGTTGATCTGCGACACCACGCCGCTGACCACGCTGCAGTACTGCCTGCACGACCACGGCCAGGCGCCGCCCGAACTGCACGCGATGGCGCGCCGCCGTTACGACGCGGTGGTGCTGTGCGACGCCGACTTCGAATTCGTGCAGGACGGCTGCCGCCGCGACGACGGCTTTCGCAACGCCCAGCAGGCCTGGACGCTGGCGCGGCTGGACGAGATGGGCGTGGCTTGCCTGCGCGTGCACGGCGGCCCGGCCGAGCGGGTGGAGCAGGTTTTGCGCATGCTGTTCATCGTGCCGACGCTGTCATTCCCTCCAACCACGCCCGAATTGGGCGCTTCTTTCTAACCTGGATCACGACCCCACCATGACCGTCAGAGAAATCCTGAAGATGGGCGACCCGCGCTTGCTGCGCGTGGCACCTCCACTGCCCACCGCCCAGTTCGGCACGCCCGAATTGAAGGCGCTGATCGACGACATGTTCGAGACCATGGCCGCCGCCCAGGGCGCCGGCCTGGCCGCGCCGCAGATCGGCGTGGACCTGCAGGTGGTCATCTTCGGCTACAGCAAGAACGTTCGCTACCCCGAAGCGCCGCCGGTGCCGCCCACGGTGCTGATCAACCCGGTGATCACGGCGCTGGGTGACGAGCAGGTTGAAGGCTGGGAAGGCTGTTTGTCGGTGCCCGGCCTGCGCGGCGCGGTGCTGCGCCTGG
>JBBQAI010000137.1:0-10748 GCA_038316205.1 Burkholderiales bacterium
CAATGGCAGGCGTTCGAAAAGGATCACATACGGGGTCGAAAACGTCGACAGCACGGCATCGGCCAGAGCCTGCGTGCCCGCCGCAGCGTCGTGCAACGTCAAGGTCGTCTTCAGTCCGCTGCCACCGGTGTTGACGACTTCCAAGTTCCAAGTCCCGGGCAGCTCACGCAGGGCTTCGTGGAAGACCTTTTTGGCCGCGCTGAGTTGCAGCAGGTGCTTCATGGGCTTGCCCACTGCGGTCAGTGGCAGCTTGTCCAGCACCACGATTTCCTTGGGCACGGCAGGCCGCTCGGGGATGCGCGCCGCGGCGAAGCGCAACAGTTCTTCGGCCGTCACCTGCGCGCCGGGATGCAGTTCCACATAGGCGATGGGCAATTCGCCCGCATGTGCGTCAGGGCGCCCGACGGCGGCAGCCTGCGCGACCCACGGTGACTGCAGCAACGCGTCTTCGATCAGGCGCGGCTCGATGTTGTGGCCGCCGCGGATGATCAGGTCCTTCAAGCGGCCGCTGATGCGGATGTAGCCGTCGGCCGACAAGCTGCCCAGGTCGCCGGTGACGAAGTAGCCGTCAGGCAGGAAGGCACCGCAGTTCTGCGTTTCGTCGAGGTAGCCGCCGGCCACACCCGGCCCGCCGACCAGCACCATGCCGTCCTCGTCCGGGGAGCAGTCGCGCAGCACGCGACCGTCGGCAGCCATCTCGACGACACGCAGCTGCATGTAGGCCACGCGCAGCCCAGAATAACCAGCGCGGATCTCACCGTCCCGCGGGTCCACCGACGCATGGCTGGTGTTCTCGGTCAGGCCGTAGCTTTGCAGCGCGCGCGCGCCGGTGATCTCGCCGATGCGGCTTTGCACGGCCGGCGCCATGGCGGTCGAGCCGGTCGCGAAATACGGTCGCAGCGTGCCGATGTGCTCGGTGGTCGGCGGGTTCTTGGCCAGCACCGACAGCGTCGTGGGCACGCCGGAAATCTGCGTGATACCGAAACGTTCGACATAGCGCCAGTAGTTGGCGATGTAGCGTTTGTCGCGCGCGCCATGCATGCTGGGTACGATGGTGGTGTGGCCATCGGCCGTGGACACCAGGCCGCGAACCAGCAGGCCGCCGATGTGGAACAACGGGGTGTCCGACAGCACCACGTCGTCAGGCGTGAAGGCCAGACATTGATTCGCTGCCCATTGTCGGTAGACCAAGCCGCCGTGCAGGATCTTGACGATCTTGGGGTGGCCGGTGGTGCCGCCGGAATGCACGTAGCAGGCCACGTCAAAGCGCTGCGCCGTGGCGCGCTCGAAGGCGAGTTGGTCCTGCGGGTGGGCCGCGGCAGCCGTCATCAGGTCGTCAGCGTGCGGCGCTGCGAACGGGTCGTGCAGCGTGAACAGGCGCGGTGGCGCATCGAGCAGGGCGAGTGCAGCCAGCACGTTCGCATGCACCGTGAAGCCCGGCGTGGGGCCCAGGGCGATCACGACCTTGGCGCCGGACACGCGGATCAGGTCGGCCAGGGCTGGCGCGTCCAGCATCCAGTTGATCGGGAAGGGCCTACCGGTCAGCAGCCCGCCGATCAGGGTGGCGAACAGTGCCGGCACCGTGGGGCTGACGATGGCAAAGGCGTCGGTGGCGATGATGCCTTCAGCACGCAACAAGTTCGCCACCTGCAGCGAGCGTTGCGCCAGTTCGGCAAAGGTCCAGCTGAGCACAGGCCCGTCGAGATCGCCGTTGTCGGTGACGTGCAGGGCCGCGCGCTGCGGCGCGTGGCGGCAGCCATCCAGCAAGTTCAGCGCAAAGTCCCAGCGGGTGATGCGCTGCGCGAGCGGCACCTGCTCCAGCGCCAGCACGTCGGCCAGGTTGCGCAGCGGCGCGTAATGCCGCCCGGGGACGCTGCTGTAGGGCTCGACGGCCTGGGCCTCCGGGGGTGCGGGTGGCACAGGGGCCACAGGCATCGCAGCAGACGAGCTCACCGCGCCACAGCCAGCGCCAACGTGCGTTCGGCCAACCGCACGTTGGCGTAGTCGACCATCATGCCGCGGTACTTCACGGCGCCGACGCCGCGGGCCTCGCCTTCGCGGAAGGCCAGCAGCAGACCCTGTGCATGTTCGACCTCATCGGCCGTCGGAGAAAACACTTCGTGCATCACCGCCAGTTGCGTCGGATGGATGGCCATCTTGCCGACGAAGCCCAGTTCGCGCGCCACCAGGCATTCGGCGCGCAGCGCATCGATGTCCTTCAGGTTCATGAACACGCCGTCCACCAACCACGGCAGGCCGGCAGCGCGCGTGTCGACCACCAGCTTGCTGCGCGGATAGGTCAGGGCCAGGCTGCGGGGCGTCCAGCGCCCGCCCAGGTCGACCATGAAATCGCCTTCTTCAGCGCTGGCCAGCGCCATGCCGCAGACGCGCGGCGATGCGCCTGCGATGTCGTAGGTGTTGCGCAGCCCCAGGCAGGTTTCCACCAGCGGCAGGATGGTCAACGTGCCCGCTGCCCAGCCGGCTTGCGATTCGATCCGGTCGAGTTCTGCAGCCACGGTTTGCACATCGGCCGCGTCGTCGGCCTTGGGCAGGATGACACCCATCACATTCATGTTGTTCGCGGCCTGGCGCAGCACAGCCAGATCGGCGCGAAAGTCGCCCGCGCGCGGGTTGTTGATGCGCAGAACCATCGGCTTGGCGAGACCGGCAGCCAGCGCGTCGGCCACGTTGCCGCGGGCCACGTCCTTGGCGTTCAGCGGCACCGAATCCTCGAGGTCGAAGATCAACGCATCGGCCGCGCTGGTCTGCGCCTTGGCCAGCAGTTCGGGCCTGCTGCCGGGCGCGAAAAGCAAGGTGCGAAACATCGGGCCGGCGGTCATGGCGCTTGAGTCCGTCATAGTCCCCGCCAGACCGGCGCACGTTTTTCCAGGAAGGCACGCGGGCCTTCCTTGGCATCGTCGGTGGTGTACAGAAAGCTGGCCAGGTCCTGCTCCAGACGCAGCCCGTCTTCCAGCGACATCTCCGCACCCCGCTGCACGGCGACCTTGGCGTAACGCAGCGCCAGCGGGGCATTGGCAGCCATCTGCGTGGCCAGCCCAAGGGCACGCGTCAACAGGTCGGCACGCGGGACCACGAACTCCACCAGACCGATGGCCAAGGCTTCCTGCGCATCGACCACGCGGCCCGTGAGGATCATCTCCAGTGCGCGCGGTTTGCCGATGCGGCGCGACAGCCTTTGCGTGCCGCCGTTGCCAGGCATCAGACCGCGCTTGATTTCGCTGAAAGCAAAGCTGGCGTCTTCAGCTGCGAAGACGATGTCGCAGAGCAAAGCGAGTTCCACCCCGCCGCCCATGGCCAGGCCATTGACCGCCGCGATGATGGGCTTGTCGAAAGCCGCGATGCCGTCGCTGTTGGCGGCGCGCACGCGTTTGATTTCGGCGGTGCCGAGTTCGCTGCTGAGGCGCGCGAATTCGCGCAAATCCATGCCGGCCGAGAAGGCCTTGTCGCCGCTGCCGGTCAGTACCACAGCGCCGATGCCGGCGTCTTGTTGCAGACCTTCCAGTGCCCGGCGCAATTCCGCCCTCATCTGCATGCTGATGGCATTCATCGCCTCGGGGCGTTGCAGCGTCAGCACTGCCACGCGGTCGTGTCGCGTGATGCGCAGGGTGGCTAAGCTCGGCTCGCTGTCATTCATGCTTGCGCCCAGGATCGCGCTCAAGGCAGACCGCCGGTCATTGCTCGATGTTGATGTTGGCCTGCTTGATGATGCCGGTCCAGGTGACGGTTTCGCTTCGGATGCGGTCGGCCATCTCCTTCGGGGTCGAGCCCAAAGGCTCGTAGCCCAGTTCCTGGATGCGCTTTTGCATTTCAGGTGCCCGCACCACTTTCACGATGGCGGCATTCAACCGCTGCATGATCGCCGGCGGTGTTCCGGCGGGCGCCCAGAAGCCCTGCCAGCCTGTCATCTCGTAGCCCGGCACGGTCTCGGCGACAGTCGGCACATCGGGCAGCACAGCCAGCCGTTTCGGCGAGCTCACCGCCAGCACCTTCACCTTGCCAGCCTTGACCAGACCGATGGACGCGGCCACCGGGTCCAGCTTCAACTGCACCACGCCGGCCATGAGGTCGGAATTGGTGTTGCTGCGGTACGGGATATGGATCATCTGCGTGCCGGTCATGCGTTCCAGCAGCACCCCGCCCAGATGCGCTGCCGAGCCCAGACCGGTGGACGCGTAGTTGACGGTTCCCGGCTTGGCGCGGTTCAGCTTGGTCAGCTCGTCGATGGTGTTGGGTGCAAAGTCGCTGGTGGCGATCCACATGTAGCTCAAGTTCAGCGTCAGCCCCAGGGGCGCCAAGTCGCGTTCGGGCTGGTAGGGCAGCTTCTTGTACAGCGTCGGGTTCATCGTCGCGATCTGGTTGAAGCCGTACAGCAGCGTGTAGCCATCGGCTGCTGCCTTGGCCACCTTGTCGGTACCGATGATCCCCGCGGCGCCAGGAATGGCTTCGACCACCAGAGGCTGGCCCAGCTCTTCCGACAAAGGCCCCGCGATGAGCCGCGCCAAAACGTCGGGGCTGCCGCCGGGTGAACTGGGGACGATCACCCGGATGGCCTTGTTGGGATAGGGCTGCGCGTGGCAGATGCCGGCACCAGCGATCAGGATCGCAGAGAGCGAAAGCTGCAGCAAGTACGGCCGGGCAAGGGCGCGGTTCAGGATGTCCATGTGTCTCCAGGTCTGCAGGTTGACGTTGCGCGGTTCAGCGGCTCGGCCGGCTACTTGCTAAAGACGATATATCAATCAATTGGGTCAATCAAGCAGTTGATTGAATTCAATCTTTCGTTAGAATTCGGCGCATGGCCACCAGCTCGCTAGCACCCAGGACTCGCAAGGAAGCCGAAGCCGGCGTCGACGCTGCAGCCAGCACACCGGACCGCATCCTTCGCGCAGCCGAACAGCTGTTCAGCGAACGCGGGATCGACGCGGTCAGCCTGCGCGAAATCACAACGGCGGCTGGTGCCAACAGTGCCGCGGCGCATTACCATTTCGGCTCGAAAGAGGCGGTGCTCGAAGCTTTGTTTGCCTTGCGCGCGCGCCCCATCGCAGCGCGCCGGGAAGAGTTGTTGGGTCAACTCAAGCTCGACAGGAACGGTCGGCCGAAACTCGATGCCGTTCTGCGTGCCTTCCTGCAGCCGGCTCTGGATGCCCTGAAGACGCCCGACGGCGTGGCCTTCACGATGCTGCGCGCGCGCATGGCCTTCGAGCGCGAAGAAGTGCGGCGTGCGGCGCTGGGACAGGCCTTCAACAAGTCCAGCGAGATGGCGCTTTCCGCCTTGGCCAGCGCACTGCCCCAGGTCGCGCCCGCAGACCTCTATTGGCGTTTTCACTTCGTGCTGGGGGCGATGGTCTACACGATGGCGATGCCCGGACGCATCGAGTCGATCACAGACGGCGGCATCGACACCCGCGACGCCGAAGCCGCGCTGGAGCAGCTGATCCGGTTCGCTGCGGCGGGGCTGCGCGCCGCATGACTGCCGATATCACAGCGGTTCCCTACACCGGGCCCGACGGCAGCTTCGGCGCGCTGCATCAGGTGCTCGCACATCTGGCCGACGGCTTGCTGACCATCACCCTGAACTGCCCGCAACGAAACAACGTCATCGGCGTGCAGATGGCACTCGATATCGACCGACTGCTTCAGGCTGTTGCCACTGACACCGAAGTGCGTGTTGTGGTTCTGCGCGGTGCTGGCGACAACTTCTGCGCTGGCCTTGACGACGCTGACTTCAACGACGCCGCTGCGCATGACGCACGTCAGTCGAGCAGCGCCCGCGCTGCCGCCGAGCGCTGCCGCACGCGCTGGCTGCGGGTGCTGCCGCAACCGGTCATCGGCATGGTCTGCGGCGTTTGCGCCGGCGCCGCCATTGGCCTGATCGAGTCGTGCGACATCGTCGTTTGCGCTGACGAAGCGCGCTTCAGCCTGCCCGACACCGCAGACGAAAATGTGCTTTCGGCACTTTCCGCCAAGGCCGTCTCACGCGTGATGTCGGCGCGCGCGGTCAGCCTTCACGCCCTGACGGGAAAGCCCTTCGATGGCCGGCAAGCCGAGGAGTTCGGTCTTGTGACCCAGAGCTGGCCGGCGGCTGAATTGGCGCGGAAGACCCACGAGCTCGTCGCCGAACTCCTGAGCAAGGACGCGCTGGCGCTGCAGTTCACCAAGGAAACGCTGCGGCATGTAGGTGCGATGGACTGGGATGCCGTGCTCAACTTCAACGCGGCAAAGTTCGCCGAGCTGAAGTCCTTGCAGGCAGGCCGGCCGTCGCCGCGCGCCGCCGCCGTCGAGAGCTTCCTGGCCGGCAAGAGCAAGCCCGGTCTGGGCGCCTGAAGCGGTGCTGCGCATCGTCGATCTGGGTTTTGAGGAGGGCGCTGGCGTGCGCTGCATCGGCCTGGACCGCGCTGCCAAGCGCAATGCGATCGGCGTGGAGCTGACGCTGGCGCTGGAAGACATCCTGCTGAAGACGCAACACGACTGCGCCGTGCGTGTGCTGCTTTTTCACGGCATCGGCGGGCACTTTTCGGCCGGCATGGACATGAAGGATTTCTTCGACAGCTCCACGCGCCCGCCTGAATTGCTGCGGCGTGCGCGTGCCGCCACCGAGCACTGGCGCACCCGGCTGTTGCTCGAGATGCCGCAGCCCATCGTCACGGCCGTGCAGGGCTATTGCTTCGGTGGCGCGCTGCCCATCCTGGCTTGTTCTGACGTGGTGTTGGCCGATCGCAGCGCCCGCTTCGGCCTGCCCGAAATCAATTTCGGCCTGGTACCAGGCGCGCAAATCGTCAAGGCCGCCGGCAACAGCCTCACGCCACGCGGCCTGGCCTATGCCGCCTTGACCGGCCGTCCATTCGACGCCGAACGGGCGCACCGTTGGGGACTGGTGACGCAGGTGGTGGACGGTGACCCGTTCGAGCCAGCGCTGGCCCTGGCCAAGGCGCTGGCATCGGTTCCTGCGCCAGTGCCGATGCGGCCCACCGCTTGACACCTCACTTGCCCCCGGTTTGACACTCCACCCGCCAGCGCTTAGCATTCAAGCAAGTGATTCAATCACTTGAAACAAACGAACCACACATCGCAGCGACAGCGAACAGAAAGCACGGCCATGGATTTCGGGATCAGCAGCGACCAGCAAGCCATGCTGGACCATGTGCGCACCTTGCTTGACGACGTCTGCAGCATGGCCTACGCATCGCGTTGCGACGAGCAGATGACGCCGCCGCGTGAGGCCTTCAACGCCCTGGCGCGCAATGGCTGGCTGGGCTTGATTGCGCCAGAGGCATACGGCGGAGCTGGCGGCAGCGCCACCGATCTGGCGCTGCTGCTGGAAGAGACCGGACACCACTTCGAAGAATTGGGCCTGTGGCTGTTTCGCAGTTTCACCTTCGGCTGTTATGCGGTGCTGAAGCACGGCACCGAGGAGCAAAAGCAGCGCATCGTGCCCGGCGTCGTCAAGGGCGAAATTTCATTTGCTTTTGGACTGACCGAGCCCGATTCCGGCTCGGACGCGGCAGCACTGCGCACGCGGGCTGTCGCCGACGGTGATCACTTCGTCATCAACGGCCGCAAGCAGTGGACATCGGGGATGGACATTGCCGACTACGTGCTGCTGGCGGTGCGCACCAGCGACCAGGGCAAGAAGCAACTCGGCATCAGCACCTTCCTGGTCGACACGCACCTGCCCGGCATCGAGGTGCGCAAGATCGCCACGCTGGGTCAACGCGCCATCGGCACCACCGAGGTCACCTACACGAATGTGCGGGTGCTGCGCACGGCCTTGCTGGGTGAAATCGATAAAGGCTGGTCGATCTGCGAAGACACGCTGCGCTACGAACGGCTGTGCTTGTCGGCGGCCCGCATCGGTGCGGCCCGGCAAGCCTTCGAGTACGCGCTGGACTACGCCAAGACCCGCCAGCAGTTCGGCAAGACCATCGGCAGCTTCCAGGTCACGCAGCACAAGTTTGCCGACATGAAGGTGATGCTGGACACCGCGCAGACCATGGTGCGCCGTTATGCCTGGTTGATGGAAAACGGCAAAGCCGAACGCGCCGACGCGGCAGTGCTGAAGTACTACGTGGCGGAGTCGTACAAGACGATTTCCGACATCTGCCTGCAGATCCTGGGCGGCTACGGCTACTGCATGGAGTACCCGATGCAGCGCTTCTTCCGCGATTCGCGCCTGGCCACCATCGGCGGCGGAACGTCAGAGATTCAAAAGAACATCATCGCTTCAACGCTGGGCCTCTGAGCCTCAGGCCGAGCTTGCGCCACAGAACGGAGACAAACTGCATGACCCGACTGCTGCTCGAACAAGCCGACACCATTGCAAACGTGACACTGGCCAAAGGCCGTGAACTCGGCTTTGCGCCGCTGACCGTGGCGGTGCTGGACGCTGGCGGTCATGTCGTCGTGCTGAAGCGGGCCGACGGCGCCAGCATCATGCGGCCCGAATTGGCCACGGCCAAGGCCTGGGGCGCTTTGGGCATGGGGTTCGGCGGCCGAGAACTGGCGCGCCGCGCGCAGAAAATGCCGGTGTTCTTCGATGCGCTGAACGCCATCTCTGACGGGCGCATGGCGCCAGTGGCCGGCAGTGCGCTGTTGCGCAATGCCAGCGGCGATGTGCTGGGGGCCGTCGGTGTGTCGGGCGACACGTCGGACAACGACGAGTTGTGCCTCATCCCTGCCGTACGTGCCGCAGGCCTCGTGCCCGACACCGGCGATCCGGCCTGATCGTCCGGCCTGATCGTCCGGCCTGATCGCCGCACCTGATCGCCTGCACCGGCCGTCGACGAAAACGGTGAAACCGGGCGCCGGTCTGCCCACCGTGCTGACCGGCGACTTGCTGGGCCAGGGCGCCAAGGGCCTGACCTTCAGCAGCCACAGCGCCGGCAGGCACCGACCTGGCTGCGGGCAAGGCGTGCGCAGCATCCGTGGGATACAGCACATGCTGGTGTGCACCTTGCGAGCCGACTTCGCATTGATCGAGGCGCACATGGCGGACCGTCGGCGAGGTCGACCCCGAAGCCGTCGTCACGCCGGGCATATTTGTTCAGCGCGTCGCGCGGGTCGCGGCTGACATCACCCGCCCCGTAGAGCCCGGACGAGCAAGGCCGACACCTCTCTCAGCCTGGCGCAGGTTTCGCAACACATCGTGCAGAAAATTTGGCAAGGCGGCCGCGCGATCTTCCTGAAGATCGGCCGACTGTGCGGTGGCCGCGATGTCGCGCTGCAATTCGGCCACGTCCAGCGTGCCGCGTGCGATGCGCTGCAGGTGCTTCTTCAAGCCCAACAGCGCCGGTGCGCCATGCCTGCGGGGGTGACCGGACGGGCCTGCTCCAACGCGTCGGCCATGTCCTCGAAACGGGCAGTGCCGGCTTCGCCGGTAAGGACGATGTCGTGGTCGCTGCAAAAGCATTCGTCGGTGGCCCACAAGCGCAACACCAGCACCTCAGGCCGGGTGTTCACAGTGGCGATGTGGGCGACCAACGCGTTCAGGTCTTCGGGCCCCAGGCGGTTGGCCGGCTCGGGTCGGCGCAGTGTGATGGTCGCTACAACACCGGTGACGTCCAGATCGGGCGTGCTCGTCCTGTTCATTCGAAACTTCCTTCGACTGCCAGCTGTCCGATGTGCTGCGGGTCGCAGCAACACCCAGCCGATCATTCTTGCGTGTGCAAGCCAGCGACCGCCCGCACAATGACCGCATGACACCCGCCGTGCCGATTGCCCATCCATGCGCCTTGCCTGAAGTCCTGGCCGGCGATACAGACCCGCAGGAAACCGCCGAGTGGCGCGAGGCCTATCTGACGCTGCTGCGCACCCAGGGCCCCGAGCGAGCGCGCTGGATGCTGGACGAACTGGCCCGTCTGGCCCGCGAGCAGCACGTGGGCTGGGCGCCCGAGTTGTGCACGCCCTACGTGAACACCATCGCGGTGGACGCGCAAGCGCCCTTCCCCGGCGATCTGGCCATCGAGGAACGCCTGGCCTCGTTGATGCGCTGGAACGCGCTGGCCATGGTGGTGCGCGCCAACGCCAGCTACGGAGAACTGGGTGGCCACATCGCCAGCTACGCCAGCGCGGCCGACCTCTTCGAAACCGGCTTCAACCACTTCTTCAAGGCCCGCACGCTCACGCAAGGCGGCGACCTGGTTTTTTTCCAGCCGCACAGCGCGCCCGGTGTCTACGCCCGCGCTTACCTGGAGGGCCGGCTGAGCGAAGGCGACCTGGCGCACTACCGGCAAGAGCTGACCGCACCGGCCTTCACGCAGGGCAGCGGCGCACGCGGCCTGAGCAGCTACCCGCACCCTTACCTGATGCCGGACTTCTGGCAGTTCCCCACGGGTTCAATGGGCATAGGACCCATCAGCTCGATCTACCACGCGCGTTTCATGCGCTACCTGACGCATCGAGGCTTGCTCAACTGCGAAGGCCGCAAGGTCTGGGGCGTGTTCGGCGACGGCGAGATGGACGAACCGGAGAGCATGAGCGCACTCACACTGGCTTCGCGCGAAAAGCTGGACAACCTGGTCTGGGTGGTCAACTGCAACTTGCAGCGCCTCGATGGCCCGGTGCGTGGCAATGGCCGCATCATCGACGAGCTGGAAAAGCTGTTCCGCGGCGCCGGCTGGCATGTCATCAAGCTGGTCTGGGGCAGCGACTGGGACGGCCTGTTCGCCCGCGACACCACCGGTGCCCTGGTGCGCGCTTTCGCCGACACGGTGGACGGGCAGATGCAGACGTTC
>JBBQAI010000002.1:0-89333 GCA_038316205.1 Burkholderiales bacterium
CGGCGACGGGCTTGACCGCATCCAGCAAGGTCTACGACGCCACCACGGCCGCCATCCTTGCGGGCACGGCGGCCGTCACCCCGCTCGGCACCGATGCGGTATCGCTGGGTGGCACGGTGTCTGGCAGCTTTGCCGACAAGAACGTCGGCACGTCCAAGGCCGTTTCGGTGGCCGGTTTGACCCTCAGCGGGGCCGATGCCGGCAACTACACGCTCGTCGCACCGGCCAGCCTGACCGCGAACATCACGCCGGCCAGCTTGACGGTGACGGGCCTGACGACATCCAGCAAGGTGTATGACGCCACCACGCTGGCGGCCCTGACCGGCACGGCGGCCGTTCTGGCGCTGGGCAGCGACAGCGTCGCCGTGACGGGCCCTGCGCTGGGCAGCTACACGGACAAGAACGTCGGTGCGGCCAAGGCGGTGAGCGTCAGCGGCCTGGGCTTGTCCGGCACCGATGCCGCGAACTATGTCCTGGCACCGCTGGCGGGTCTGACGGCCGACATCAGCAAGGCCAACCTGGCGATTACCGGGCTGAGTGCCAGCAACAAGGTCTATGACACCACCACAGCTGCCACGCTGGCCGGCACGGCTGGCTTCGCAGCGCTGGGTGCAGACAGCGTGAGCCTGACCGGCACGGCCGCCGCCAGCTTCGCCGACAAGACTGCGGGTACGACCAAGGCCGTCTCGGTCAGCGGCTATACCTTGGGCGGCGCAGACGCCGGCAACTACAGCCTGGTGCAACCCACGGGGCTGACCGCGACCATCACCCAAGCCTCGCTGGCCGTGAGCGGTCTGGCCGCCGGCAGCAAGACCTACGACGCCACCGCAGCCGCCACGCTGGCGGGCGCGGCTGCCGTCACGCCGCTGGGCTCCGATGCCGTAGCGCTGGGTGGCACGGTGTCTGGCAGATTTGCCGACAAGAACGTCGGCGCGGCCAAGGCCGTTTCGGTGACCGGCTTGACCCTCAGCGGGGCCGATGCCGGCAACTACACGCTCGTCGCACCGGCCAGCCTGACCGCGAACATCACACCAGCCAGCTTGGCGGCGACGGGCTTGACCGCATCCAGCAAGGTCTACGACGCCACCACGCTGGCGGCCCTGACCGGCACGGCGGCCGTTCTGGCGCTGGGCAGTGACAGCGTTGCCGTGACAGGTATCGCGGTGGGCAGCTACACGGACAAGAACGTCGGTACGGCCAAGGCGGTGAGCGTCAGCGGCCTGGGCTTGTCCGGCGCCGATGCCGGGAACTATGTCCTCGCGCCGCTGGCGGGTCTGAAGGCCGACATCAGCAAGGCCAACCTGGCGGTCACGGGGCTGAGTGCCAGCAACAAGGTCTATGACACCACCACGGTCGCCACGCTGGCCGGCACGGCTGGCGTCGCAGCGCTGGGTGCAGACAGCCTGAGCCTGACCGGGACGGCCACCGCCAGCTTCGCTGACAAGAACGCGGGCGTGGCCAAGGCCGTCTCGGTCAGCGGCTATATCTTGGCCGGCGCAGACGCCGGCAACTACAGCCTGGTGCAACCCACCGGGCTGACCGCGACCATCACCCAGGCGCCTCTGGCCGTGCGCGGCCTGACGGCCGCCGACAAGCCTTACGACGGCACCACGGTCGCCGTGATTCGAGGGACGGCAACGCTGACACCGCTGGCCGGTGACGTGGTCGCCGCTGCCGGAGCGCCCGTCGGCACCTTCGCCGGCAGCCAGGCAGGCAACGGCATTGCGGTGACGGTCAGCGGCACCACGCTGTCCGGTGCCGATGCCGCCAACTACAGCCTGGTTCAGCAATCGGGCCTGCGCGCCAACATCACGGCGGTCAGCAACGAAAATGCGGCCACTGCGGCGGTCCAGAACTATGTGAGCCAGCAGTCCGAGAAGCAGTCCGAAGTCACGGGCTCAGCAGGCTCCACCGTGGGCATTTCCGTTGCCAGTACGGCCAATCTCGGCACCGGCGGCGCCAACGGACTCAACTTCCCCGCCGTGCTGGCGGCTGGCCCAGGTGCCACCGCTGTACCGCCCAAGCTGGTGCTGGATTCGTCCAAGGCGCTGCCCACGCTGGCCGGCGTGTTGACGCGCGAGGACCTGCAGGCACTGGGCGAACGGCAGCAAGGCGCACGTACCGACCTGTTCGCCGGCGCCCTGTCGCTGCTGCAGAGCGACCCCAAGGCGGCTGACATCGCAGACTGCGCGGCCGAGGGCGGCGGCTCGTGCATCGTCAGTCCGCTCGTTCGGGGCCGTCAACAAGGCTACCTGCCCGAAGTGAAGCGGCGCGTGGCCTTGCTGATCGGCAACAACCAATACCGTTCACCGATCGACGAGCTGGATACGCCCATCAACGATGTCCGCGCGATCGGCGCCGAACTGCAGGACAAGTTCGGCTACGACGTGACCGTGGTGGAAAACGCGGGGCGCGAACAGGTCATCAACGCGCTCAACGGCTTGATCCGCAACACCACGCAGGACGACAGCGTGCTGATCATGTATGCCGGACACGGCTACCTTGACGAAGGCAAGAAGACCGGATACTGGATACCGGTGGATGCCACGCCGGACAACCCCGCAAAGTGGATCTCGAACGACACCATTTCGCGCGCGTTGGGCAAGGTGCCCGCCAAGCAGGTGATGCTGGTTTCCGACAGTTGCTACTCGGGCTCGCTGACTCGCGAAGGTCAGGTCATCGACAGCCTGAACATCAGCCGCGATCAGACCCTGACACGGCGCTCGGTAACGGCCTTCTCGTCGGGCGGCGACGAGCCTGTGGCAGACGAAGGGCGCGACAACCACTCCATCTTTGCCTGGAACTTCATCCAGGCCCTGCAGCGGATGGAAGCCGAGACACCGGGCAACTTGCTGTACACCCGCATCAAGGATTCGATCGCGAAAGAATTTCCACAGGTTCCGCAGTACGGCACGCTGAGCTCGGCGGGCCACTCGGCAGGTGGTGAATATTTGTTGACCCCGATGCGCGTAGGCCCGGGCACCACGGGCACCACGGGCACTACCGGTTCCACCGGCACGGGAGAGAAAAAATAGTTGCCAACCGCCTACCTGTCCGTCCGGGTCTGAAGCCGGCCTTGAGCATCGTCTTTGCTGCGGCTTTGACACCTGCGGCGCTCTGGGCCGCAGCGCCTGACGCCGGCTCGCTGTTGCGCGACGAATTGCGGCGCGAACAGCCGTCCGCGCCGCAAGTCCCTCGTGCCGAGAAAGGGACGGCTGAGTCTGTTGACAGGCCCGACGACAAAGGCCCGCGCATCACGATCAAGGCCTGGCGGGTTGTCGGACTGACGGCGGTGCCGGCAGCGCAGGCGCAGGCTTTTCTGGCAGGCTTCCTGACCAGGCCCTTGACGTTGGAGGGCATGAACCGTGCCGCTGAACAGTTCGAGCAATGGCTGCGAAGCCGCGGGCTGTTCACGGCACGGGCCTACCTGCCGCCGCAAACCATAGCGGACGGTACGGTCGAAATTCGCGTGCTTGAAGGCCGACTCGAAGAGATCAGCGTCAAGAGAGCGCCCGGCACCCGGATCGGTGAAGCCACCCTGCGCGAATTTCTGGCCGGCTCACAGGCGCCCGGTTCGGCCTTGCTGCAGGAGCGCCTGGAGCGTGGCTTGCTGCTGATGAACGACTTGCCGGCCACCAGCGCGCGCGCCGTGCTGGCCCCTGGCAAAGAGGTCGGTGGCTCACGCGTGGTGGTTGAGGCGGCGCAAGGCCCCGTGCTATCGGCGTCGGCGGACCTGGACAACGGCGGCAACCGCTACACCGGCGCCTACCGATTGGCTGCAGGTCTGCTGGTGAACGATGCTTATGGCCTGGGTGACCAATGGTCGCTGCGTGGTTCGGTCAGCCAGGGCAGCAGCTTCGTTCGAGGGGCCTACAACCTGCCCCTGGGCACGGACGGCTGGCGCGCGGGCGTCGCGCTGATTGCTTCGCGGTACGACTTATGCTGCGACGACGCCATCAAAGCGCTGGACTCCAACGGCAGCGCCACGGCCCTGTCGGCTTATGCCAGCTATGCCTTGATCCGCAGTCGGCTGGACAACCTGAGCCTCGCCTTCAACGGGGCCAGCCGAAGCTTTGTCAATCGATCGCTGGGCAGCAAAACGAGCGACAAGCGCAGCCTGTCGGTCAGCGTTTCGGCCAGCGGTGACCACAGCGACCCCTTGAGTTTCACGGGGCTGGGTGCTTACACCAGCTACGCCATTCAGCTGTCTGGTGGCCGTCTGAACCTGGATGGCTGGGCCCCTGATCAAATGCAGGACGCGACCACCGCACAATCACAGGGCCGATCCTTGAAGCTCTATGCGCAGGTGTCGCAAGTGCTGCGCCTGGACAGAGACGCCACGCTCTATGCGTCGGCGCTGATGCAGACTGCCAGCAAGAACCTGGACTCGTCGGAGAAATTCGCGCTCGGCGGGCCACAAGGCGTGCGAGCCTATCCGATCGGCGAGGCCAGCGGCGACGACGCGGCCCTGGTGAACCTGGAGTGGCGCAAGGAACTCTCCCGGCAGTTGGGCGTGCTGCTATTTTTCGATGCGGGCTGGGTTCAACTTCACCACGGGCTGTGGCCGCTGTGGAACAGCAACGACATCGGCTTGAAGAACAGCTACGTCCTGGCCGGTGCGGGCGCGTCGGTGGTGTGGGACTTTCAGCCCGGCGCCCAATTGCAGGCGACGCTGGCATTGCCCGTAGGACGCAACCCAGGGCGCGATGCCAAGGGACACGATTCGGATGGGCGCTCGGGCGTTGGCAGGCTGTGGCTGCTGATGAGCCTGGCTTACTAGCTCAGAGGCCAAGCCAACTGATCGACACGCGTCTCATCGGACGCAGGACGTTGCGCAAGCGGCTGCTGAACGACAACGCATCAGCCTTCCATTTGCCGATGATCCGAGCCGATCCTATCGGCTGCTGGATCTTCGCAAATTGCGTCAGCGGGGTCGCCCAGAGCAACGCCCCGCGGCATGTGGCCAGCCGCAAGTTGCTGCGTGTTTTCGATGGGCTGATCGTGGATCGCCAGCGTCCTCGGGATGTCGCGCCCGCACGCTCTCGCGACGCGAACCAGCCTGACCCAGGCGCTCAATAAAGTGACGGACCGGTCGAACCCCGGACACCTCGTGCAAGCGCGAAAGACATTGAACGCGTCCGCTTTGAAATCGTCGCGCCGGGCAAGTCTTTCAGCGCCCTCCTCGAGGTTGCAGCCCCTGGTCTCAGGCCCCCGGTTCGAGACCCGGTTGAGAAGCCAAGAAACGCATGCGTGAGCAGGTTAAAGGCTGCTGGCTTTATTGCTTTCTGCGTCGGCTCCGTTGCCGTGCTGTTGCCGCAAGATGGGTGCTACGGGCCAGCTTGTCCCGCCGACCAGACTGCCGCAGCGTTTCCCAGACTCAGCCATGCCCAGCAAACGTGAGCGTCGACACCACCACCATGTGTACGTGGTTGAGCTGTCTGACCAGGTTTGGAACGAAGCCCGCTTCCGCGGCGCCAACCCCGACTATCAACTTGGCAAACCGTTTGTCTACGTCGGCATGACGGGACTCGATCCCGATCTTCGATTCGACCGACACAAGGCGGGTATCCAGGCGAACCGATTCGTGCTGCAGTATGGCTTGCGCCTGGTCCCATCGCTGTACGAGGTCTACAACCCGATGCCTTACGAGGCCGCCCGCGAGATGGAGGTGGAACTGGCCATCGGGCTGCGAGAGACCGGCTACGGGGTATGGCAAGCCTGACCGTTTGGTGGCTCTACCCGCCGCCGTCAACGGCGCCCCAAGAAGCCGACAGGCTTCGATGCGGGCGTCGCTTGTTCGTGCGTGCTTGGCGCAGAAGCACCAAGCCAAGGGCTAGTTGATGAACGAGATCGGGCCAATGTTCAGGAAGGTCGGGTAGGAAGGCGGCGTGCTCGGCGTCAGGTTGACGTAGTTCAGGTTGCTGCTGCCGGTCAGCCGCACCACCACCGCGCCGATCGACGCCCAGACGCTGTTCACCGTGTAGGCGCCGCCGCAGTTGGCAGTGAGCGTGAAGTCGGTCTTGAGGATGGTGTAGTCCGAGCCGGCACCGATCTTCTGCGCCGTCACCGTCTTGGTCATCTCTGGGCGGCCCGATGAACTGGTACAGGCGGCGTTGGTCGGCCCTTGAATCACCACGTCAACCTGTGCGGTGAAGTTGGGTTTCTCCCACGACTCGGCGTCGCCCCAGAACTTCAGTTTGATCTTCGCGAAGGACGAGGCATCGGCCGTGCCGTTGCCCGGCGCGTTGACGTAGCCGCCGAAGTAGGCGTCGCTGTAGGTGGGCGTGGCCGGCCTGCCGATGCCATAGTAGAAGTTGTAGACGCCACCCGGGTTGCATGCACTGCCACAGACCGAGCCGTCCTCGAAGATCTTGACGGCATAGAGGCGCGGATCGACGAAGAACCCGACCGTGCCGCCCTTGTCCGACTTCGCGGTGTTAGCGCCCAGATTGCCCGAGTAGTCACTGGAGAAGATGCCGCCGGTGAAGGTGCCGGTCCCACCGCCGCCGCCGGTGGCCGTGCCGTAGAAGTAGATGTTGTCGACGTAGATCGTGCCTGCCACGCTGGGCTCGAGCTTGGTCTGGATGATCGCGGCCAGATTGGGCGAGGTGTACTGGGAAAGCGGGATGTCGATGCTGGTCCAGGCGCCGGCGGTCAGCGGCTTGGTGATGCCGTTCTCGGAACCGCCACCGATCAAGGAGACCTTCAGGTTGGGCACGTCGGCTGTCCACACGTCCAGGTGCAGCGTGGCCTTGGTGCCGACGTTCTGCGGGCTTCCCGACCAGTCGATACCCTCGTACAACGCGGTGCCGCCGAAGGTGTACTTCAACGACTTGTTGCTCGCGATGGTCGGCTCGCTGAAGACCACGGGCGGGCTCTGGCCCCAGTCCGGCGCCTTGTTGATGCCGGCCACTGAGGTGGCGTCGCTGTAGATGATGGTCGAGCCGCTGGGGATACTGGTCGTTGGCGCGCAGGTCGGGGCTGTCGTGCCGCAACTGACGCCACCACCACCGCCGGCGGTGCCGTTGAAGTTGATGTTGTCGACGTACAGGCTGCCGGCCACGTTCGGCTCGATCTTGATCTGGATGATCGCCGTCTTGTCGGGCACGGTGTACAGCGCCAGATCGATATCGGTGGCGTTCCAACGGCCCGCAACCACCGGCACGGTGACGAAGCTCTCCTTGCCGGCGCTGATGATCGAGACCTTCACACTGGTGATCTCGGCCGACCACAGGTCGAGGTGCAGCGTCGTCTTGGCGGCCACGTTCTGCGGGCTGCCGGCCCAGTCAATGCCCTCGTACAGCGCGGTACCACTGAAGGTGTACTTCAGCGACTTGTTGCCGGCGATGGTCGGCTCGGTGGTCACCACGGGTGGGCTCTGACCCCAGTCGGGCGCGGTATTCAGTCCGGCTATCGACGCGGCGTCGCTGTAGATCACGGTCGAACCGGACGCGATGACGGTGGTCGGCGCACAGGTCGGCGCCGTCGTGCCGCAGCTGGTGCCGCCACCGCCACTGCCCGCGACGAACGCCACGTCGTCGAAGTAGTAGGTCTTCTGCACCGCAGCGGTTTTGGCACGGCCGAAGTCAAAGAAGATGGTGGCCTTGTTGTAGTTGTAGGCCAGGTTGATCGCCGACGTGCCCGTGGCCTGGTTGGCGAAATTGAAGCTCAGCGTCTGCCAACCCGCGGCCGTGGTGACGGTGGTTTCGGTCTCGACCGATTTGTTGGGATCGGTGCTGTCTTCGACCTTCAGGCGCACCGGGATGTTGGCGTCGGGCGACCACACGCGCACCGTCATCGTCTTGTCGGTGGTGTTGAAGGGAATCTTGGGTGAGAAGCCAGTCTGCACATTGGCCGCGTTGGTCGCCGTGATGGTGGTGCCGGCATAGGTCTCGGCACTGGCGGCGCGAACGACCTTGGCCACCTTGTTGGTGGCATCGGTGGGGTCGACGGCGACGCTTGAGGCTTCCGCGCCGCCGAAACCAACCAGGCCGTAGGCAACGTCGGTGGCGTTGAAGCTCACCGGCAGCGCCATCTGCATCCGGGCCACCGAATCGAAGGCGCGCTGCGCGGTGACCGCCGCTGCGCTGGTGTTGCCGGCCAGGTCGCTGACCGCACCCGCCGCGACACTGATGTTGATGGTGCCACTGCTATTGGGCGTGGGCGTGACGACCAGCGTGGCCACCGTGGTGGCCGTGCGCAGGAAGGCACCCTTGGTGCCGCCAGTGACGGTGATGTCGTCAGCGGTGAAGCTGATGCCCACGTCTTCGCTGAAGGTGAAGGTGAAGGTCACCGGACCGGTGGCTGCCGTCGTCGCACCGACCACGCTGTCGGTGACGGTCAACGTCGGCCGCACCGTGTCGGCCGTGCCGGTGGGCGTGGCGGTCGTACCGGCCGGGGGCGCCTCGGCATCACCGCCGCCGCATGCGGCGACCATCAGCGAGGCCGCCAGAGCAACGGTGGACAGGGCCAACGTGGAAGAGAACTGTTTCATGGTGTCGTCCTGACGGTGGGGCGCGGTCGCCCCGACTTTGAAATTGATGAAAGCATGAAAGCGCTTTCAAAATTGAGCTTAGCGCCGGCCCGTGCGGGTGACAAGGGCGGCGGACCCTGTGCTTTCCCTAGGGTGGTCCGCTACCCCGGCCCAACGTGGCGGGTGCGACAGTGAGCTGTTTGCCATCGCTGAAGCGCACGGTGATGGGCGACTTGCCGGCGTTGTGCGCCAAGTAGTTGCGCTGGCCGTCGGGGCGCTTGAACACTTGGTACAGCGGCGTGTCGGCGGTGACGCTGAAGTCGGGTGTGCCCATGGCCTGCAGGCTCAGCATCCAGTACAGGGTGTGCGCGGCCGTGTTGCCGTCTTGCACACTGCCGCGCAGGTTCCACTGTGCCAGTGCAGCGGCCGGGTCGGCCAGCGCCTGGTACTTGGCGAAGATGTCTTGCCACACGTCTTCGGGCGGCGGGTTGTCGGGGAACTTGCCGCGCTTCTTGTAGGCCACGCTTTCGGCGTTCATGGCGTCGAGGTTGCGCTTGATGAAGGCCGGGTCGCGCCCGAGGTAGGTCGAGAAGCCGGCCAGCGGCAGCAGGTTGATGCCGTGAATTTGCCGCGGCTCGTCGGTCCACCAGGTGTTGTGCACGTACATGCCGCCGAAGACCATGCTGGTTTCGACCGCCTTGTACTCGGGCGGGAAGACCAAGTGATGGATGTCGAACCAGTAATGGTCGATGGCGTTGGTCTCGTTGGCGAAGAGGTAGATGCCCAGGTCGCGCAGGGCACGGTTGCCGGTGACTTCACCCCACAGGATGAGCCCGGCCCAGGCGTTGACGGCCTCGCTGGACGATTCCTGGTTGTTGCCGAAGTTGCCGTATTTGTCGACGCCGCCGATACCCACCGCCCACGAGTGGCTCTCATAGGCGTCGTAGTTGCGCAGGTAGGGAAAATCGGCGCTGCCGCGCTTCGTGTTGGCGATGTCGGCGATCAGCAAGTCGATGACGGCGCCCCACTGGTCGGGAGCGGCCAGCGCCGGTTCGCGCAGGGCGATTTCCGCCGCGGCGCGGATCCAGTAGCCGTAGTGGAAATGGTGGTCGTTCATCTGCGCGACCGAGAAGAACTCGTCGGGATAGGCGAGTACGGTACCTAGCGTCTTGTCCTGCACGAAGTAGCTGGCCTTGCCCTTGCCACTGAACCAGAACTGCATGCGCTCCTTGGCCACGGCCAGCAACTGGTCACGCGCGGCGTTGTCTCCCTGCTGCTCGGCCACCGCAGCCAGGGCCATCACACGTGTCAGGCCCTGGCCCTGCCAGTAGACGCTGACGCGCCAGTTGTCGGGGTTCTCGCGGCTGGGCAGCAGGTCGCGCCGGCGGCGCAGGTCGCGCTTGAAAGCGTCGTTGAATTCCGCGACGCGCGGGCCGTCGGGTAAGGCCGGCCAATGCGGCACGAAGCCCTGCCAGGGTCTTTCGGTCTTGAACTGCGCCGCAGCCAACAGGCGCAGCTTGCCGCGCACCGTGTCGTAGGTCGGGCCCAGCCGGTCGGCCACCGATTTGTTCTGGTACCAATGGTGCGGGTACAGACCCAGCAGCGGGCCGTTGTCGGCGCCTTCCATCACGCGCGCCTTGGCGGTGAAGGTGTTCTCGACCTTGGCTGCAGCGGCGTCGTAATTCCAGCTGACGGCGGTGTCGGTGATGAAGGCGTAGGCATGGCGCGCCAGCAACTGCAGGGTTTCGGGCTTGTCGTCCGGCAGCGCGGCAGCCGAGAAATAGCCCTTGCCAACAGGCAGGCGCCCGGCCCATTCGGTGGGCGACACCTGTTCCCAGCGCACGCCCGTCGGGCCGAAAATCACATAGCTGCGGTCCTTCACACGCAAACCCAATTGGCGTGCGTCGCTGACTGCCACCAGGCGTTCGCCGGCTGCCGGCAAACGGATGCGCACGTCGCCGCGGCTCAGCTGGAAGTAGGCGTAGGGGCTGCCGTGGGCGACGGTCACGCGCAACTCGTCGCGCAGTTCGCCGTTGATCCGCGCCATCACGATGTCGACGGCCCAGTCGGTGACCTTGGCCAGCTTGGCCGGTTCGGGCTCGAAGCCCATCGGCGAAAACACCAGCGCGTCGGTGTGCGGGTAGGCGACGACATGCTCGGGACTGACGCTGAACGGAATCAGGTCTGCAGCGTCCTGCTTGCGCGGATAGGCCAACTCGAAGCCTGCCGGCGTGGTCTTGAAGCTCAGCGGCTGGGCGAACACAGCGCCCGGCGTGGCGTTGAAGGCGACGGTCGAATACCACTGGCTGCTGGGCACGGCCTGCTTCATCAGCGCCTCGGTGCGAAAAGGCGCTGCCGGCGGCGGCTTGTCACCGCTGCGCGGTGCCAGCAGGACGGTGGCACTGCCCACTTTTTGCGTGGGCACGCCTTGCGCATGGACCGGGTTGATCACACCCAGGGCAACCAGAGCCAGGGCGGCAACCCCGAGAACCCGACCGATCTGCTTCATCCACAACCTCCTGTGCGGGCACTGCAGGTGCCCACTGGACGATGCTATTGAAAGCGCTTTCAGAACACATCCTGAGGATTACCCGCAGGCTTGCGGGCGACCGCGCAACGCCCACGGGAAAACACGGAGCCGGTGGCCGTTGACGCCACAACAGCGCTTCGACTAACCTGCTGAAAGCGCTTTCAGGACAATGATTTCTGTTCCTGTTTGACGCTCAGCCCCCTCCCGTCAGCCTCACCCCGGGCACCAGCACATGAGCACATACAAGCCGTCCCGCGCGATCAGACCCACCGCGATCGCAGCCTTCATCGGCACCGCGTTGCTGTCCGGCGGCGCGGCGCAGGCCATCGACTACGGGCCCTTCTCGCTGACGGGCTTCGCCAAGGCCGAGGCCGGGCGCGTCAGCACCCAATGCAAGAACTGCCAGGTCGATCCGACCGCCAACAAGCAGTTCATCTGGGCCGACGAGCTGGTGCAGGGTCAGGCCTACAGCGCCGGCAACGCCCACGTCACGCTGTTCCAACCCTACTTGGGCGTCAAGTACGACCTGCCCAAGGGCTTCAAGGTGCAGGGCCTGCTCAGCCAGCGCTTTCGCGACGGCAAGGCCGACTTCCCAGGCTTCCTGTACGAGGGCAACGTGGCCGTCAGCCACGACGACTACGGCAGCATCCGAGTCGGCGCCATGACGACACGCGGCTGGAGCGTTGCCGACTACCCCTACGGCAGCAATGTTGGCGTGGCCGACATCTGGGGTTCAGCCGGCGCCGGCTACGGCGTGCTGACCCGCGCCGCGCGTGTGCAGACACGCCCGCTCGACGTCCTGGAAGGTGACCTCGTTCTGGAGGCCACCTACGACCAGGGCAAATCGGGCTGGACCATCAACAAGCCCAGCTTCGTGGAGCTTTACGCGCAGTACCACAAGGGCGACCTGGTGGTCGATGCCGTCTACCAGAACAGCAAGAACGGCACGCCATCGGCCTTCGGCCACGGCGTGTTCACCGGCCTGACGCCTTTCCCTGCCGACGACAGCAAGCTGGGCAGCAGCAGCCAGGGCATAGCCATGGTGATGGCGCGCTACCAGGTCGATGGCCGCATCGAATTGTCGGGTGGCCTGCGCGCCAACCGCTGGAGCGGCGCCTACGCTCGCATCACGCGCCCGTCCAGCACCAGCGCCAGCGGCTTCGACGAATGGAACGACCCGTTCAACGTCGACTGGAGCAAAGACCTCGGCGGTGGCGTCTACAAAGGCTACCCGGCCACGTCGATGGACATCATGCTGGGCGCGCGCTACCGCTTCCTCGGCAACTGGACAGCTTCCACCGGCATGGTGCACCTGGGCGCAGCCGCCACCAGCAACCCCAGCGACCGCGGACAGTCGAACTCGGCCACGGTCAACACCTTGGGCCTGAACTACGACTTCAAGAACGGGCTTCAGCTGTACACCTCGGGCACTTTGGTGCGCTACGCCAAGCGCGGTCTTTCGCCAACATCGATGCCCGGCAACGCGGCCTTCACGAACATCGACTCGCGCCTGAAGTCGAGCGGCAATTCGTGGCTGGTCGGCGCCGTCTACACGTTCTGACATGAACATCTTCAAGGTCACTCCCATGAAGTCCACGCGCATCGACGCCTTCTCGTTCACAGCAAGGCTTGCTCGGCCGGCACGGCAACTGGCCAAGGCCAGCCTGGCCATCGTCTTCGCCTGCGTCGTCGTGGCCTGCGGCGGCGACGGCACCACGGCCGTCACCGCATCGGGCGGCGAGATGCGCGCCCTGCCGGCCGACTTCACCACCCGCAAGGCGGTGTCCTACTCGCCCTACCGCACGGCCACCAGTTCGGCCGGTCTGGACGCCGAGGTCATCACCGAAGCCCAGATCAAGGAAGACCTGGACCTGTTGGTGAAGGCCGGCTTCGGCCTCATCCGCCTCTTCGGCAGCACCGACAAGGTGGCCAAGCAGACCCTGCAGGTCATCTTCAAGTACGCGCTGGACATCAAGGTGCAACTTGGTGCTTACACCGGTGGCGACTTTTACGCCACCGACGCGCAGCGCGCGCTCATCGAAGCCAACAACCAGGTCGAGTTGCAGCGTGCTGTCGCGCTGGCGCGCCAGTACCGCGACATCGTGGTCGCGGTCAGCGTGGGCAACGAAACGCAGGTCGATTTCTCGGGCGTGCGCACCAAGCCTGAGACGCTGGCGCGTTACCTCAAGACGGTGCGCGACCAGATCACCCAGCCGGTGACCACCGACGACAATTGGGCCCCCTTTGCCAGCCCCAACGCGGCCATCCTGGCCACCATCGACTTCGTGTCGATGCACAGCTACCCCCAGCTGGACACCTACTTCCAGCCTGACCTCTTCGACTGGAAGCAACTCGGCACTGCGGCCGCCGGCCGCGCGCAGGCCATGGCCAACGCCAACCTCGCCGAGGCGCGCCGACAGTACGCCCAGGTGCGTAGCGCGCTGGACAAGCGCGGCCTGACCGGCATGCCCGTGACCATCGGCGAAACCGGCTGGAACGTGTTCGACCCCAAGCTGTCCTTCCGCGCCCACCCGGTCAATCAGAAGCTGTACTACGACGGCTTGCGCGCATGGGCCGCCGAGGGCCGCACCGGCAACGGACCGAAGGCGATCTTCTACTTCGAGGCTTTCGACGAGCCGTGGAAGCAAAGCGACGATGGCTGGGGCTTGTTCAACAAGAACCGCCAGGCGCGCTACGTGATTCAGGGCCTGGGCACCTGCGGCACGACCTGGACCTGCGAGGCGCCGACCTACACCCCGGCCGACGCGCTGTACTACGCGCTGGCCGTGCCCAATACGGCCGTCACTGCCAGCAAGTACCGCATTTACACCGAGGCGCCGGCGGGCGCCGGCACCGAGGTCGCAGCGGCCAATTTGCGCGTCGACGCCTTCAGCGGTGACAGCGTGCAGCGCCCCGAGGTCACCAGCACCTTCGCGCCGGGTGACGCCGGACGCAGCATCGAGATCACACCCACGCCCAAAGACTACGGCTGGGGCATGCTGTGGCAGTCGGCCAGCGCGACCACCGAGAACCTGTCGGGCTACGCCGCCAAGGGCACGGTCAACTTCAGCATCAAGACCATCTACGCCGGCAAGATCGAGATCGGCATCAGCAGCGACACCGTCGACCGCGCCGGTGCCGAGGCCTTCCTGCAGATCGCCAGCGGCCAGTACGGCTACCGCAACAACGGCGAATGGGTGCAGGTGTCGATCCCGCTGGCGGCCTTCGCTGCGGCCAACCCGAAGCTGGATCTGTCGCTGGTGCTGAGCCGCTTCATCATTGCCGACCGCTGGGCCATCACCGGCAACCTGGCGCGTACGGGCCTGCCTTTGCTTTACCTGGACGGCATCTACCTGGCGAAGTGAGCTGACTGCCAGAAGGTCTCGCGTGCGCTGCATCCTGACCGCGCGTGACAGCGCGGACCGCCTGAGCGAGCAGGCGCCGCTCACGCCACTTGGACCGGCGGCTGAGAGTCACCGGCCGCGCTTGTGGGTGGACACCCGACGCCGTTTCCAGACGTTGCAAGGCTTCGGCGGCGCCTTCACCGAAGCCGCCGCCACGACCTGGCAGCGTCTGTCGGAAGGCCAGCGCGCCGTCTTCCTGCGCGACTGTTTCGACCCCGTGCACGGCCACGGCTACACGCTGTGCCGGGTGCACATGAACAGCTGCGACTTCTCGCTGGGCAACTACGCGCATGTCGAGACTCCGGGCGACGTCGATCTGGCCGGCTTCCACATCGAACGTGACCGCCAGGCACTGCTGCCGATGATCCGCGCCGCTGCGCAGGTGGCAGGCCAGCCGCTGCAGTTGCTGGTGTCACCGTGGAGCCCGCCGGCGTGGATGAAGACCAACGGCTGCATGAACGACGGCGGCAAGCTGAAATCCGAATACCGCCAGGCCTGGGCGCGCTGCTTTGTGCGATTCATCCAGGCCTACGCCGAAGAGGGCGTTCCGGTGTGGGGCGTGTCGGTGCAGAACGAGCCCGAGGCCCACCAGCGCTGGGATTCCTGCCTGTACACCGCCGAAGAGGAACGCGACTTCGTGCGCGACTTCCTGGGCCCGGAACTGGCCAACGCCGGCCTTGGTGATGTGCGCATCGTGGTGTGGGACCACAACCGCGACGTGATGGTCGAACGCGCCAGCGTCATCCTTTCCGACCCCGAAGCGGCCAAGTACGTCTGGGGCACCGGCTTCCACTGGTACGGCGAGGACCACTTCGACCATGTGCAGCTGGTGCACGACGCCTGGCCCGACAAGCAACTGCTGTTCACTGAAGGCTGCCAGGAAGGCGGCCCGCACCACGGTTCATGGAACCTGGGCGAACGCTATGCGCATTCAATCATCAACGACCTGAACCGTTGGACCGTGGGCTGGATCGACTGGAATTTGCTGCTCGACGAAACCGGCGGTCCCAACCACGTCGGCAACCTGTGCAGCGCGCCCATCCTGGCCGAGCCGGCGCGCGACGCGCTGCTGCACCAAAGCTCCTACTTCTACATCGGCCACTTCGCCCGTTACGTCAAACCTGGCGCGCAGCGCGTGTTGTGCGCGGCCACGCGCCAGGCGCTGGAGGCCACGGCTTTCGTCAACGCCGACGGCAGCCTGGCCGTGGTGGCGATGAACCGCGCCGAGCACGCGCTGCACTTCGCGCTGCACGTTGACGGCGCTGCTTTCCAGGCGGAACTGCCGCCGCGTTCGATCGCCAGCTACCTGCGCGCGGCCTGACACCCGACGCGGCCGGGTGGGTCGTTCAGGGCGCTGCCTGCCAGATGCGCACGTGTTCGATTTCCATCGTCACCGGGAAGATGCTGTCGTCCACCGCACCACCCAGGTCGCCACCGATGGCGACGTTCAACAGCAGGTATTGCGGCGCATTGAAAGGCCAGGCGGCGTAGCCCGTTCGCGGGTTGGCGTATCGGTAATACATGACGCCGTCGATGCCGATGCTGATCTCGTCGGCCGTCCAGTGCAGTTGGTAGTCGTGGAAGGCGGTGCAGACGTCGGGCACCTGAACGGCGGCGCCGGTGCCGGTGCCGCCGCTCAGCCGCGTGTGCACGGTGCCTAAGACGCGGCTGGCGTTGCTGCCCACCTGCTCCATGATGTCCAGCTCGCCGTCGTCGGGCCACAGCCCGCCGGTGCCCAGCGTCCAGATCGCCGGCCAGGTGCCGCGCCCGCAGGGCAGCTTGGCGCGCACTTCGAAGTAGCCGTAGGTCCAGGCCGCCTTGCCGCGCGTGATCAACCTTGCCGAGGTGTAGCGCTGGCCGCCCCAGCCGGCGGCGCTGCTCAAGGTTTCCAGCCGCGCGGTGATGCGCAGCCGGCCGCCCGACACCACGGCGTTCTCAGGGCGCGATGCGGCGTAGTACTGGCGTTCGTTGTTGTACCAACCCAGCCGGTTGCGATCGGTGTCGTAGGCCCAGCGCGCCGCGTCGGGCAGGCCGTCGGTGTCGAACTCGTCGGCCCAGGTCAGGCGATAGTTGGCCGGCACATAGGCTGGGTTCGGAGAGGGTGCTGGCGTGGGCGCGGGCGCGGGTGCCGGTGCCGGTGCGGGTGCGGGTGCGGGTGCGGGTGCGGGTGCGGGTGCAGCCACAGGCGATGCGGCCGTGATTGCACCACCGCCACTGCCGCCGCCACAGGCCGCGAGTTGCAGCAAGGCCACCCACATGGCCTGTGTTGCGCCGAACCGCGCCAGCGCGACGCAAGGCTTAGGCGCAGGCTGTGGCGCCGGCAGCTTGGGCAGTCGGGCGTACTCGGATTCGACAGGTAAATGAGTCATGCGCGATCAGGCAACGGGTTGACGTACTTGCGGCGCTCGTCCTTGTCCCACAGGCCCCACTGCGAGCCCACTTCGCCTTCTTGCTCGCTCTTCCACGGCTCGTCGAAAGACGAGAAGTAGAACAACTCGACACCCTCACGACGCGCCCAGTCCTGCGTGTCGATGAAGTAGCGCATCGCGTTTTCGGGCGACGGCACGGCGGATGACACCGCCTGACCCCGGCCCGGCCAGCCGGTCTCGGTGACGATGACCTGCTTGCCGCCAGCCGCCTTCAGCACCAGCGCGTGCATGTGCTGCAGGTACTGCTGCGCCTGGGTGATGTCGGCACCTTCCCAGAACGGGTAGCAGTTCGGCAGCAACACGTCGCAGGCCTCGATCAGCGCAGGCCGGTGCAAAAATTCACCGTAGGCATCGACACACCCGACCAGCACCTGGGCGGGCAGCAGGGCCTTGACGCGCCTGACGTAGCCCAGCAGTTCGGCCTCGGGCAGCTCGTTGCGCAACAGAACCTCGTTGCCCACCGTCGCGATGTCGACCACGCCCTCTGCGGCCAGCTTCAGCAGGGCCTGGATCTCGCGCTCGTTGCGCTCGCGGTCGTGGCCTATCCAGGCGCCGGCCATCGTCTTCAGCCCCTGGGCGCGGGCCAGTTTGGGGATCTGCTCATGGCCTTCGGTGCACGAGAAGGACCGAACCCACTGCGTGCTGGGTGCGACGATGGCCACGCGGCGGCTGATCTGCGCTTCGGACAGCAGGTCGCCGGTGCGCTGTTCTTTGGCGTAGGGGCTGAAGCACAGGCCGTGCAGACCGGACGCCAGCACTTGCGCGTACAAAGCGCCAAGTGGCTGCAGCGCCAGGCCCTGAGCGCGTGACAGGCGTGACAGGCGTGACACGTTCGCAGCCCCCAGCTCGACACCGCGCGACTTCAGCGAAGACCGACCGCCGGAACCCTGAGAAGGCGCTGCGGCTGCAGGCTGCTTGCGGCGCTGCAGTTCAGCGTGGACCTCGAGAGCGCGCTTCTCGTCCAGGTCGTAGTTGCGCATGATCCACAGCGCCAGCAAGGTGCCGACGATGGGTACGGCGGAGTAGAAGAAGCGCAGCCCGTCCACGGCACCGGCGGGTTGCAGGGCGGCACCTGGCGTGAACGCAACCAGCGACATGATGGCGCCGCTGAGCAAGCCGGCGACCGCGAAGCCCAGCTTCACCATCCACCAGTAGATGGCGCCGAAGATGCCTTCGCGTCGCTTGCCGGTGGCCAGTTCGTCCAGGTCGCAGACGTCGGCCGTCATCGACATCATCAGCGTGAACAAGCCGCCGATGCCGAACGAGAAGAAGGGCAGCGCGTACATGAACATCCAGGGCTTGCCGGGCACCATCAGGAACCACAGCAGCACGTAACCGATGAGCGAGATGCCCTGCGAAATCATGAAGGCGGTTTTCTTGCCGACCTTCTTCGACATCCAGGCCACGGTAGGGATCACGGCAAAGGTGGTGACGAGTGCGCCGACGCTGCCGAACAGCGTGGGCCAGATGCCGGCCGCTGCGGTGTTGCCCTTGAACAGGTGGTAGACGACGATGAAGAAGGAGAAGGCCGCCACGGTGTTGAAGGCGTTGAAGATCAGGAAGGTCGAGAAGCACAGCTTGCGGAAGGGCACGCAGGCGAAGGCCTCTTTGAAGCCGCTGAACATCTCCTTCATGCCGACGCCCACGTTCGCCAGCGTCAGGGGCGTCAAATGGGTGTCGTCCTTCGTCGAGCGGCTGGGGATGAACAGCGCCGGCACCATGGCCAGCAGCATGCAGATCACACCGACCCAGACCGAAAGCGTGCGCGCGGCCGAGTCGGCACTGGCGAACCACTTCGGGTCGTACATCACGACCCAGAACCAGGGCGCGATGACCCAGGCCCATTGGCCTATCCACTGCGCCACGGCCATGATGCTGGTGCGTTCGTGGAAGTCGTCGCTCATCTCGTAGCCCATGGCCACGTAGGGGATGCTGAACACGGTCAGGCCGGTGAAGAACACCAGCGACCAGAGCAGGAAGTAGACGAAGTTGTAGGTCAAGCCGTCGGTGCGGTAGAGCTGCCACATCGCCACAAAGCCGATGCCCATCATCACGGCGCCGATGAACACGTATTGCCGGCGCCGGCCCCACCTCGACCGTGTGTTGTCGGAGATGAAACCCATGATCGGGTCGAGGATGGCGTCGTAGGCGCGGGGCAGAAAGAACAGGATGCCCCACATCCAGGTCGGGAAGCCCATGTCCTGCACCAGCACCACCATGAAGATGCCCAGGGCGGCCGGGAACATCTGGTTGGCCAGCATGCCCAACCCGAAAGCGACCTTCTGACTGAAGGGAACCTTGTGGGCTGCGGGGGATGGGGTTGCGGTCATGGACTGCTTTCTGTTGCGAGCGGCGCAAATTCGGGGGCAAGGTCGCCGCCAAGGTCGGCGTCAAGGTTGCCAAACAGCGCCTGCATCACCAGCTTGGGCTTGCGGTCGGCCGTGAACAGGCCCCAGTGCTTTTCAGGCTCCAGCGGGTCGGGCGAGCCCTTCCAGTTTTCGTCGAAAGCCTCGAAGACGAAGCACAGCAGGCCGGCCTCCTGTGTCCAGTCCATCAGGTCCTGGTAGTAGATGGCCTGCAGTTCTTGCACCGCGTGTTCGGCGTGCATGCCGCGGCCGTTGCTGTTGGTGCACCAGCCGGCTTCGGTGATGACGATGGGCTTGTCGGGGTACAGGCGCGCCACGCTTTGCACGTTGTCCTTGGTGTAGTCCAGCGCCTCGTGGATGTGCTTGTATTCCCACACCGGGTAGCTGTGCAGCGAGATGAAGTCCAGCTCGGCCACCAGGTCGCGCAGCTTGTGCTGCCAGGGCACGTAGTTCTCGCAGAAGGTCACCGGTTGCTGCACCGCCGCCTTCACGCTGCGCACGTAGTCAATCATCTGCGGCACGGGCACGAAGTGGTCGGTCCAGTCGACAGTGGCCTCGTTGCCCACGGCCACCGAAAAAACGATGTTGTCGTAGCGGTTGGCCAGGCCCACCAGGCGATCGAGTTCGGCCCCGTTTTCCAGGCGGCTGGCTTCGAGTTGCTCTTCGGTGTACGTCGCGCCCCAGGGGCAACCGAAGTTGTTCATCTCGGCCCCCAGGTAAGCGCCCAGCATGACCTGGAAGGGCAGCCCGTCCTCGTGGATGACCTGCAGCACGCGTTCGGCGTGCAGGCTGCAGTCGTACAGGCGCAGCAGCTGCCAGTGGCGCTGCAGGATCGCCAGGTCTTCGCGGATTTCGTCCAGCGAGGGGTAGGTCTTCTCGCCGGGGTTCTGGCCATCGCGGTATCCCGAATAGCAGATGGCGTTGCCTTTGGGCAATTTCAGCAAGTTCAGCAAGTTCGGCATCGCAGTCATCCGAACTTCGCCACGCCGTCCTTGTCCCACAAGCCCCAGCAGGCCCCGACATCGCCTTCGGCGCCGGTCTTCCAGGCTTCGTCGAAGGCCGCGAAGTAGAACAGCTCGATGCCGTCCGCTTCAGCCCAGTTGCTGCAGTCCACGAAGTACTGCATGGCGCCTTCACGCGACGGCACCGCGCCCTGGAAGGCGCTGCCCTGGTCGGGCCAGCCGGTCTCGCTGATCAGCACGCGCTTGCCCGGCGCCGCCGCGCGCGTGCGCGCCACCATGGTCTGCATGTAGGCCAGCGCCTGTTCGCGCGGGCAACCTTCCCAGAAGGGGTAGCAATTGGTCATCACCACATCGCAAGCGGCGGTGATGCGCGGGTGCTTCTCGAACAAGAAGTAGGCGTCGACGTAGCCCACAGCCACGCCCGGCAGCGCGTCCTTCACGCGCTGGATGTAGCCGAGCAGCTGGTCCTCGGACATGTCCTCGCGCAACATGACCTCGTTGCCGACCGCGACGATGTCGGCGTGGCCTGCTCGCGCCACCTCGATCACGCCCTGGATTTCGCGTTCATTGATCTCGGCGTCGGTACCCAGCCACGCACCGACCAGCGTCTTGAGGCCCAGTTCGTGCGCGATGCGCGGCGTCTGCTCGTGACCGTCGGTGCACGAGAAGCTGCGGATCCAGCGCGCGTGCGGCCGCATGATCTTTAGCCGCTCGTGGATCTGCGCCTCGCCAATTTGGTCGCCCGGCTGCTGGCCTTCGAGGTAGGGGCTGAAGCACAAGCCGTGCACGCCGCGCTGCATCGTGGCGGCGAACTCGGCGGCCAGCACGTCACGCGTTTCACGGGTCCAGACCTCGGGGCCGCTGCGCGACCAGTCGCCTTGCTGCGTGGCGGTGGCCTGTGGCAGCGCGCCCGATTGCGCGCTGGGGTGGTGGGCCTGCCAGGCGCCTTGATCGGTGTCGTGCCGCACGGTTTGCGGGGGCACGCTGTTGGGGGACGATCCACGTCGCGACATGTTTGCGCTCCTCAGCGTTTCTTGTTCTGCCAGGGAAACTTCCCTGGGCCGATGGGTTTGAGGTCGCCGTAGCCGCTGACCTTTTCATAGACGCGCACGTAGTCCACCACCAGCTCGGCGGGGAAATGCGTCTCGGGGTTGGGCACGCCGGGGAAGTTGCCGCCGACGGCCACGTTCATCACCAGGTAGAAGGGCTGGTCGAAAGGTGCCGGCCAGGGGTGGATGTCGGCGGCCTTGGCCGCTTCCACACCCTGCCCGTCCTTCAGCTTGCCGCAGCTCCACCAATGGTCGTGGGTGCTGGTGTGCACGCCGTCGACGTAGAAGCGGATCTCGCCTGGCTCCCACTCCACCGTGTAAACGTGCCAGTCCGAAACCAGGCTGCCGTTCGGCAAGGGGTGCACCGTGGTGATGAGCGAGCGGTGCGGATAGGTGGAACCGAAGTGGATGCTGTTCAGCACCTCGTGCGGTTTTTCGCCGACGATTTCCATCAGGTCGATCTCGCCGCTGGCCGCCCAACCGCCGTAGCTGTCTTGCTGCGGCAGCATCCACAGTGCCGGCCACAGGCCCTTGCCCCAGGGCACCTGGGCGCGGAATTCGACGCGGCCGTAGCGCGTGGTGAACAGCGGCGTGCCGTCACGTTTGCGCGTCTTCAGCCGTGCCGAGGTGTAGCCGCAGCCGTGCAACGCTTCCTTCACCGCGCGGATGGTCAGCCGACCGTCTTGGACCTGCGCGTTGGCCGGGCTGTCGGTGTAGTACTGCAGTTCCTCGTTGCCCCAGCCCGGCACCCAGGCGTGGTTCTTGTAGTCGAAGAAGCCGTTGCCGATGTCGAAGTCCCACTTCGTGCGGTCGATCTCGTGGCCTTCGAACTCGTCGTGCCAAACGAGTTTCCAGCCGGGGATCTTCTTGGGTTTTTTCTGGGCCATGTTCAAGCTGCCAGTTGGTGTTGGGCGTCGAAGGCCAATGCCCAGGCGGCGTCGGGCACCAGCCCCACGTGTTGCCCGGCTTCCAATCGTTCATGGCCGACGCCGACCTTGGCGCTCAGCAGTTCGTCCACGCCTTCGACGCGCAGGTAAATGACGGAGCTGTCGCCCAAGTGTTCGGCCAGCTCCACCTGGGCCGGTATGCCCTGCCCTTCGGCCACCAGCCGCAGGTGCTCGGGGCGCAGGCCGGCGCGCTGCGCTGCGGCCGGCGCCGCGCCAGCCAAAGCGTCCCACAGGCGGCGGTGCGCGGCGCTGGCGCGGCTGTCGGGGCGGTCGACGAGGTTGATCTTTGGTGCACCGATGAAGCCGGCCACGAACTCGTTGGCAGGGCGGTTGTACAGCGCCATCGGCGCGCCCAACTGCGCCACCTGGCCCTGGTGGAAGACGGCGATGCGGTCACCCAAGGTCATGGCTTCGACCTGGTCGTGGGTGACGTAGATCATCGTCGTGCCCAGTTCCTTGTGCAGTCGGCTGAGCTCGATGCGCATGTTCACGCGCAGCGCAGCGTCCAGGTTGCTCAGCGGCTCGTCGAACAGAAAGACCTTGGGCTTGCGCACGATGGCGCGGCCGATGGCCACGCGCTGGCGCTGGCCGCCCGACAGTTCTTTGGGGTAGCGGCCCAGCAGTTCGGAGATGCGCAGAATTTCTGCGGCCTTGCCCACCTGTTCGCTGCGCTGCGCCTTCGCCACGCCGGCCATCTTCAGCGCGAAGCCCATGTTCTCGGCCACTGTCATGTGCGGGTAGAGCGCGTAGCTCTGGAACACCATCGCCGTGCCGCGGTCGGCCGGGTGCATCCCGTTGACACGCTGGCCGTCGATGAGCAAATCGCCGCCAGTGATGTCTTCAAGGCCCGCGATCATGCGCAGCGTGGTGCTCTTGCCGCAGCCGCTGGGGCCCACGAAGACCATGAACTCGCCGTCGCGCACCTCGAGGTCGATGCCCTGGATGACGGGCACGTCGCCATAGCTCTTGCGTATGCCCTTCAGCGTGACTTGTCCCATCGCGGCTAGCCCTTCCCTGTGAGGGGCGCCAGGCGGTAGGCCTTCTGCGCCTGCAGAAAATCGCGGTACCAGAGCGCGCTGTCCTTCGCTGTGCGGGCCAGTGTGGCGTAGTCGACGTGCACGATGCCGAAGCGCTTCTCGTAGCCCGAGGCCCATTCGAAGTTGTCGAGAAGGCTCCACACCATGTAGCCGGCCATCGGCACGCCCTGGCGCATCGCCTCAGCCACGGCCCCGATGTGGCGCGCGATGTAGTCCGTGCGCGCGATGTCGTGCACGCGACCGTTTTCGAACACGTCCTTGAAAGCCGCACCGTTCTCCATCACGTACAGCGGCGGTAGCGTGTAGTCGCGGTGCAGGCGCAGCAGCAGTTCGGTCAAGCCCTCGGGGTAGACCTCCCAGCCCATGTCGGTGAGCGCCAAGCCGCTGGTCTTCACGTCGAAGGCACCGCTGGCGCTGAACACGGCGCGCGTGTAGTAATTGATGCCCAGAAAGTCCATCGGCGTGGCGATGTCGCGCAGGTCGCCCACTTCGACCTGCGGCGCGTCGGCACCAAGATGCTCCAGCACGTCCTGCGGGTAGCGGCCCTTGAACAGCGGGTCCATGTACCAGCGCACGCCACGGCCGTCTTCCAGACGCGCCTGCGCCACGTCGGCGGCGCTGTCGGTGTGCGGGCCGGTGGGCGCCAGGTTGAGCACGATGCCCAGCCGCGCCGCACAGCCTGCGGCACGCAAGGCCTGCATCGCCAGGCCATGGCTCAGCAGCAGGTGGTGAGCCACCTGCATCGCGGTGGCGCGGTTCTTCACGCCAGGCGCGAAGATGCCGGTCTCGTGGCCCAGCACGGCCACCACCCAGGGTTCGTTGTGCGTGGTGATGGTGTGCACGCGGTCGCCCAGGCGCGCGGCGATGCCGCAGGCGTAGTCGACAAAGCGGTGCACGGTGTCGCGGTTCGCCCAGCCGCCCTGGGCCTGCAGCGCCGAGGGCAGGTCCCAGTGGTTGAGCGTCAGGTAGGGCCGAATGCCGCGCGCCAGCAGGCTGTCGATCAAGCGCTCGTAGAACGCCAGGCCCTGTTCGTTCCAGGCACCCTGCCCCAAGGGCTGCACGCGCGGCCACGACACCGAGAAGCGGTAGGCGTCGACGCCCAGGTTCTGGATGAGGTCCAGGTCTTCGGACCAGCGGTGGTAATGATCGCAAGCGCGATGGCCGTCGCTGCCGTCGGCGATGACGCCGGGCACGCGGCAGAAGTCGTCCCAGATCGACGGGCCCTTGCCGTCTTCGGCGGCCGCGCCTTCAATTTGAAAGGCACTGGTGGCCACGCCCCAGACGAAGTCTTTCGGGAAGGCGTGCGGTGTTGGAAAGAGGGGCGCAGGAATCATGGGTCCGGGTGTCATGGGAAGTTAGAACTGAACGAGCGGCTACTTCACCGCGCCGGCGGTGAGGCCGGAGATCAGCTGTCGCGAGCACAGCACGAACAGCACGACGAGCGGAATGGTGGCGATGGCCGAGCCGGCCATCAGCGCGCCCCACTCGGTGTCGGTCGGGCTTTGCAGGCTGCGCAGCGCCAGCGGCAGCGTGTACATCTCGGGGCTGCGCATCACGATCAGCGGGCCGATGAAGTTGTTCCAGCTGGCGATGAAGGTGATCAGACCGAGCGTGCCCAGCGCCGGCTTCAGCAGTGGCAGCACGATGCGCCAGTAGATGCCGAGTTCGCTGCAGCCGTCCATGCGCGCGGCCTCGATCAGGTCCTTGGGGATGGACGTGCTGACGAATTGGCGCATCAAGAAGATGCCGAAGGCACTGGCCGCGCCGGGCACGTAGAGCGCACGCGGTTGGTCGATCCAGCCCAGCGCATCCATCACCATGAAGGTGGGGATCATGTTCATGAAGCTGGGCAGCAGCATGGTCGCCAGCAGGAAAGCGAAGAGCGCGTTCTTGTGGCGGAATTCGAAGCAGCCGAAAGCGTAGCCGCCCATGCTGCAGAACAGCAGCGTCAGCGCGGTGTTGGCCAGACCCACGTACAGGCTCCAGCCCAGGTTGCGCCAGAAGGGGATGCGTTCGGTCAGGATCTGCAGGTTGGCCAGCAAGTCGTTGCCGAACCAGAGCGGCGGCGGCACGCTGAAGATGTCGGTGCGCGACTGCGTCGCGAACACGAACATGAAATAGAACGGCGCCAGCATGATCAGCGAACCGCCGCCGACGACCAGGTACGCGGCCCAGGGCGCAAGGCGGTTGCGCTTCATGACTTGGCCTCGAAGGCCCGGTTGGTGAGCCAGGTCAGCACCACCACCACGAAGAACAACAGCCACGACATGGCGCTGGCAGCGCCGAAGTCGTTGAAGTCGAAAGCCATGCGGTAGAGATACAGCGCCGTGGTCATGGCGGCCTGGTCGGGGCCGCCACGGCCGCCGGTCAACAGCACGAAGGGCTCCTCGAACAACTGCAGGCCGCCAATGATGCTGAGCGTGACGCCGAAGAAAATCATCGGCTTCAGGCTGGGCAGCGTGATGTGCAGGAACTGCTGCACGCGGCCGGCGCCGTCCATCGTCGCGGTTTCGTAGAGGTCCTTGGGGATGGTCTGCAGCGCGGCCAGGTACAGCACGACGTTGAAACCCACATAGCGCCACCAGACCAGAATGGAGATCGCCGGCTTGATGTTCGACGGCGTGCCCAGCCAGTCGATCGGCGGGATACCGAAGAGCGTGCGCAGAAAGGCGTTGATCAAGCCGTAGTCGGTCGACAGCAAAGAACTGAACAGGATGGCGATGGCCACCGTGCTGGTGATGTCGGGCAGGAAATAGGCGCCGATCACGGCGTTGCGCAGCCGCTTGAAGCTGGTGTGTATGAACACCGCCAGCGGGATCGCCACCAGGTGCTGCGGCACGCCCGAGGCCACGGCCAGCCAGCCGGTGGTCTTCAGCGACTTCCAGAACCATTCGTCCTGGAGCGAAAAGACGAAGTTGTCGAAGCCCACGAAACGCATCGCGCCCATGCCGGCGGTCGGCTCCCAGGTCTGGAAGGCCAGGTACAGCGAGAACAGAACCGGGAACAGCCCGAACACCCCGAACAGGATGAAGAACGGGCTCAACAACACGTAAGGTGCCCAGCCGGGTGACAGCCGCAGCCGTGCGGGCCACTTCGTGGCCGCGTGCTGGCCGTTCACCGCCGCGCCCGCTTTTGCAGCAGGCGTTCGGCGTCGGCCAACGCGGTGGCGATGTCCTTGCCCTGGTCCAACACCTTGTCGAGTTCGGTGTCGATGACCTCCTCGGCGAAGGCGTCCTGCTTGTGCACCGTGACCGCGGTGATGCGCTGCGCGGCGTCGCGCCACAGCACACGCGCCCGCTCGCCACCGAGGAAGGCGATGGGCTGATCGAAGAAGGGGTCGTCGTAGGTCGAGAGCAGCGCGGGAAAAGCGTCGACCCGCTTGAACGCGCTGAGTTGCATGTCGCGGTCCAGCGTGAGGAGCTTGATGAATTCCCAGGCCAAGGTCTTGTTTGCGGCTGGCGAACCGCGTGCGATGGCGAAGAAGGTGCCGCCGGCGGCCGTGAAAACGCCTTCAGGCAGTGATGCCGCGCGCCACAAGCCCTTGGTGGCGGGTGCCAGCCAATTGCTCAGGTGCCCGGCCATCCAGGCGCCGTCAAGCTGGGTGGCCAGGGTGCCGCGCCTGAGCCCTTCGCTCCAGTCGGTGGACCACATCGTCGTTTTGGCGTCGAGCTGGTTGCGGCGCACTTCGCGCGCCAGCGTGAACGCCCGCACGAAGCGGGGCGAGTTCACCAGGACGTTGGAGTCCTTGTCGAAGTAGACGCCTTGCCCCGGCTGGATGCCGATGCGCATGAGCAGGTTCTTGAGCTCGCGCGCATGGCCGAGCAGGTAGGCGCCGGTCCGCTGCTTGATCTGTTTGCCGGCGGCGATGTAGCTGTCGAAGTCGCGTGTCAGATCGGCTTCTCTGAGACCGGCCTTGGCCAGCAGATCGCTGCGGTACAGCAGCGTGCCGGGGCCGATGTCTGACGGCGCGGCCACGATCTGGCCACGCCGGTTGGTGGCCTGCGCCACGGCGTAAGGCACCCAGCGGCCCGCGACCAGCCCGATGTCGTAGGGCGGCTGGGACAGGTCGTCGAGCCCGCCGCCCTGTGCGAAGCGGCCCACGTAGCCCACCTCCAGCGCCATCACATCGGGCAGGTAGAACCGGGTCGACAGGGCCGTGGTCATGGCGGTGTGGTGATCAGCGAACTGTCGGCTGACCACTTTGATGTCGACGCCGGGGTGCAGCTTTTTCCAGGCCGGGATGGCCGCCTTCACGACCTCGTCGACGGACGGATAGGCCGCCACGGTCAACACCTGCTGGGCGAGGGCGGTGGCGCTGGCGCTGCCGAACACGGCACACCACGCCGCCGCGATCAGCCAAGCCTTGCGCCGCCGCATGCCACCGGCCCCATGCCTCATCCCGTGTTTCCCTGGTTGCCCAGCCCCAGGGGCCGGCTGTGATTGACGCCTTGAAAGCGCTTTCACAATTTACGAGGCGCGGGCCGACCTGTCAATTGAGGGTTATCGCCAGCCGGCAGCCGCCGGCCGGGCAACGGGAGCCCGCAGGTCTCAGCCCGCGCGCAGTTCGCGGCTGGATTCGCGGGCGATGAAACGCGGCGCTGACAGTTCCGACGTGGGTTGCACGCCAGCCAGTAGCTGCAGCATCGCAGTGGCGGCGAGTTGGCCCAGTTCGTAGATCGGGTGGTGCACGGTACTCAGCGGCGGAATGGTGTACACCGAGCTGGCCAGGTCATCGAACCCGACCAGCGAGACGTCGTCGGGCACGCGCAGGCGGCGCCCGTGAAGGGCCAGCATGGCGCCGATGGCCATCTGGTCGTTGGCGGCGAAGATGGCGCTGAAGGGCTCACGGCTGTCGAGCAGGCGCTCCACCGCCGTGCGGCCGCTGTCCTCGGTGTACTGACCGGGCATCACGAGCTTGACATCGAAGGTCTGCCCGGCCGCTTCCAGGGCCGCGCGGTAGCCACGCAAGCGCTCCTTGGCATCTGGGTGCCGCACGTCGCCCGCGATAAAAGCGATGCGCCGGTGACCCAGGGTCAGCAAATGGTGGGTGGCGAGGCGCCCGCCCTCGAAGTTGTCGAAGTTCAGTGCGTAGAGGCCAGGCACCTTCAGGCTGCGGCCAGTCACCACCACCGGCAGGCTATGCGCATGCGCGGCGAGCGCGGCGTCACTCAGGCGGCCGGTCAGCACGATGATCCCGTCGACACGGCGCGCGCGCAGCGTCTCGATGCAGCGCGCCTCGTGCGCCGCGTTCCATTGGCCGCTGACGAAGAGCGGGCTGTAGCCGGCACGGCTGAGTTCGTCTTCGATGCCGCGCAGCGCGCCGCCGTAAAAAGGGCTGTCGATGGACTGGGTGACGACGCCGATGCTCAGCGTGCGCCCGCCGGCCAGGCCGCGGGCCACCGGGTTGGGCACGAAGCTCAAGCGCGCGATGGCCTCGTCCACGGCCGACTTCTTGTCGTCGCTGACCACAGCGGTGCCATTGAGGATGCGCGACACCGTGCTGGGTGACACACCCGCCGCTTTCGCCACCATTTCCAGCGTGACCTTGGTGTCGTCTCGGGTCGCGGCGGCCGACCTCTTTCTGGCCGCCGGAACCGCCGGCGCCCTGTCCTGGGTCTTCATGCCGTGAGCCCTCGCTGTCTTGTTATCACGCGACAGTTTATGTCGGCACCGGCACCCGCCGACCTTGCACGGTCGGCGCTGTTCGATGACACGCGGCGGGGCGCTAAGTCGGCGTGGCGGCCGTGTTGGCGGCCAGTTCCTGCTCTTGCAGCGAACGCCACATCACCTTGCCCGAACCGCTCTTGGGCAGCGCGTCGACGAACTGCACCAGACGTGGCACCTTGTAGACCGCCATGTGTTCGCGCGCCCAATCGACGATGTCCTGCTGGCTGGTCTTGCCGCGCGCCGCGTCACGCAGCACGATGACGGCTTTCACCGTCTCGCCCCGGTAGGCATCGCGCGAGGCGATGACACAGGCTTCCTGCACAAACGGGCAGCCGAAAAGAAGCAGTTCAACCTCGCTGGGCCAGACCTTGTAGCCACTGGCGTTGATCATCCTTTTCAAGCGGTCGGTGATGAAGAAATAGCCTTCTTCGTCGCACCGGCCGAGGTCACCGGTACGAAAGAAAGGCTTGCCGTCGATGGTGATGAAAGCTGCCTTCGTGGCCTCGGCGTGGCCCCAGTAGCCCTTGAAAACCATGGGCCCGTGGGTGACGATTTCGCCGACCTCGCCAGGTGCCAGTTCGGCCTGGGTTTCGGGGTCGATGATGCGGCTGTCCACGCCGAAGATGGGGATGCCCAGGCACTGCAACTTGGCGCGCTCGGGCGGGTTGGCGTGGCTGGGGGCGGCGGTCTCGGTCAGTCCGTAGCCTTCAGCGAAGGTCAGGTTGAACTCGGCCTTCAAACGCTCGGCCACGGCTTGCGGCATGGCCGCGCCGCCACCCGAGATGTAGCGCAGGCTGGACAGGTCGAAAGACTGGTAGTTCGGGCTGCCGAAGAGATCGATGATCATCGTCGGGATGCAGGTGAAGTGCGTGACGCCGTAGCGCGAGATGGCGCGGCCGGCCAGTTCACGGTCCCAGCGCGGCAGTATGACCACGGTGCTGCCGGCCATCACCGGTGCCAGCACGCCGTAGAGCATGCCAGTGATGTGGAACATGGGCACCACGCCCAGGCTGATGGTCTCGGTGCCGCCATAGCTCCACAGGCTGCCGCCTATGGTGTTGGGCATCAGCGTGCGGTGGGTGTGGATGCAGCCTTTGGGCATGCCCGTGGTGCCCGAGGTGTAGGGCAGCAAGGCCATGTCGTCGGCCTTGGCCTGGGCCGGTGTGGCGCTGAGATTCGCCGCCAGCGCGTCGGTCCAGCGTGTACAACCTGATGGCAGTTGCGGGTCGGCAGTCAACCAGGCCAGCATCGCCGGCGATGGCGCATCGGCCGCATCCATCACCGCAGGCATGGCGTCGGTGTATCGCGTCACCAGCACCTGCTGCAAACGCTGCGCTTCGGGTACCCGCGCATTGGCGTCGGCCACGATGGGCGCCAGGTCGGCGGTGGTGATGGCCACGCGGGCCTGCGGATCGACGATGTAATGCCCGAACTCTTCGGCGCGATTCATCGGGTTCACGGGCACCACGACGGCATCGGCACGTTGCACCGCGTAAAAGGCAACCACGTACTGCGGGCTGTTCTGCATGAACAGCAGCACGCGGTCACCCGCCTTCACGCCCTGGGCCTGCAGCCAGCCAGCCAGCACTTCAGCCTGGCGGTGCAGTTCGGCGTAGCTCAGGTCCTGACCGAAAAAGCGGTAGGCCGTGCGCTGCGGAAAGCGCTTGGCGGTGACGTCCAGGTTGAACCACAGCGTGGTTTCGGGAATGACCAGCGAACGGGGCAGGCGAGGCGGCCAGTAGGTCGCGGGCTGGATTGGGGTATCGGTGGACAAAAGGCACTCCTGAGGTCAATCCCTGAGCTGTACCGCCTGGCCGTGCCGCCGTCATCAAGCCTTACCCGCAGGATCAGGCCGATGCGGTGCTGCTCACTCTTGTCGAACAGCGTTGCGACGCCACTTTTTGCAGTCGGCCGTTCCCATCTGCTCGGTGCGCAGACATTCGCGTTCCATGCAGACGAAGTTGAACAGCGGGTTGCTGCCGCCACAAACGGCTTCGGGGTTGGTCGGCGCCAACTTGGGCGCCACGACCGCGGGTGGAGGCGTCGGTGCGGGCGCCGATGTCACTTCCAACTTCGGTTTGACGGGTTCGGGCACGGGCGCTGCCAACACGACGGGCGCGGCGGGCGCCAAGACGACAGGGGCCGCCGTGCGGGCGGCCTTGGTACCCTTGGCCCCTGGCGCGCCCGTGGCCGGCGCGGGTAAGGGCTTGGTCTGGACCGCCGCAGGCGCCAGCGCAACCGGAGCAGCTACCGTGGCCGTGGTTGCTGAAGCAACCGCTGCGGAGGCCGCCACCGACCCAACCACCACCGTGGCCACTGCCGATTCAGGCACCGACGCGGCCTTGGCTGCCAGCAACGCAGCAGAAGCCGCCAGCGGCGCCGAGGCTGCAGTCATTTCTGCTGCCGCAGGCGTTGCGGAAGGCTTGCCGCGCAGCGCCAAGGCTGCCACGGCGATCAGCACCAGTGCACCCACACCCAGGCCGAGCATCAGGCGCTTGGACCCTCCACCGGCCGCAGCGGCGGCCGGCAAGGACACGGGCGCCGCAGACATATCGGCCAGGGGCGCCGGGCGTGCCACGCGGACGGTCTGCTCGGAGGCAGACAGCGCAGCGATCTCCGGTGGCAGCGCGGGCTGCGGCTGCGGCTGCGCGATGGACGAAGGCGCCATCACCAGCGTGGTCTGCTGCTCTGGGGCAGCCGGCTTGCGTTGCGAGGACGGCATGATGATCGTGCGGTCCCAGTCGGACACAGGCTGTTGCGCGGCCGGGCGGCGCAAGGGCGTCGGGGCGCGGCCTTCCAGCACATCACGCAGCGCTGCCACGCTTTGCGGGCGGTCAGCCGGGCGAGGGGCCAGCATCCAGTCGACGATGTGCAGGAAGTTTTCGCTGCAGCCCGGCACCGCCAGCGTGGTCAGCGCCGACACGTCGTCGTGCACGGCGCGCGCGGTGGCAGGCGAAGGCGGGCGGCCCAGCAGCAGGAAGTGCAGCGTTGCGCCCAGGGCGTAGATGTCAGTCCAGGGGCCTTGCTTCACCGAGCCGGCCTCGGCATATTGCTCGATGGGCGCGTAGGCCGGCTTGAGAATGGCCGTCAGCGCCTGGCTCTTGTCGCTGAGCACGCGGCGCGCGGCGCCAAAGTCGAGCAGCACGGGGTGGCCGTCGGGCTCGATCTGGATGTTGTCGGGTGCGATGTCGCGGTGGTAGACGCCTTCGGAATGCAGCTTCTCGATAGCGCCCAGCAGTGGGTCCAGCACGCTGCGCAGCCAGGCTTCATCGGGCGGCTGCGACATCGCCAGCCGCACTTCCTTGACAGTGCGGCCACGCAGCACCGGCATGGCCATGTAGGCGGTGCCGTTGCCTTCCCAGAAGCGGTGCACCTTCAGCAGCGAAGGGTGGTCGAAGCGGGCCAGCAGGCGGGCTTCGTTGACGAAGGACTTGAGGCCCAGCGCGAAGGTCTCCGCGTCGGACTGCGAGCGGATCGAGACGAACATGGTCTCGGTGCGCCCGGCCAGCGAGGCCGGCATGTATTCCTTCACCGCCACCTCGCGCTCCAGCGCGTGGTCGAAGGCCAAGTAGACAATGCCGAAACCGCCGACGCCCAGCAGGCTCAGCAATTCGAACTCGCCCAAACGTGTGCCTGAAGGCAGCGCACTGGGGCTGGCGTGGTAGAGGCGAGCGGCTTCTTCAGACATGTTTCAACGAGCTTAACAGGGTTATCCACCGGTGAAATCGCCGTCTTACGGGGGTGCCGATACTTGCGAACCGTTCAATCGCAGACATCGGCAAGATGTGGCAAACCAGCCATGAACAACGCGGATTCCTTGCTTGGCCACCCGGCTTTCGTGCGTCTGTGGACAGCCCGCCTGTTCAGCACGGCGGCCAGCCAGATGCTGATGGTGGCCGTCGCCTGGCAGATGTACGACACGACCGGCTCGGCCTGGGACCTGGGCCTGGTCGGGCTGCTGCAGTTCTTGCCGGCCATTCCGCTGGCGCTGGTCGCCGGGCATGTGATCGACCGCCACCACCGGGGCCGGATCGTCGCGCTGTGCCTCGGCGTGCAGGTGGCCGTGGCCGTGCTGCTGTGCGCGGCAAGCCTCACCGGGCATGTCGGACGCGACCTGCTGCTGGCGCTATCGGTGGTACTGGGCGCCGTACGCGCTTTCCAGATGCCCGCACAGCAGGCGCTAACGCCGCTCTTGGTGCCGCAGGCCTTGCTGCCGCGCGCGCTGGCGGCCAGTTCGGGCGGCATGCAGGCCGCCATCATCGCCGGGCCGGCGCTCGGCGGCCTGATTTACACCACGGGCGCTGCCAGCACCTACGGCGTTTGCGCTGCATTGTTCGCGCTGGCCGGCGTGCTGTGTCTGCTGTTGCGCTACGCCCATGCCTCACCGCCGCTGGCACCGGTGACGCTGCAGACCCTGCTGGCCGGCGTGCACTTCGTGTGGGAACGCAAGGTCGTCCTCGGTGCGATTTCGCTGGACCTCTTCGCCGTGCTCTTCGGCGGCGCGACGGCCTTGCTGCCGATCTTCGCCAAGGACATCCTGCACACCGGCCCCTGGGGCCTGGGCTTGCTGCGCAGCGCGCCAGCGGTCGGCGCCCTGTTGATGTCGGTGGCGCTGACGCGGTGGCCGATACGTCGCCGTACCGGGCCGGTGCTGATGGCATCGGTGGCCGCCTTTGGCCTGGGCACGGTGGCCTTTGGCTTGTCATCGCATTTTGTGCCGGCCTTGCTGGCGCTGGCCGTGACCGGCGCGGCCGACATGGTCAGCGTGGTGATCCGCTCGACATTGGTTCAGCTGGAAACGCCCGACGCGATGCGCGGCCGGGTCAGCGCGGTCAACTCGGTGTTCATCGGTGCGTCCAATCAGCTGGGCGAATTCGAATCGGGCGCCACGGCCGCCCTGATCGGGCCGGTCGGCTCGGTGGTGCTAGGTGGCGTCGGCACCCTCATCGTGGCCGGCCTTTGGCTGAAACTGTTCCCCGCGCTGGCCCAGCGCGACGCCTTGGTCGGAGCCGCACCTGAACTTGCTGTACGCCGATGACGCCGTGCTCGTCGTGTGCAAGCCGAACGGCCTGCTGGCCGTGCCCGGGCGCGGTGCGGCCGGTGCCGACAACCTGCTGACGCGCTTGCAGGCCCTGCATGCCGATGCGTTGGTCGTCCACCGCCTGGACATGGCAACCTCAGGCTTGATGGTCTTCGCGCGTGGCGCAATGTCGCAGCGCGCGCTGAGCATGGCCTTTGAAGCGCGCCAGGTGCGTAAAGAGTACGAGGCAGTGGTCGAAGGCATCGTTGTCAGCGACGAAGGTGAAATCCAAGCGCCGCTGGCCGCCGATTGGCCCAACCGCCCGCGCCAGCAGGTGGACGCCGAACACGGCAAGCCGTCGCTGACGCAATGGCGCGTGCTGCAGCGCGCCGCCACCACCACCCGCCTGGCGCTGACACCCATCACCGGCCGCACCCACCAGTTGCGGGTGCACCTGCAGCACATCGGCCACGCCATACGCGGCGACGCGCTCTACGCGCCGCCACCTTTGAACGGGGACCGTCTGTTGTTGCACGCCACGCAACTGGCTTTCGACCACCCGATCACCGGTGCACCGTTGACGTTCAGCAGCCCGGCGCCGTTTTGAACGTCGGCGCTACAGTGCCCATCGACCCCACTTTCAACCGGACCGCGACCATGACCCAACACCTCACAGTCATCACCGGCGCTTCACGCGGCCTGGGCTTGGCGCTGACCGAGCAGTTGCTGGCGCAAGGCCACCGCGTGCTGGCACTGGCGCGCAAACCCACAGTCGCAGCCGTGCCCACGGGCAGCGAACTGATCAGCTGGGAGGTCGACTTGGTGGACAGCGCGCCGGTGGCCGAACGGCTGGCCGACTGGCTGGCCGCGCAAGACCCTCAGGCCATCGCCTCGGTGACCCTGATCAACAACGCCGGCGTGGTGTCCGACCCCGCGCCGCTGTCGGCCGGCCGCAGTGCCGACCTGGCACGCGCGCTGCGTGTCGGCCTGGAAGCGCCGATGCTGTTGAGCGCCGCGTTTCTGCGCGCCACCGCCACCTGGGCCGCGCCGCGCAAGCTGCTGATGATCTCGTCGGGCCTGGGCCGCAACGCGATGGCCGGCAGTGCTTCTTACTGCGCGGCCAAGGCCGGCATGGACAACTTGGCCGCGCCATCGCGCTGGAAGAAGCCGCCCTGCCGAATGACGCGAACGGCGCGCGCGTCGTCTCGCTGGCGCCGGGCGTCATCGACACCGACATGCAGATGCAGTTGCGCAGCGCCAGCGCCGAACGTTTTCCCGAGCGCGAACGCTTCGTCGGCATGAAGACCGGCGGCCTGCTGATGAGCCCGGCGCTGGCCGCGACCAAGGTGCTGAAGGTGCTGGCGAAAGCCGACTTTGGCAGCAACCCCATCGCCGACGTGAGGGACGTGTGATGGCCACCGCCCTGCCCACCCCGTCCATCCGTTCGACTGAATTGATAGCCCTGCTGAAGCTGCAGCCGCACCCGGAAGGCGGCCACTACGCCGAGGTGTTTCGCTCGGCGCAGTCGGTTCAAGCCGCCGACGGCCGACCACTGCGGCCTGGGCTCACGAGCATCGACTTTCTGCTTTGCGCGGGCCAGTTCTCAGCCTGGCACCGGGTCACGTCCGATGAGGTCTGGCACCTGCTGGAAGGCCCAGCGCTGCGGCTGTGGATGGCGCCGCCTGACCTGGACACCTTCACGGCCGTGGACCTGGTCCCCGCGTCGGCCCAGGGTGCGCCGCGTCACGTGGTGCCGGCCGGTTGGTGGCAGGCCGCAGAACCCGTCGGCGACTTCGCCTATGTGGGCGCTACCGTGGGCCCGGGTTTCGATTTCGCCGACTTCACCTTCGGGCGCGATGACGCTGCATTGACAGCAGCGTTAGCCCGGCACGCGCCGCAACTGCAGCGTTTGCTTTGAACGGGCCTGGTCCGAACGGATTCTGAAAATCAGGCGGCCAGCCAAGCCGCCACGTCGTCCTTGAGCTGCTTCAGGTCGGCCTGCCGCGTGTACATCATGTGGCCGGCGTCGTAGTAGCGGTGCTGCACGCGGGCCATCACCTCGGACGGCACGTCCAGGTGGGCCAGCGACCAGTCGGTGGCGCTGTAGGGTGTGCCCAGGTCGTAGCGGCCGCTGGTCACCAGCACACGCAGCTTGGGGTTGCGCCGCAGAGCGCGGGCCAGGTCGGGCGAGGTGCTGCAAAAGCCACCATCGCTCTTGCCACCCCGGTTCCAGTTCCAACCCTTGTTGACCTCGCTGCCCAGCACCTGGTAGCGCTCGGTGGCGTGCAGGTTCAAGTGACGGGCGAAATAGTCCATGCCAGCCATGCCGTAGGGGCCGGCGATGACTTCGATGCCAGGGTCGAATTCCCAATCGCGCGTGCGGCTGGCGGCCATGAGGCCGGTGGCCCGCGAGTCCAGCCGGCCGACAGTGCGACCGTGGCTGCGCAAGGCTTCGAAGAAATAGGTGTGGTCGCTGATGCGCAGGTTCTTCTCTTCGACCAGGCTGCGTGGCAAACCCGTCAATTCGCCGATGCGCTGGGCAACCTTGCTGCGCGTCTTTTCGCTCAGGCGCGAGCCGGCCAGAAGTGCAGCGGCGTAGTCTTCTTCGACAAAAGCTTCGGCCGCCGCGCGCGCCGTGGCCGACGTGGCGGCGTGCGGGCCTTGCAGCAGGCCGTGGAACTGCGCCGTGTTGGCAAAAGCCGGCAGGAACAGCGCGTACGGCAGGTCGTTGCCGGGCGTGAACTCGAGCGTCTGCAGGTCCATCGCGCAGGACACCAGAATCACGCCGCTGAGCACCACGCCCAGGTCTTGCAGCTTCAGCGCCAGGCCAGCACCGCGCGTGGTGCCGTAGCTTTCGCCGGCCAGGTAGACCGGTGAGCCCCAACGCCGCTGGCGCGTCAGCCACTGGCGCATCACCTCGGCCAGGGCGTCGATGTCGCCGTCCACCGACAGCAGCTTCTTGCGCGCGGCTTCGCTGGCGGTGGTGGACCAACCGGTGTGAGGCGGGTCGATGAAGACCAAGTCGAAATGTTCGAACCAGCTGTGCGGATTGGCCTCCACGGCGTAGGGCGCAGTGGGCATGCTGGTGTCGTCGGGCACCACCACGCGCTGCGGGCCCAGCGCGCCCAGGTGCAGCCAGATCGAGGCCGAACCCGGCCCGCCGTTGAAGGCGAAGCACAGCGGCCGCGTAGCGGGGTTGGCGCCCCTCAGCAAGTAGGCCGTGGTCAACACCGCCGCTTCGGGCTCGGCACTGCTGTCCAGGCCTTCGGGCAGCACCGGCATGAAGGCGGCGTGGGTGGCGTAGTCGAAGTGGCGGCCGTTGATTTGCACGCTGCCGCTGCCGGCGGCGGCGGGCTGATTCAGCAACTGGGTGACGCGGTCTCTTTGACGTTTGGCGCTGTCGATGTCGGTGCTGGCGGGGGTGCTGCTGGCTTCTGCCATATCGGGATTCCTGCGTGTTCGGTCAGGGGTTGCTGGTCAGCAGTTGCGCGTAACGCACCAGGTCGACATTGCCGCCGCTGACGATGACGCCAACGCGCTGGCCGGGGGCTTCGACCGCACCGTGCAGCAGCGCCGCAGCGCCCAGGCAGCCCGTGGGCTCGACGACCATCTTCATGCGCTCGGCGAAGAAGCGCATCGTGGCCGCCAGTTCGGTGTCGGTGACGGTGACGATGCGCTGCACGAGCTGCTGGATGACCGGGAAGGTCAGCAGCCCGCTGTGCTGGGTCTGCGCGCCGTCGGCGATGGTCTGCGGCGTTTCGATGTGGACGATCTCGCCGCGCGCCAGGCTCAGCTGGGTGTCGTTGCCGGCTAGGGGCTCGACGCCGACGACCGCGATGCCCGGGCTCAGGTGGTGGGCCGCGACCGCGCAGCCCGCGATCAACCCGCCGCCGCCGACACACACCAGCAGCAGGTCCAGTGGCCCGGTTTCCTGCAGCAGCTCAGCCGCTGCCGTGCCCTGCCCGGCCATCACGTGCGGGTGGTCATAGGGCGGAATCAGGGTCATGCCGCGCTCGGTCGCCAGGCGTCGGCCTAGCGCCTCGCGGTCTTCGGTGTAGCGGTCGTAGAGCACCACTTCGCTGCCGGCCTGGCCGTGCTGGTATTCACGCGTGGCGGCCAGTTTGGCGGCCGGTGAGTCCTGCGGCATCACGATGACGGACGGCATGCCCAACAAGCGCGCCGACAGCGCAATCGCCTGCGCGTGGTTGCCCGATGAAAAAGCGATGACGCCACCCAGCCGCTGCTCGGGCGTGAACTGCGCCAGCGCGTTGTAGGCCCCGCGGAACTTGAAGGCGCCCATGCGCTGGAGGTTCTCGCACTTGAAGAAGACCTGGGCGCCAGTTCGCGCGTTGAAGGTGGTGGACGTCAGCACTGGCGTGCGGTGGGCCACGCCTTGCAGCCGCGCGGCGGCGGCGGCGATGTCGGCGTGGCAAATGGCCAGTGTGCGAAGGGCAGTCTCGGTCATGCGCTCAAGTCTCCTGCGGGGCCCTGGAAGCCGCCTTGGCGGAAGGTCAACACCAAGGTGTCGCGCCAGGCCGGCAAAGCCGGGTCCAGCGGTTGGATGGGGGTGGTTTCGTGGATCACCCGCGCGTCGTCCAGCAGCAGTGCGCTCCAGGGCTCGGCCAGCGTGAAGCGCACGCCCTGCGGGCCGACCGCGTCGAACACGCGCGTCTCGCCGCCCTTCACGTTGTTTCGCGAAACGATGATGACGACGACCAGATCGACGCCGTCGCGGTGCGCGCCTTCGGGTGTCGGGCGGCCTATCCCCCCTGCGGTGTCGATGCGAAACGGGTGCGCTTCCACGAACCACGGCCGCGCACCGCGCAGCGTGTCGGCCACGCTGGCCAGGCCCTGCAGCAAACGCGCCCAGGCCGGGTCATGCGCCAGCGCGTCGGGCAGGGGGTCGAACCAGCGCTGGTAGCCACCGTGCAGGGCGTTGTATTCCACCGGCTGCCAATGCGCACGGTGCGGTGCAGATGCGGTTTTTTGCGACGAGACGACAAAGCAACCGTGGCGGCGCCGGCGGTAGCGGCCGCCGTCGCGCAAGTGCGGGTCGGGTGGCAGCTCAGCCCAGTGCGTCTGCCAGCCCTGCAGGCTGTCTGATTTGAGGCCGCACAGGTCGCGCAGCGCAGCGGCATCGACAACGGCCCAGCCGTCGCTGGCCAGTTGCGCCGGCAGGCCGGCCAAGGGGGTGGAAATGGGTGTCGGGAGCGTGGCGTTCATGCGATCGAAGCGGAAACAGGGGTCGGTTGGGTGACATCCGGGCGCTTTTTATGGAGGCAACTCCCCAATCGGGTGTCAGCTTGAAGGAGGGCTGTGCCGTTAAGGTGCTCACTGGTCACGCACATGCACGCCGCAAGCACCCTTCCCACCCCTACCGCCGACCCAGGCTGCCTGCTCGAGATCATCGAGCTCAAATGGCTGTTGGCCGGGCACGGCATGCGCATCCACGTCGAGCAGTTGCTGCACGACCCGGAGTATGCCCGCCACACCCTGGACTGCGCGGCGCTCACCGCCAACCCCGTGCTGCGCGAAGTGGCCAGCCGGCTGCGCTTGCACCTGCATGCACACCTGGGTTTGACCCCGCTGTAAACGCCGCCCGCCGCGGGTGGTGCGGCGTAGGATGCACCGCGACACGCGCCACATGGCCCGCTTGCTGGAGGGTTGCGATGAACCTGCCCCACACACCACTGGCCCGACTGATCCCGCTGCTGGCGGCCCTGCTGACCGCCTGCAGCACCCTGCCCCCGCCCCTGCCGCCGGCCGCGTCCGCCCTGCTGCACGACGAGCACTACCGGGCCGCTGCGATGCCGGCCGATGGCGACGCCGTGTTCGACTTCAGCCCGGCGATGCGCGCTTATGCCGACGCTGAGTTGAGAACCGCCGCCCGCCTGCGCGACCCGCGCCAGGCGCTGCTGGACGCGCTCTACCGCCAGGACAAGCTGCGCCTGCGCTACGACCCGGGCCCAACCCGCAACGCAGCCCAGGCCTTCGAGGCGCGCGCTGGCAACTGCCTGTCGCTGGTCATCATGACGGCAGCTTTCGCGCGCCACTTGGGCGTGCCGGTCAGCTACCAGAATGTGCAGGTGGACGACACCTATTCCCGCAGCGGCGGGCTGGTGCTGGTCAGCCACCACGTCAACCTGGTGCTGGGCCGCCGCCTGTCGCATTCCTTGTTCGCAGGTAACCAGAACGACGACATGACGGTGGACTTTCTGCCCAGCGACCAATTGCGCGGCCAGCGCACCCAGGCGCTGGAAGAGCGCACGGTGCTGGCGATGTACTTCAACAACCGCGCCGCCGAAGCGCTGGCCGATGGCCATACCGTCGAGAGCCACAACCAGGCCTATGCCTGGACCCGCGAGGCGCTGAGACGGGACCCGGCCTACCTACCGGCCATCAACACCTTGGCCGTGGTCTACATGCGCGACGGCCACATGACCGAAGCCGAAGCCGCCCTGCAGCACGTGCTGGCGCGAGCGCCGCAGAGCACCAGCACCTTGTCCAATCTGGCCTTGCTGCTGGAACGCCGGGGGCAAGTGGCCGACGCGCAGGCGGTGCGGCTGCGCCTGGCGCGTTTGCAGCCCGAATCGCCTTTCCTGCTGTTCGAGCAAGGCCAGCAGGCCATGGCCCGTGGCGACTACGCGCAGGCCCGTGACTTCTTCCTGCGCGAACTGCGCCACCAGCCCGACCAGCCGGATGTGCTGTTCGGCGCCGCACAGGCTGAGTGGCGGCTGGGCGACCCGCAACGCGCCGCCGGGCATCTGCAGCAGGCGATGGCCAACAGCAACTCAGCCAAGGCGCGTGATTTGTACGCGGGCAAGCTGGCCTGGTTGCGGGAACAGTCCACGCACTGAGCCGCGATCAGCCTGACGGCAAGTCAGCGCCGGGGCACAGCCGGGACGCAGCCGTGGCACAGTCCCGCCCCATGCAACTCCCCGAATCCACCGAATCCGCCGCGCCGGCATCCTCAACACCGGCAACAGCCCGTCCGATCAGCAAGGACAAGAAACCGAACCCGCTGATCGAGATCGGCATCACCATCGCGCTGCCGGCGTTGATCCTGACGAAGCTCAGCAGCGCCGACCGGCTGGGCACCGTCAACGCTCTGCTGTTGGCCCTGGCTTTCCCGCTGGCCTGGGGTTTGTGGGACGGCTACCGGCGCCGCAAGATCAACTGGATGGCCGGACTGGGTGTGCTCAGCACGCTGCTGACGGGCGCCATCGGGCTGCTCTCGCTAGACGCCAAATGGCTGGCCGTGAAAGAAGCCGCTGTGCCGGGGTTGATCGGCCTGGTCATTCTGGGCAGCACCTGGACGCGCACGCCGCTGATCCGCATGATGGTCTTCAACGCCGCGCTGTTTGACGTTGACCGCGTGCACGGCGCATTGGTCGAGCGCGGTAACACCGTGGCCTTCGAACGCCAGTTGCGTGCCGGCACGATTCTGTTGGCCGCCACTTTCTTTTTCTCGGCCGTGGCCAATTACGTGCTGGCCCGCTGGGTCGTCACCAGCGCGGCCGGCACGACGGCTTTCAACCAGGAGCTGGGCCAATTGACGGCGCTGAGCTACCCGATCATCGCCGTGCCCTGCATGCTGATGATGATGGGCCTGATGTACTGGCTGGTGCGTGGCGCCAAGGCGCTGACGGGGTTGGACTTGGGCGACATGCTTCAAGGCGGCTGAAGGCCCAGACCCGACATACCCACCATGCAGTTGCCCGACAGCAGCCAGGACCGCAGCCCCGACAGCCCGGCGGAAGGAGCAACCTTCGGCGGCTCGACGGGGCTGTCGTGGTCGGCCTTGGTGGCCATCGCCCTGCTGCTTGCCTTGATGGCGCTGGCGGGCGTGGAAGTGCGACAGCTCACGCTGCTGCGCACGCCGCTGATCGCGCCCGCCACCGTCCTCGCCCCTACCGGTGCCGGCGCCAGTGCCGACGCCAGTGCCGACACGCAAGCCGAGGTCAGCGCCCTGCGCCTGCAGGTGCAGCAACTGGAACAGCGCGCCCGCGCGGCCAACTCGCAGAACCGCCTGGGCCTGATGCTGACGGCGCTGTTGGCGCTGCTGATGCTGGCCTTCGCCGCGCTGGCGCTGCGCCAGGTGCGCCAGCTGCGTGAACGGCGCGGCGTGCTGGAAGAACTGGCGCAGAACCTGCGCGAGGCTCGCCGCGCGGCCGAGGCGGCCAGCCAGGCCAAAAGCACCTTCCTGGCCAATATGAGCCACGAGATCCGCACGCCGTTTCACGGCCTGATGGGCATGTTGTCGCTGCTGCGCGAAGCGGGCCTGACGCCGCGCCAGATCGACCACCTGCGCATCGCCACCGAGTCGGCCGACCACCTGCTGGCGCTGCTCAACGACATCCTCGACATGTCGCAGCTCGAAACGGGCCACTTGTCGCTCACGCCGGCGCCCGTCACCGTGCGCTCGCTGCTACGCGACATCGACGTGCTGATGCGCCCGCAGGCTGCCAGCAAAGCGTTGGCCCTGCACCTGGACGCCGATCCGGCCGTGCCCGAACGCGTGCTGCTGGACGCCACGCGGGTCAAGCAAATCGTCTTCAACCTGCTGTCCAACGCCATCAAGTTTTCCGACCACGGCGTGGTGGTGCTGGACGTGCGCTGCCACGAAGCAGAAGCGCCCGTTGAGGGCACAGAGGGCAGCGCGAAGCTGGAATTCATCGTCACCGACACCGGCATCGGCATGGACGAAGCGACCCAAGTGCGGCTGTTCAACCGCTTCATGCAGGGTGACAGCTCGCGCGTGCGGCGCCACGGCGGCACCGGGCTGGGGCTGGAAATCTCGCGCAACCTGGCTCGCCTGATGGGCGGCGACATCACCGTGCACAGCCGCCTGGGCGAAGGCAGCCGCTTCACGTTCTGGATGCCGCTGCGGGCCCTGCCCGACGCGGCCGATGTGGCCGTACCCGCCACACCGGCGGGCACCAGCACGCCGCGCCCGCTGCGCGTGCTGGTGGCCGAAGACCACCCCGTCAACCGCAACTACATGGCCGCGCTGCTGGAAGCCCTGGGCCACCGCGCCCACTTCACGGCCAACGGCGAGGAAGCCGTCGAAGCCGCCCGCGTGCAGCGCTTCGACGTGATCCTGATGGACCTGCACATGCCCGTGCTGGACGGCCTGGGCGCGACCCAGGCCATCCGCGCGCTGACCGACCCCAGGCGCTCCACCGTGCCCATCGTCGCGCTGACGGCCGATGCCTTCGCCGAGACGCAAGACCGCTGCCTGATGGCCGGCATGAACGACTTCCTGACCAAGCCCGTCAGCCCGCCGGTGCTGGCCACTTGCTTGCGGCGGTTGTTCGGCTCGGGCGGCACGGCGGCGCTGGAGCCGCAACGGCCTGCTGTCTTGGGCAACGGCGCAACGCTGGCCGGCGGCGAATCGGGCAACCTGGTTGATGCTGCGGGCATGGCACTGACGCTGAAGACCATACCGGCGCCGCGCTTGACCGCGCTGATCACCAGCTTTCTGGACCAAGGCCCCGAGACCGTGCAGCGCCTGCGCACCGCCGTGCGCGAGGCGCAACTGCTGGACCTGCGCGTGCACGCCCATGCGGCCAAAGGCGCGGCCCTGAACCTGGGTCTGACGGGCTTGGCGCAAACCGCGCAGGCCCTGCAAGACGGCGCGGCCCACCTGCCGGCGCACGAGATTGCGCGCCTGGTGCTGCACTTCGAAGCGCAATTGCCGGCCACCCGGCTGGCGGTGCAGGCGGCGCTGGCGCAAGCGCAGTCTGGCGTGCAAACCAGTGCGCAAATCGCCGCACCAACCGCCGTGCAAGGCGGCGAGCCGCCCCTGGTTACACGATGATGGGTTCCGGCTCCAGCCGGATGCCGAAGCGGCCGTAGACGCTTTCCTGGATGGCGCGGGCCAGCGTCACCACCTCGGCCCCGCTGGCGCCGCCCCGGTTCACCAGCACCAGCGCCTGCTTCTCGTAGACCCCGGCACGGCCTACCGATTTGCCCTTCCAGCCGCAGGCGTCGATCAACCAGCCGGCGGCCAGCTTGATGGCGCCGTCGGGCATCAGGTAGTGCACGATTTCCGGGTCGCGGCCGATGATGTCGCGGCACTGTTCGGGTGTGACCACCGGGTTCTTGAAGAAGCTGCCGGCGTTGCCGATGACGGCCGGGTCGGGCAGCTTGGCGCGGCGGATGGCGCAGATCCAGTCGAAGATGGTTTTTGCGTCGGGCGCGGCGTTGCCGGTCTCGGCCATCTTGCGTTCGATGTCGAGGTAGCCGCGCACCGGCTGCCAGGGTTTGGGCAGGCGCAAGCGCACCCGTGTGATGACGCTTTTGCCAGCCAGGCCAGCGAATCCGGTCTGCTTGAAAACGCTGTCGCGGTAACCGAACTGGCAGTCGGCAGCGCTCAATGTGACGCTGCGGCCGGTGACCAGATCCACCGCGTCCAGGCTGTCGAAACGGTCTTTCAATTCGACGCCGTAAGCGCCGATGTTCTGCACCGGCGATGCACCCATCAGACCCGGGATCAATGCCATGTTCTCCAGCCCGGGCCAGCCTTGCTCCAGCGTCCAGGCGACGATGCTGTGCCAGCTTTCGCCGGCGCCAGCCTCGACGATCCAGACGCCGGCGTCTTCGCGCACCAGACGCCGGCCCATGATTTCCACCTTCAGCACCACGGCGTCGATGTCGTGGGTCAGCACCACGTTGCTGCCGCCGCCCAAGATGAATTTAGGTGCCAAGCCGTAGTCCGGGTGGTCCACCACGCGGCGCACGTCGGCTTCGCTTTTCAGGCGAACCAGGGTGCGTGCCACAGCGGGCAGGCCGAAGGTGTTGTGGTCGCGCAGGCTGGCGCGGTGTTGCACATCGAGCGGAACGGGGTTGGGAGACGCGGACATACCTCCATTTTCGGGCATATTCAGCCCCCTCTCTGTCACCCACTTCCAGTCTGCCCATGCCCAGCTTTGACGCCGTTATCGAGCCCGACCTTGTGGAACTGAAAAACGCCGTCGACCAGGCGACCAAGGAAATCGGCACGCGCTTTGATTTCAAAGGTTCCAGCGCCAAGGTGGACCTGACATCACCCACGCCCAAGACGCGCGAACTCACGCTTTGGGCCGACAGCGATTTCCAGTTGCAGCAGGTGCGAGAAGTGCTGATCGGCCGCCTGACCAAGCGCGGCGTGGACGTGCGCTTTCTCGACTTCAGCGCCACGCCGCAGAAGATGAGTCACGACAAGTTGAAGCTGGCCGTCGCCGTCAAGAACGGCGTGGACGCCGAAGCCGGCAAGAAGATGCAGCAAGCGCTGAAGGCCAGCAAGTTGAAGGTGCAAGGCGCCATCCAGGGCGACGCGGTCCGCGTCAGCGGCGTCAAGCGCGACGACCTGCAAGCGGCGATGGCCATCCTGCGCAAGGAAATCAACGAGTGGCCGCTGTCGTTCAACAACTTCAGAGATTGACGCCCACCCCCGAAGCGCCTTCGGCGCTCCCCCTCAAGAAGGCAACCCCAGCGGCCCGGCAAAGCCGGTTCTGCGGCGTTTGCTCGATGGCGGCTGCGCTCGCTGCGCTTGCGTTGCCGGTGCAGGCGCAAGTTGTGCTTTCCGGCCGCATGGGCGACCGCGCGCTGCTGGTCGTGGACGGGCGACCTTTGACCATGGATGTCGGGCAGCAAGCCGGCCGCGTGAAGCTGCTGCGCTGGGTCGGCGACGCGGCCGAGGTGGACGCCGGCAGCGGTGCGGTGCAACTGCGCATCGGCGGCACGCCAGCACGGTTGGGCGACGCGGCACCGCGCGCTGCCGCCCGCGAACTGGTCATCACCGCCGGCCCGGGCGGCCACTTCACGGCCACCGGGGCCATCAACGGCAAGGCCGTCAGCTTCATGGTGGACACCGGTGCCACCCTCGTCGCCCTGGGCCGCGACGAGGCCGAGCGCCTGGGCATCGACCTCAGCACCGCCCGCCCGGCGATGACGCAAACCGCCAACGGCGCGGTGCCGGTGCAACTGGTGACGCTGAACACCGTGCGCGTGGGCGAACTGGAACTGACCAACGTCGGCGCCGCCGTGATGCCCATGCCGATGCCGATGGTGCTGCTGGGCAACAGCTTCCTGGCCCGCCTGCAGATGCGCCGCGACAACGACGTGATGCGGCTGGAACGGCGGTAGTCTGGTGCGGTTTTGTCTCGGCAGCGACAGGCGAAATTAGAACGATCGTGCTAGAAACGCAGGTCGAACCCGCCACCGCAGGAGCACCACCCTCATGGACCTGAACTTCACCGGCGAAGAACTCGCCTTCCGCCAGCAAATCCGGCAATGGGTGGCAGAAAACCTGCCCGCCGACATCAGCCACAAAGTGCGCGATGCGCTACGCCTGAGCCGCGACGACCTGCAGCGCTGGGCCAAGATCCTGGGCAAGAAGGGTTGGCTGGGCTGGGGCTGGCCCGAGCGCTTCGGTGGGCCGGGCTGGAACGCCATCCAGAAGCACCTGTTCGAAGAAGAATGCGCCCTGGCCTGTGCACCGCGCGTCATCCCCTTCGGCCCGGTGATGGTGGCCCCGGTGATCATGGCTTTCGGCAACGCCGAACAGCAAAAGCGCTTCCTGCCCGGCATCGCCAGCGGCGAAGTCTGGTGGAGCCAGGGTTACAGCGAGCCGGGTTCGGGCAGTGACCTGGCCAGCCTGAAGTGCAAGGCTGAACGGGTGGGCGACAAATTCATCGTCAACGGCCAGAAGACCTGGACCACGCTGGGCCAGTTCGGCGAGTGGATTTTTTGTCTGGTGCGCACCAGCAACGAAGGCAAGCCGCAAACCGGCATCAGCTTTCTGCTGATCGACATGAAGAGCCCCGGCGTGACGGTGCGCCCCATCGTGCTGATGGACGGCGAACCCGAGGTCAACGAGGTCTGGTTCGACAACGTCGAAGTGCCGGCCGAGAACCTGATCGGCGAAGAAAACAAGGGCTGGACCTACGCCAAGCATTTGCTGGCGCACGAGCGCACCAACATCGCCGACGTGAACCGCGCCAAGCGGGAACTGGAGCGCTTGAAGCGCATCGCCAAGGCTGAAGGCATCTACGACGACGCCCGCTTCCGCGACCAGATCGCGCTGCTGGAAGTGGACGTGGTGGCGCTGGAAATGATGGTGCTGCGCGTGCTGAGTGCCGAGAAGAGCGGCAAGCAGAGCCTGGACGTGGCCGGCCTGCTGAAGATACGCGGCAGCGAGATCCAGCATCGCTATTCGGAACTGATGATGCAAGCTGCGGGCCCACTTTCTCGTGCCCGCGTGGACGAGGCGATGGAAGCCGGCTGGCAGGGCGACCTGGCCATGCCCACCACGCTGCTGCCGCTGGCCGGCACCTACTTCAACATGCGCAAGACAACGATCTACGGCGGGTCGAACGAAGTGCAACGCAACATCGTTGCGCAAACCGTGCTGGGGAGCTGAACATGGACTTCGATTTCTCCGACGACCAAGCGTCGCTGCGCGACGCGGTGCGCCGCTGGGTGGACAAGGGTTTCAGCTTCGAACGCCGCCACAAGCTGGCACTGGCCGGTGGCGCAACACGCGCCGTCTACACGGAACTGGCCGAACTGGGCCTGACCGGCCTGGTCGTTCCCGAGGCCCACGGCGGCCTGGGCCAGGGCGCCATCGACGCCATGGTGGTCAGCGAAGAACTGGGCCGTGGCCTGGTCAACGCGCCCTACACCTACGCCGCGCTGATGGCCCCGCGCTTGCTGGCGGTGGCGCCCGAAGCGCTGCAGACGCGGTGGCTGCCGGCCATCGCCAGTGGCGAAGCCCTGGTCGTGCCAGCGCTGCAGGAACGTGGCGCGCGCTACCAGCTGACGCACGTCACCACCCGAGCCGTGCAAACCACCACCGGTTGGCAACTCGACGGCCGCAAGACCGTGGTGCCGGCCGGTGACGAGGCGGATGCCTTCATCGTGCCGGCACGCGTCAGCGGCGCCGACAACGACGCCGCCGGCATCGCCCTCTTCCTGGTCGAACGCGGTGCCGCGCAGGCCACCGGCTACGCCACGCAAGACGGCGCGCGCGCTGCCGACGTGACGCTTGCGGCCAGCGCCGGTGCGTTGATCACGGCCGACGGCCACGCGGTGCTGGAAGACGCGGTGGACGCCGGTATCGCCGCGCAATGCGCCGAGGCCGTGGGCGTGATGGACAAGCTGGTCGCCGTCACCGTGGAATACATGAACACCCGCAAGCAGTTCGGCAGCACGCTGGCGGGGTTTCAAGCACTCCGCCACCGCATCGCCGACGTGAAGATGCAGTTGGAGCTGGGCCGCTCGATGAGCTACTACGCCAGCCTGAAGATGGGCGTGCCCACCGAACAACGCCGCCGCGCCATCAGCCAGGCGCGCGTGCAACTGGGCAGCAGCATGCGTTTCGTCGGCCAGCAATGCATCCAGCTGCACGGCGGCATCGCCTGCACCGACGAGTACATCGCCAGCCACTATTTCAAGCGCCTGACGATGCTGGAAATGAGCCTGGGCGATACGCTGCACCACCTGGGCGAGGTGTCGAGCCGCATGCAGGACACGGCGGGCGTGTTCGCTTGAGGGCTTGATCGGCCGAGGGCGCGTCAATCGCGCCCGCAGCCGAAGCGATCAGGCGACGGGCGCCGCGGCCATCTCGGCGGCCACCATGCGCGTCACGACTTCGGGCATGTGGCAGGCAGCGCGCCAGCCCAGCTCCGTCGCAGCACGTGACGCGTCGCCCTGGCTCCAGGCGATGTCCGTCGGCCGGAACAGGCTGGGGTCGGAATCGACATGCTGCTGCCAGTCGAGACCCAGGCCCGCGAAGGCCGAAGCCACGAACTGCTCCAGCGAATGTGCCTCACCGGTGGCGATGACGTAGTCGCGAGGCGTGTCGCCTTGCAGCATCAGCCACATCGCCTGCACGTACTCGGGCGCCCAGCCCCAATCGCGCACGATGTCCAGCCGACCCAACGAAAGGCGTTCGGTCGAGCCCTGGGCGATGCGCGCTACGGCTGCGACGATCTTGCGCGTGACAAAGCGTGCTGGGCGCAGCGGCGATTCGTGATTGAACAAGATACCGTTGCAGACGTAGAGACCGTAGGCCTCCCGGTAGTTCTGCACCAGCCAGTGCGCCGAAGCCTTGGCCACCGCGTAGGGGCTGCGCGGGGCAAAGGGCGTGCCTTCGTGGGCCGGCACGGGGCCCACGTGGCCGAAACATTCGCTGGAACTGGCGTGATAAATCTTGCAAGGCCGGCGCAGCAGGCGCACCGCCTCCATCAGGTTCAGCGTGCCGATGGTGATGCTTTCCAGCGTCTCGGCCGGCTGCTCGAAAGACAGGCCGACCGAACTTTGCGCAGACAGGAAATAGATCTCGTCGGGCTCGCAATCGATCAGCACCGACACCACGCTGCGGAAGTCTTTCGGCGCCATCGACCGCGTGGTGACCTTGCCGCGCAGCCCCAGCTGGTGCAAGTTGCCGAAGGTGGCCACCTGCGCGTCGCGCGAGGTGCCCCAGACCTCGTAGCCCTTGTCGATCAATAGCTGCGCCAGATAGGCCCCGTCCTGGCCACCGACACCGCATATCAATGCTTTCATGATTGCTGCTTTCCTGAGTGACGCTCTCTGCGTCGGGGCTGCCTTCGGTTGACGATAGCGGCGCGGCGGGATGTGAAAATCAGCCCATGCGCATTATTGACGTCCTCTTCAGCCAAGGCTTCGGCACCCGCCGAGAGTGTGCGGGTTTGATCACGCATGGCCAGGTCTCGGTCAGTGGCGTGACCCTGGACGACCCTGCCGCCGAGGTGACGCCCGAGCGCCTGCAATTCAAGGTTCAAGGCGTCGTCTGGCCCTACTGGCCACGCGCGCTGATCCTGCTGCACAAGCCGGCCGGCTACGAGTGTTCACGCAAGCCCAAGCACCACCCCAGTGTGCTGAACCTGTTGCCGCACCCGCTGCGGGTGCGCGGCATGCAGCCCGTTGGCCGATTGGACGAGGACACCACTGGCCTGCTGCTGCTGACCGACAGCGGGCCGCTGATCCACCGCCTGACGTCGCCCAAGCACCACGTCGCCAAGGTCTACGAAGTAGGCACCAAGCACCCCATCGACGAGACGCAGTTGCAGCGCCTGCGCGACGGCGTGGTGCTGGACGACGACCCGGTGCCTGTGCGGGCCGCTGCGGCCGAGCGCACAGGTGACTGCGCGCTGGCCTTGACGCTGACCGAAGGCAAATACCACCAGGTCAAACGCATGCTGGCCGCGGTGGGCAACCGCGTTGAGTCCTTGCACCGCAGCACCTTCGGCGACTGGGCGCTGACGGCCGACCTGGCGCCCGGGCAGTGGCGCTGGCTGGATGCGCCACCGGGCTGCTAGTCCAACAGTCAGGCCAACGAACAGAAGAACAAAGGACACCCTCGTGAAACGACTGGCTGTCGTCGTGCAACGCTACGGCGAGAAGATCAATGGCGGCGCCGAACTGCACGCACGTCTGCTGACCGAGCGCCTCGCTCAGATCTACGACGTAGAAGTACTGACCAGTTGCGCCCACGACTACACCGACTGGGCCATGGTCTACCCGCCCGGCCCTTGCCTCGTCAACGGCGTGCGCGTGTTGCGCTTCCCGCACCCATTGCGCAACGACATCGGCCGCGCGCGCGTGCCCCTGGTGCACAAGCTGCGCTTCAAGCTGCGCCGCCTGCTGGGCCTGCTGCCCGGCGCGCGCGTGTTGCCACCGAACGGCGACCCCACGCACGACGGCGTCGACTTCCTGCGTTTCCAGGGCCCGCACTGCGAGGCCCTGTTCCAGCATCTGCGCGATTCGAGCGAGCGCTACGACGCCGTCATTTTCTACACCGCGCTCTACGAGCCCAGCGCGCGCGGCGTGCAGGTCTGGGGCCGGCGCAGCATCCTGCTGCCGCTGTTGCACGACGAGAAACCCATGTACCTGCCGGTCTTCGGCACCGTTCTGCGCAGCGCCGGCGAGTTGATCTTCCAGACCGAGAGTGAACGCGTGCTGGCCTCGCGCATGTACGGCATCGATACGAAAGATGCCGTGGTCGCGGCGCTCGGCATGGAGGTGCAAGTGCCCGACGCGGCCGCCGTGGCCGAGGTGCTGGCGCGTTACGGCCTGACGCCGGGCTATTTGATTTACGTCGGCCGCATCGACGTGGCCAAAGGCTGCGACGAGTTGCTGGATGTCTTCCTGGCTCACGCCCGCAGCGATCCGTCGGCCCGGCTGGTGATGGTCGGGCAGGCCATCATGCAGATCCCCGACGATCCGCGCATCGTGCGCACCGGTTTCATCAGCGAAGCCGACCGCAACGCGCTGATCGCTGGCGCGGCCGCACTGGTCATCCCTTCGCGCTACGAGAGCCTGTCGATGGTGCTGCTGGAAGCCATGCTGCTGCGCACGCCGGTCATCGCCAACGGCCTGTGCGGCGTGCTGGCCGAGCACGTGCAAAACAGCGGTGCCGGAAGGGCCTACCGCAGCCGCAGGCAGTTGCGGGCTGCCCTGCACGACATGCAGGCCTTGGCGCCGGCCGAACGGCTGCGCCTGGGCGAACTGGGCGCGGCCTACGTGCAGCGCCTGTACACCTGGCCGCATGTGCTGGCCCAATACGCCGAGGCGCTAGACCGGGTCAGCTTGAACCCGCCAGCGGCTCAGACGCGGGCCAGCACCACCAGCTGATTCGGCGAAAGATCCAGCCCCCGCGGCAGGCTGTACATCTTGCGCAGTCGCCTCTCGAAACGGCGTCGTGACCAGGCGGCCACCGCCGCGCCCAGGCGACGCGAAGCCGGCTGTTCGCGCCAGGGCAAGGTCTCGCCGCTGTGGGTGATCTGCAGGCCGCAGGCGGTGCACAACTGGCGCAGCTTGGACAGCCCCAGCGCGTGGACATGGGTCAGGTCGCCGTGCTGCATCCACAGGCCGAAAGGCGACTCGCCATTCGGGAACCGCAGCAACAGCCGGCCGCCCGGGGCCAGGCGCGTCAACAGGCGCTCGATGAAGGGCTGCAAATCGGCCACGGGGATATGTTCCAGCACGTCGAAGGCAGCGATCAAATCGAAGTGCGACGGGGTGCCGATGCGGTCCACATCCAGCGCCGCTTCAAAGCCGGCACCGACAGCCCGTTCGACCAACTGCGGGTTGGCTTCAACGCCGCAAACAGCATGCCTGCCGGTCCGCAACCAGCCCATGAAACTGCCGTTGCCGTAGCCGATCTCCAGCACCTGCAGCGGCTTGGTCAGGTCGCAACCGGCGCGCTGCAAATGCCAGCGGTAGTAGCGGCCGTCATAGGCCGAGTGGCGGCCGAAGTCGCCGGGCGCCCAGTTTTTCCAACTGGCGTAGGGGTCGGTGGGTGTGCTCATCGGCCAGTCGAAAAAGAAGAAGAGGGAGGAGCCGAAACGCCGCGTGGCGTTCAGTCGCGGACAGGTTTCAGCGCGCTCAGCAAGGCGGCAGCAGCACCCAGAACCTGGTTCTGCAGACCGCCCTGGCCGGCAGCTTCGCAGCGCTGCACCACGTGCTGCGCCAGAACCGGCATGCCACGTGCGATCAGCGCGCGGGCCAGCCGCGGCGCAGCAGGCTCGGCATAGAAAGCCACCGGCAGCAGCGGCAACCACTGCGCCATCGTCACGGCGTTCAGCACCTGCGGCAGGTGATGGGCACCGTGGAAACCGAAGGCCGGCGCACGGGTCGATTCATCACCCCACGCGAAACGGCGGGCCAGTGCGGGCGGCGCAAAACTGACGCCGTGCACGCGCTCCAGTTGCTCGCGGTAGGTGACGCCCAAAGCGCGGTCTTCGGGGTGCAACCGGGTGATGCGCGGGTCAGTGCCGGCGATCAGGTAGCGCCGCGAGCGCAAGGAAAAACCGCCGCTGCCAACGCTGCGGCCGGCCGGCGCGTCTGGCCACACGGGGCCGATGCAATCGTGCACCAGAAACTCGTGGTTCCAGGCGCTTGGGTCGGTAACGAAGCCGTCCCATTGCGTGATCAGCACATGCGAACTGCGGATGAAGGCCGGCAGTTGGCGCAGCACGAAGTGCGAGCGATCGGTGGCCGAGGCCAGCGGGCCGATGTCGATGATCTCCACGCCCGGCACGACGCGGTGGGGCAGCCAGTTGTGAGTGAAGAGCAGGACCCTCGCGAAGTCGATGCCGGCCATGGACCGCAGCAGCGACAGCATCGTCAGGGCCGGCGTCTGGGTGTCCACCGCGCACAGCGTGACTTGGGGCAGGGGCAAGCAGGCCATGCGTTTCATTGTGCCAGCCGGGTTGGCCCGCCCGGGCCGCCGATACACTGGCCGCCGATGAATCAACGCCGTGAACCCCAGCCGCGCCGCATCGGCATCAGCCTGGGCAATATCGGCGCCTTGCACGACGGTCTGGGCGAGTTCTCTTCGCAGATCGGACTGCGGATTGCGGCCATCGCGCCGGCCTGGCGCGAGCAGCACGGCATCCACATCGACTTCCACGTCCGCGAAAAGCTCGACGGGTTGTTCGGCCGCGAAGTGGGCTATCTGCATGTCAACCGCTGGCAGCGCTGGCGCCACGTGCGGCCCCAGCCTTATGCGCTGTGGCACAGCCTGCACCAGTTGAACAAGAACCTGCCGCCGAACATGGCGGCCGGCAGCCAGGCGCGGGTGGTGACGGTGCACGACCTGAACTACCTGATCGGCCGCAACGCGTTCTCCAAATGGCGCCACCACCGCCGCACGCTGGCGATGATGGGCCGCACCGACGAGGTGGTGGCCATCAGCCACTACACCGCCGCCGACGTGCGTCAGCAGTTGGGCTGGACCGGCCCGCTTCAGGTCATCCACAACGGCGCGCGCAGTTTTGTGGACGCACCGCGTCAACCCTTGCCGGGCTGGGTGCTGGACGACACGCGGCCTTTTCTCTTCCACCTGAGCCGCATGTCGCCGTCGAAGAACCCGCAGGCGCTGATCGAATTGGCCCGCGCCTGGCCGGCGATGACCTTCGTGCTCTGCGGCCCGCCCAGCGACGACGCGAAGCACTTGCGCGCCACCGTCAAGCTGCCCAATTTGCAATTCCACCTGGGCATCAACGACGCGCAGAAAGCCTGGGCCTACGCGCGCTGCACGGGCTTTCTGTTTCCGTCGCTGACCGAGGGTTTCGGCCTGCCGCCCATTGAGGCCATGCACTTCGGCAAACCGGTGTTTCTGGCGCGGCGCACCTGCCTGCCCGAGATCGGCGGCACAGCGGCCGATTACTTCGACACCTTCGATCCGGCCCAGATGCGGGCCGTCATCGAAAGCGGCCTGGCCCGCCACGCGCAGCCCGGCCGCGCCGACGCCATCCGTCAGCACGCAGCGCAGTTCGACTGGGACCGTGCGGCCGGCAGCTATCTGGCGCTCTACCGGCGTTTGCTCCAGCTGCCGCCGGGATAATCCAGCGCCATGCAGATCCACCGCAGCTTCCGTTTGAGCCCGGCCGATGTCCCGGCCGGCTGCGCCGTCACCATCGGCAATTTCGACGGCGTGCACCGCGGCCACCAGGCCATGTTGGCGCTGCTGACCAGCGAGGCGCGGCACCGCGGCCTGCCGTCTTGCGTGCTGACTTTCGAGCCGCACCCGCGCGATCACTTTGCGCGCCTGGCCGGCAAGCCGGAACTCGCGCCGCCGCGCATCGCCACGCTGCGCGACAAACTGCTGGAACTGCAGCGTTGCGGCATAGACCACGTGGTGGTGCAACGCTTCGACGCGGCCTTCGCGGCGATGTCGCCGCAGGCCTTCATCCGCGACGTGCTGCAGCAGGGTTTGCACGCCCGCTACGTGCTGGTCGGCGACGACTTCAGCTTCGGCGCCAAACGCGCCGGCACCTATGCGATGCTGGACGCGGCGGGTTCGGCTTCGGCTTCGGCGGGGTCTGACGGCTTCGACGTCGCGCGGATGATGAGTTACGAGGTGCACGGCCTGCGCGTTTCCAGCTCGGCCGTTCGCGAGGCCCTCCGAACTGGCGACATGCCGCGGGCCGAGGCCCTGCTGGGCCGGCCCTACGCCATCAGCGGCCATGTGGTGCACGGCGCCAAGCTGGGCCGCGATCTCGGCTTTCGGACGCTGAACTTGCGCTTTGGCCACCCGCGACCAGCCGTCAGCGGCATCTTCGTGGTGCGCGTGCACGGTTTAGCCGACGGCCCGCTGCCGGCCGTCGCCAGCCTGGGCGTGCGGCCCACCGTGGAAGACTACGGCCGCGTGCTGCTGGAAGTGCATTGCCTGAACTGGCCCGAGAGCCTGGGCCGCGATGGCGGCTACGGCCGTTGCGTGCGCGTGGAACTGCTGCACAAGCTGCACGACGAACTGAAGTACGACGGCCTGGATGCGCTGCGGGCGGGCATCGCGCGCGACACGGCAGACGCTGCGGCCTGGCATGCTGCACGGGACACGCGGGCCGCCGTTTAGAATCTCGAACATGTCGACACCCCTGTTTCTACGCTTCCGCTGGCTCGCTGCCACGCACCGGCAGGGCACGCGCGACCGAATTAGTCGGCCTGAGCGTTGATGGGCTGATGCGCGACGGGCGGCCACCGCCCTCGCGCCCCACGCCGCCACACCGGCGGCCCGAAGCTTGCACACCCTGCCGCGCACCGCGGCCCGAGGACTTGCCATGAACGCCCCTGCTCCCGACTACCGCAGCACGCTGAACCTGCCCGACACGCCCTTCCCGATGCGCGGCGATCTGCCCAGGCGCGAGCCGGGCTGGATCAAAGATTGGAACGACACCGCGCAAGACGGCGGCTTGTACAAGCGCCTGCGCGACGCCCGCATTGGCGCGCCGCTGTTCGTGCTGCACGACGGCCCGCCCTACGCCAACGGCAAGCTGCACATCGGCCATGCAGTCAACAAGATCCTGAAGGACATGGTGGTGAAGAGCCGCCAGTTGGCCGGCTTCGACGCGCGCTACGTGCCGGGTTGGGACTGTCACGGCCTGCCCATCGAAAACCAGATCGAAAAGGACCACGGTCGGGGCCTGTCACGCGACAAGGTACAGGCCCTGAGCCGCACTTACGCCACCGAGCAGATCGCCCAGCAGATGGCCGACTTCCAGCGTCTGGGCGTGCTGGGCGATTGGGCCCACCCTTACCGCACGATGGACAAGGCGAACGAGGCCGGTGAGATCCGCGTGCTGAAGCGCCTGGTCGAGCGCGGCTACGTCTACCGCGGGCAGAAGCCGGTGTACTGGTGCTTCGACTGCGGCAGTTCGCTGGCCGAATTCGAGATCGAATACGCCGACAAGAAAAGCATAACCGTGGACGTCGGCTTCCTGGCCGCCGAACCGGCCAAGTTGGCCGCCGCCTTCGGCTTGCCGGCGCTGAACAAGGACGCCTACGCCGTCATCTGGACCACCACGCCGTGGACGCTGCCCGCCAACCAGGCCATCAACCTGAACCCGGCGCTGAACTACTCGCTGGTGGACACCCCGCGCGGCCTGTTGATCCTGGCCGAAGCGCTGGTGGACAAATGCCTGGAACGCTACGGCCTGACGGGCGAAGTGTTGGCCACGGCGAAGGGCGAAAAACTCGGCGGCCTGACCTTCCGCCACCCGCTGGCAGCGGTGGATGCTGGATACGACCGTTTGTCGCCGATCTACCTGGCCGACTACGCCACAGCCGACGACGGCACTGGCTTGGTCCACAGTTCACCGGCCTACGGCGTGGACGACTTCAACTCGTGCGTGGCGCACGGCATGAAAACTGACGAGATCTTGAACCCGGTGCAGGGCGACGGCCGCTACGAAGCCGCCCTGCCCTTGTTCGGCGGGTTGAACATCTGGAAGGCCGGACCGTTGATCGTGCAGGCGCTGGCCGATGCGGGACGCTTGTTCGCCACCAGCCCGCTGCAGCACAGCTACCCGCACTGCTGGCGCCACAAGACGCCGGTGATCTACCGCGCCGCCGCGCAATGGTTCGTGCGCATGGACGAAGGCGTGGGCGTGTTCACCGTCGACAAGGCCGAAGGCACGCTGCGGCAGACCGCGCTGGCCGCCATCGAGCAGACCGCGTTCTACCCCGAGAACGGCCGCGCCCGCCTGCGCGACATGATCGCCGGCCGCCCAGACTGGTGCATCAGCCGCCAACGCAATTGGGGCGTGCCGCTGCCCTTTTTCATGCACAAGGTGACGGGCGACTTGCACCCCGAAACGCTGGCGCTGATGGAACGCGCAGCCGTGCTGGTGGGCGAAGGCGGCGTCGAAGCCTGGAGCCGCCTGGACGCGGCGGAATGGCTGGGTGCGAGCGGTGAACATTCGGCCGCGCATTACGCCAAGAGCAACGACATCCTCGACGTCTGGTTCGATTCGGGTTCGACCTTCAGCCACGTGCTGCGCGGCTCGCACGCAGGACCGGCCGGCAACCGCGGTTTCCACGAAACCGGGCCAGAGGCCGACCTGTACCTGGAAGGTCACGACCAGCACCGGGGCTGGTTCCATTCGTCGCTGCTGATCGGCTGCGCGCTGGAAGGCCGGGCGCCCTATCGCGGCCTGCTGACCCACGGCTTCACGGTGGACGGCCAGGGCCGCAAGATGAGCAAGAGCGTGGGCAACTTCGTCGAAATGGGCAAGGTCACCAGCCAGCTCGGCGCCGAAATCGTGCGCATGTGGTGCGCCGCTACCGACTATTCCAGCGACCTGTCCATCGACGACAAGATCCTGGCCCGCGTGGTGGACAGCTACCGGCGCATCCGCAACACGCTGCGTTTCCTGCTGGCCAACACCAGCGACTTCGACGCCGCGCAGCACAGCGTGCCGGTGGAACAGATGCTGGAAATCGACCGCTGGGCGCTGTCGCGCAGCGCGGCTTTGCAGCAGGAAATCCTGGCCCATTTCGACGTTTACGAATTCCACCCGGTAGTGTCCAAGCTGCAGGTGTTTTGCGCCGAAGACCTGGGCTCGTTCTACCTCGACGTACTGAAGGACCGCCTCTACACCACGGCGCCGAATTCGCATGCCCGGCGCAGCGCGCAAACAGCGCTGTGGCACATCACCCATGCCATGCTGCGCTGGATGGCGCCCTTCCTCAGCTTCACCGCCGAGGAAGCGTGGAAGGTCTTCGACGGCGGGGACTCGGTCTTCACGCAGAGCTACTGGAAGTTCGATGCACCGGACGCCGCGCTGCTGGCGAATTGGACGCGCATCCGCGAACTGCGCGACGGGGTGAACAAAGACATCGAAGCGCTGCGCGCGGCCGGCGGTGTGGGCTCGTCGCTGCAAGCGAATGTCGCGCTGACGGTGACGGCCGACGACCACGCGCTGCTGGCCGCGCTGGGCGACGACCTGAAGTTCGTGCTGATCACCTCGGCCGTCGAACTGGCCGCTGGCGACGCCTTCAGCGCCACCGTGCAAGCCAGCACCGCCACCAAGTGCGAACGCTGCTGGCACTACCGTGATGACGTGGGCAGCGACGCCAAACACCCGACGATCTGCGGCCGCTGCAGCAGCAACCTCTACGGCGCGGGTGAAGCGCGCACGGTGGCCTGAGCATGGCGCGCAATAAAACGGGCTGGGGCGGCCTGGCACTGTGGCTGGGCTTGGCAGGGCTGGTCATCTTGGTCGACCAAATCACCAAGACACTGGTGATGCAGGCCTTCGAATACGGCGACAGCCGCACCATCACCGGCTACTTCAACCTGGTGCGGGCACACAACAAGGGCGCGGCCTTTTCGATGTTCGCCGACGGCTCAGGCTGGCAACGCTGGTTCTTCATCGGTCTGGGCTTGCTGGCCTCAGGCTTCATCGTTTGGATGATCCGTACCCACCCAACGCAGAGGCTGTTCTGTTTCGCGGTGGCGATGATCATGGGCGGCGCTTTGGGCAATGCCATCGACCGCGCGCTGCACGGCTACGTGGTGGACTTCCTGCAGTTCCACTTCGGCGTACTGGAAGTGCTGTTCACCGGCGGCTACTTCCCGGCCTTCAATGTGGCCGACAGCGCCATCACACTGGGCGCTGTGTGCCTGGTGCTGGACGAATTGTTGCGGGTGAAACGCGCCAAGGCTTGACGCCCGTCAATCGAGCCGACCGCGACTCGGTGCACGCTCGCGCGCCATGACATCCAGCGATCGCAGCAAAACGCACCAGCAAGGCGCCGAGAACGACCGACCCGTTCCGGGCGAAGCGGAAGAAGCAGGCGATCCGCGCTATCCGCCCATCGTGCTGCGCACGCTGACCTTCGCCCAACCGCTGCACTGGTTGGCGCTGGGCTGGCGCGATTTCGTGCAGGCGCCCGGCATCGGTCTGTTCTACGGCGGCTGCTTCATGGTCATGGGCTGGGCGCTGCTGGCGGTGTTCGAAAGCTCACCGGCCTATGTGCTCGCACTCTCCGGCGGCTTTCTGCTGGTAGGGCCCTTCCTGTGTCTGGGCCTGTACCGCGTGAGCCAGCAATTGGAAAACGGTGTCCGGCCAGGCTATGCCGATAGCGTGCTGGCCTGGCGCACGCGCATCGGGCAACTTGGCATTTTCGGCTTCGTGCTGCTGGTGCTGGAAATGCTGTGGGCGCGCAGCACGCTGGTGATCTTCGCCCTGACCTTCGACGGCATGCCTGACTTCAAGGGCTCACTGCTGGCGCTGCTGTCACCCGACAACCTGGCCTTCATCACCGTCTGGAGCGCGGTGGGCGCGCTGTTCGCGTCGCTGATCTACGCCATCAGCGTGGTCGCGATGCCGATGATCCTGCACCGCCAGACCGATGCCATCACCGCAGGCCTGACGAGTCTGCGTCTGGTGCTGAGCCAACCGGCCGTGCTGCTTTGGTGGGCACTGCTCATCGCCGTGCTGGTGGGGTTGGCGATGCTGCCCGGGTTCTCGGGGCTGCTGATCGTCGGGCCGGTGGTGGGCCATGCTTCCTGGCACGCCTACCGCGCGGCCGTGCAGGACTGATCCAGCTAGCGCCGGTCGCCCATCGCGTGGGCGATGGTGCCGAGGTCCACGTATTCCAGTTCACTGCCCGCCGGCACACCTCGCGCCAGACGTGTCACCGCGATGCCGCGCGCCTTCAAGGCGCCGGCCAACGCGTGGGCCGTCACCTCGCCTTCGGCCGTGAAGCCCGTGGCCAGGATGACTTCCTCGACGATGCCATCCGCTGCGCGTTCCAGCAGGTCGGCCACGCCAATATCGGCGGCACCCACGCCGTCCAGCGGGCTCAGTCGGCCCATCAGCACGAAGTACAGGCCCTTGTAGCTGCCGCTGCGTTCCAGCGCGGCCTGGTCGGCGGGCGTTTCCACCACGCACAGCTGGCGGCCGTCGCGCTGGGCGTCAAGGCAGGTGACGCAGACGGCCCCTTCGGTGAAGGTGTGGCAGCGCTGGCAATGCCGCGTCAGGGCCACCGCGCTGCTCAGCGCCTGCGACAGGCGCAGCGCGCCCTCGCGGTCGTGCTGCAGCAGGTGGAAGGCCATGCGCTGGGCCGACTTCACGCCCACGCCGGGCAGGCGGCGCAATGCGTCGACCAGACCCTGAAGCGCGATCTCGGCCAAATCAGAACGGCAACTTCATGCCAGGCGGCAAAGGCATGCCTGCCGTCAACTTGCCCATTTTCTCGGCGCTGACCGCTTCAGCACAACGTACCGCGTCGTTGAAGGCGGCAGCGACCAGGTCTTCGAGCATGTCCTTGTCATCGGCCAGCAGGCTGGGGTCGATGACGACGCGCTTCACCGCGTGCTTGCAGGTCATCGTGACCTTGACCAGTCCGGCGCCCGATTGGCCGTCCACCTCGATCAGCCCCAGTTCATCCTGGGCGCGCTTCATGTTGTCCTGCATCGCTTGAGCTTGTTTCATCAAGCCGGCGAGTTGACCCTTCATCATGGTGTTTTTCCTTGTTCAGTTCGAAATGGGTTTGATCGAGCCCGGCACGATGCGCGCCGTCTTGAACTGGGTCAGCAACTCGCGCACCACGGGGTCGCCCTGGATGGTCGCCTCGGCCTCGGCCTGGCGGCGCAGGCGCCCGGCGGCGTCGCGACGCGCCGGGCTGTCGTCGGGCGTGCCGGCTTGCAGTTCCAGTTCGACCGCGTGGCCGAGCGCCATCGACAAGACAGCCGTCAGCTTGTCACGCAGGGCCGGGGTGCGCAGTGACTCGCGCTCGACGGTCAGATGCCAGCGCGGCGGTGTGGCCTGTTCGTCGATGTCCCGCAGGCCGGCTTGCAAGGCCAGTTCGCGCGCCAAGGCCGCGAGCTGGCCCTGTTCGCACAGGGGCTTGACCAAGGCGTACCAGCGGTTGCCGAGCTCGATGTCGGGCACGGGCACGGGCACGGGCACGGGCATGGGCATGGTCGGGATCGATGGCGTTACGGGCGCAGCGGTCGCAACTGGCGCGGCAAGTGCGACAGGCGCAGCGGGCTCCGCCCGAAAAGGCGGGGTTGCTGGCTCTGCGACCATCAGCGTGGGCGCGGCCGGGGCGACGGCCCAGGGCGGCGATGACGCCGGCAGGCTGTTGGCACGCGGCGCCACCGGCGTCGCTGGCAAAGTGATGGCCGGCGGTGCCGGCGTGCGCAAGGGGGCCGTACGGGCTTCACGAGCCGGTTCACGCATGGGTTCACGCAATGCAGGCGCACGCGCGGCTGGCGCTGCACCGGCCGGGGGAAAGGCCAGAAAGCGCAACATCACCATGGTCAGCGCGCCGTATTCGTCGCTCATCAGGCTGAGTTCTTCGCGGCCGTGCAGCACCATGCTGTAGAGCAATTGGGTCTCGTCGGGTGCCAGCACGGCGGCCAACGCGCGGGCGTCTTCGGTGTCGGGGTCTTGTGCGTCCAGCGCACCCGGCACGGCCTGCTCGACGGCCATCTGTTGCAGCAACAAGGCGATCTCTTCCAACGTACCCGATGACGACAAGCCCAAGCTGCGCAGGCCGTCCACCGCCGCCAGCACCGCCGCACCGTCACGCTGCGCCAAGGCCGTGACCAGCGCGCGCGCATGGCCCCGGTCGACGCTGCCCAGCATGGTGCGCACACCGGTTTCGATGAGCTGCCCACCGCCATACGCGATGGCCTGGTCGGCCAACGACAAACCGTCACGCATGCTGCCGCGTGCGGCGCGCGCCAGCAGGCGCAGCGAGCCGTCGTCGGCCGGCACGTTTTCAGCGGCCAAGACGCGCTGCAAATGTTCGCGCACGGTGGCGGGCGCCATCGGCCGCAGGTTGAACTGCAGGCAGCGACTGAGCACCGTCGGCAGCATCTTTTCGGGGTCGGTGGTGGCCAGCACGAACTTCAGGTAGTCAGGCGGCTCTTCCAGCGTCTTCAACAGCGCGTTGAACGCGTCCTTCGTCAGCTGGTGCGCTTCGTCGATCATGAAGACCTTGAAGCGGCCAATGCCGGGCTTGTAGGCCGCGCGCTCGATCAGGTCGCGAATCTCGTCGATGCTGCGGTTGCTGGCCGCATCGAGCTCGATGTAGTCCATGTAGCGGTCGGCGTCGATCTCGGTGCAGGCGCTGCACACGCCGCAGGGGTCGGCAGTGATGCCGCCAGTGCCGTCGGGGCCGGTGCAGTTCAGGCTCTTGGCCAGGATCCGGCTGACCGTGGTCTTGCCGATGCCGCGCGTACCCGTGAACAGGTAAGCGTGGTGCAGGCGCTGCGTTTGCAGCGCATTCGTCAGGGCCTGCACGACGTGTTCCTGCCCCACCATCTCAGAGAAGCGGCGCGGGCGGTACTTGCGGGCCAGGACGACGTAGGACATCTGGCAGATTCTAGGCGGCGGGGATAATCCGCCGCCATGACACCAGCACCTTCCACGCCCTTGAGCTATGAGCAAGCCGGCGTCCAGTACGACCTGATCGACCCGCTCAAAGTGGCCGCGCAACGCGCCGCCGCCGCCACCGCCGCCCACCTGCCGGGCCACGGCTTCGCCGAAGTGGCTGAATCACGTGGCGAATCGGCCTATGTGGTCGATGTCGGGCCTTTCTACCTGGCCAGCATCGTCGAATGCCTGGGCAGCAAGACCCTGGTGGCCGACGAGATGCAGCAGCTCACCGGCCGCCCCTGGTACGCCGGCATCGCGCAGGACACCATCGCCATGGCCATCAACGACCTCATCACCGTCGGCGCGACGCCGCTGGTGGTGCAGGCTTACGGGGCGGCGGGCGGCAGCGACTGGTTCAAGGACGGCGCCCGCTCGCACGACCTGGTGGCCGGCTGGAAGGCCGCCTGCGACATCTGCAAGGTTGCTTGGGGCGGCGGCGAAACGCCGGCGCTGGCCGGCATCGTCGAAGCCGGACGCATCGATCTGGCGGCCTCGTGCACCGGCCTGGTCAACCCCAAGCGGCGCCTGAGCCTGGGCGAGAAACTGGGCCCTGGTGACGCCATCGTGTTGCTGGCCAGCAGCGGCATCCATGCCAACGGCCTGACGCTGGCGCGCAAGCTGGCTGAGCGGCTGCCGCAGGGCTATTTGACCGAGATCGAAACGGGCCTGAGCTACGGCGCCGCGCTGCTGGCACCGACCACGCTGTACTCACCCGTGACCGAGGCACTGTGGGCCGCCGGCATCGCCGTGCACTACGCCGCCAACATCACTGGCCACGGCTGGCGCAAGCTGCTGCGCCACCCCAAGACGCTGGCCTATCGCATCCACACCGTGCCGCCGGTGCCAACCGTGCTGCGCACCATCCAGCAACTGGCCCAGCACGACGCCGCCGAGGCTTACGGCACCTTCAACATGGGCGCCGGCTTCGCGCTCTTCGTGCCGGCCGAAGACGCCGAACGCACCGTCGCCGTGGCGCGCTCCTGCGGCGTGCCAGCCTGGGTGGCGGGCGCGGTAGAGGCTGGCGAAAAGCGATTGATGATCGAGCCGCTGGGCGTGACTTTCGGCGGCGACGCGCTTCAGTTGCGCTGAAGCGCTGCAGTGCCTTCAGAACGCCCTGCCCGGCCCGCTTAGAATCGACACCGACGGGCCTCCCCGCATGGAAGCGCGCCCAACCGGGTCAGGTGGGGAACCAAGCAGCCCTTAGCGTTGCAACCAGTGCCGGGGGTAAGGCTCGTCACCTACGCCGTGCGGCCGAACGCCAACGTGACCTGGTCGCGCAGCGCCCGCACCAAGGCCAGTTCCTTCTCACCCAGCACCAGGCTGCCCACGCGCGCCTTGTCGGCGTAGATGAGACCGATGGGGCGGCCCTTGACCATCAAGGGCAGCAGCAAAAAGGTCGGTGCGTCCACGCCGCGGCGGTACCAGCCGGGCAGGCGGGCGGCCACGGTGCCGGCGTCGGCCACCAGCAGGTCGGCACCTCGTGCGCACAGCAAAGCGAAGAGGTCGTTGGTGGTGGCGGCGTCGGGCGTGAAGCGGAAGGCGGCGCTCAGTTCACCGCCGCCGGGGCCCAGGCCCAGCCGGCCGACCAGGCGATTGCCCTGCCCCGGCTCGCGCAGGCAGAGCACCACATTGCGCAGGTTCAGCGCGCGGTGCAGGGTATCCAGCACCAGGTGCAGCAGTTCGCTGACGTCCATGCTGCGCGCCGCGAGAGCGGTTTCGGCGGCGACCAGGGCCGCTGCCAGCACCACTTGCGCCGGCTCGGGCAAGGGCATGGGGGCGGTCAGACCCCAATTCACGGCGTCTCCGGTTGCAACCGGTTCAGCGGATTCCGCAGCGCTTTTGGGGCTGTTGGACCCTGTGGCGCTTGTCGAGCCTCTGGACCCGCCGGTTGCGTCGGCCGTCAGCGGCGCCGGGGCCTCGATCAGGCGGCGGGAGACCGAGCCAAGCGGCAGGACCAGGCCCAGCACCTGCACGGCTTCAACGAGGCGCAGGCGGGCGCTGGCGGTGGCAGCCATCACGACCAAGGTGGTCACGCCCAGCACCGGCGCATGGATTTCAGCCACGCGGTGGCAGGCTTGCGGGTCGGCGGGGCCAGCCTGCAGCGCATCGACCAGCGCGTTGGCACTGCGGCCCAGCCAGCGCAGGCGCTCCACACCTTGCAGCGCGGCACGGTCAGCGTCTTTCAAAGGCAGTTCACCGACCGGTGAGCGCAGCGCGCGCTGCAGCGTGTCGGGCAGGCCCCAGGCGCGGGCCACACCGCCACCCAGTTCGTCGAAGCCGATGCCCAGCACGCGCTGTGCAGCGGCTTCGCGCGCGGCGGGCGCGGCGGTGTCGCTGCCCAATTGCTGACGGATCTGCAGCGCTTCTTCGGGCAAGTAGTACTCGGTCAACAGCCGGCCCAGGTTCTGGAACAGCGCGCCCAGGAAAGCTTCTTCGCCCGAGGGGCCGACGGGTGCCAGTTCAGACGCCAGCATGCCCACCATCAAGGCGCGCACGAATTCGGATTTCAGCTGCGTGGCGTGACCTTTGTCGGGCATGTGTTCCAGCAGCACCAGCGACAGCGCCATGTTGCGGATGCCCGAGAACCCGACCAGCGCCACCGCGCGCGACACCGTGCCCACGCCGCCGGCCGACACGGCCGAGTAGTGCGCCGTGTTGACCAAGCGCAGCAGCTTGTGCGTGAGGGCCACGTCGCGCAGGATTTCGTCGGTCAGCGTGCGTATCGATTCGGTCTCGGATGCGGCCACACGCTGGATGCGGCCCATCGCGCTGGACAGCGCCGGGAAGTCCGTGCGGTGGCGCATCCGGCGCAGCAGAAATTCCAGCGTGGCGTGGCCGGCACTGGTCACCGATGTGGGCGCGGTGTCGGGGTTCAGCCAGGCCAGCAGGTCGGCCTTCATGGCCCGGGCGCTGTCATAGCGCTGCGCCGGGTCACGCGCCAGCGCGCGCTGCACGATGCCGCGCAAGCGGCTGTCCACCACCGGCAATTCGGGCAGCAGCAGGTCTTCGTCCTGCACGCGGGCCACGGCGCGCGCGGCGTCGGTTTCCAGCAGCAACGGCCGGCCGCACAGCATTTCGCCCAGCAGCGCGCCGGCCGAAAACACATCCATCGCCGGCACCGGCGCTGCACCGCGTGCCGCTTCGGGCGACAGGTAGCCCGGCGTTCCGAGGACACGCCCCACGACGCCGGTCTGCCCGGGCACGGTGCGCGCGGCGATGCCGAAATCCATCACCCGGGGACGGCCGTCGCTGCCCAACAAAATGTTCGACGGCTTCAGGTCACGGTGCACCACACCTTGTTCGTGGGCGGCTTCCAGCGCGTCCAGCACACCCAACATCAGCGCCACCGCTTCGGGGCCTTCGCGCACGGGCCGCAAGCGCAGCGACTGGGCCAGCGTCGGGCCTTCCACGTACTCAAAAACCAGGTAGGGCTGGCCTTGGTGCTCGTCGGCCTCGAAGACCGGCACGATGTTCGGGTGCGTCAACCGGCTGACGGCGCGGGCCTCGGCCAGGCTGGCGGCCAGGGCTTGCGTGTCGCCGCCCCGTTTCAACAGCTTGATCGCCACCTCGCGGTCCAGCCGCGGGTCGTGGGCCAGCCAGACGCGGGCCTGGGTGCCGTGGCCGATTTCGCGCAGCAGGTTGAAACGGGCCAGCTCTGGCGGCTGGACCTCAGCACCGTGGGCCATGTCGGGCGTCAGGCCTTGGCGGCAGGCGGGGCGTCGCTGGCGCTGGCCTCACCGCCGTCGCCGTCGGGCTTCACGCCCTGCAGGGCGTCGTGCAGTTCACGCGGGCCGATGTCCAGCAGTCGCCCATAGCGCTGCAGCACGCGCTGCAAGGCGGCGGCGACGCGCGGTGCCGGCAGGGCCAGTGCGTCGACGGCTTCGTTGGCGCAGCCCGCCACCACACGCAGGATTTCGAAATCGGTGCCAGCGCTGTGCACGGCGGTGGCCAGCGGCGGACGGCGGATCATTGTCATCACGCTTTCGTCGAAACCCCATTGCCGTGCGATCGAGGCGCCGATGATCTCGATGTCTGCCCCCAGCACGGCGAAGGCGCCGCTTTCTTCGGTCATGCCAGGCTCATCGGGTTCGCCGGGTCGCGGTGATGGCGCGGGCTGCATCAGGCGGCGGATCTGTTGGGCTTCATCGGCGAAGTGGTAATGCACCAGCAGGCGGCCCAGGTTCTGCAGCAGCGTGACCAGGTAGACCACTTCGCCGTCGTAGCCTGCCGGCCGCAGGGCCTGCGCCACGCGGCCGGCGCGCTTGCAACGGTCCACCAGGCGCTGCAGTTCCTTGGCCCCGTTGCCATCGCCATCGCCCAGTGTGCCGGGCCAGTCGCGCATGGCCAGCGCCGCACGGCGCACGCCATCCAGGCCCAGCATGGCGATGGCGCGGCGCATGGTCAGCACCGGGTCGCCCGAGCCCATCCGGCCGTTGCGCACCTGCCCGGCATTGACCAGGCGCAGCAACTCGAAGGTCAGCCCCGGGTCGTCCAGCACGACCTCGGCCATTTGATTGTTGTGCTGCTGCGCCATCAGCGCGAGGCGCGCCGCCCGTGCCGCAGCGCCGGGCGAAGACGGCATGACGCCGCCCTGGCGGACGCGCTCGGCCAACTGGGCCAGCGTGCCGCCGTTGGCGCCGCCGTCGGTGGCTTGCCAGCCTTCCAGCGCCTGCAGCAGAGTGCGGGCATTGCGGTAACGCTGGCGTTCCTGGCGGTCGGTGGCGCGGTTGGCGATGGCGCGCAGCGCCTCGGCAATCGGGTGTGCCGTGGCAAACGGCAAGCGCATCATTTCGCGGCCGTGCGGCGGCAGCCGGACGATGGCGTGGCCGACGTCCACCTCGTCCAGCGGACGCTGCCCGGTCAGCAAGTGGTGCAGCAGGATGCCACCGGCCAGCACGTCACGTTCGGCCGAATCGCGGTGGCTGCGCAGGCCGCCGGCCTGCATCGTGGCCGTGGCGCTGGGTTCGGTGCCTTCGGCCAGGCGCATCGCCATCTCGGCGGCCACGCCGACACCGGCCACCCGGACCGCACCGTTTTCGCCGACCAGCACGTGGCACAGCTGCAGGTCGTGGTGGGCCACGCCGGCTTCATGAGCGAAAGCCAAGCCTTGCATGATCTGCATCATCAAGGCTGCCGCTTCGGAGCCCGGCAAGCCCTTGGCCGGCAGGCGCTCGCCCAATGTGACGGCATCGCGCGGGTCGTAGACCGCAAAGGGCCAGCCGTCTTGCACGCCGGTGTCCACCGTGGTGGCCAGTTGGGGGTGATTCAAGCGCGCGGCGCGCTGTACCACCTCCAGCCAGCGCTCACGCGCAGGTGCGGTGGCGGGCTGGCTGCGCGGCAGCACCAACACCAGTTCCTGCCGGCTTCGCGGGTCTTCCACGCGCCAGGTCGACGTGCGGTCGCTCTTGCCCAGCAGCCGCAGCAATTGCAAACGCCCGAACCAGCGCACGGCAGGTGTGCGGTCTGAAGTGGAACTTTCGCTGGCGGCTGTGGACATGGCCCCTGCATTGAACTGCGGGGCGCCTGTGGGCAGTGGCTGGAAGTGGGGCCGGAACGCCCCGCACTTCGCGTCTCCTGCCGTCAAGGCTCGACGAGTTCGCCGCGTCCGGTGATGAAGGCGCCGCGCACGGTGTCGCCCGGCTGCAGCGCCTGCACCGCCGCCATGTAGCGCTGCAATTGGTCACGGTAGGCCGGCAGCTCGGCCGGTGTGCCGTGCAGTTTGTAGTCCAGCACCCACCAGGTGACGGCGCCGTCCTCGGCCAGCGCCACCAGGCGGTCGATGCGCAGCGACTCGCCCTGCCAGGCCACCGGCACTTCGGTACCGGCCCAGCGCAGCGCGGTGCCGCCGAAGAACCGGGCGCAGGCCGGGCTCGCCAGAATCAGCCCGGCGATCTGTGGCACTCGCAGCGCGGCGGCTGGCGGCAGGCCGAATTCAGCGGCGGCCGACTGCCCGGCAGCAGCCAGGTCCGGTACCGCCGCCGGACCGCCCGGCTGGCCCGCCCATTCCAGCACCCGGTGCACCGCCTGCCCCAGCCGAGCGGCCGCCACGTCGGCAGCCACGGCGGGCGACGCGGGCTGCGCCTGCCAGTGCAGGGGAGGCAGCGTCGGCACCTGCGCTCTGGTCAGCGCGGCGATGGCGCCGGTGACAGTACCGACCAGCGCAGCATCCGCCATCGCATCCGGCGTCCAGCGCTCGGCGCAGGCACCCACACGCTGCCACCACGACCGGCCACTGGCCGCCCGGTGGGCCTCGGTGCGGCTGAAGACCAGCCACTCGCGCGCCCGCGTCATGGCCACATACAAGCCGTTGAGCTCTTCGCGGGCAGCGGCTTCGGTCTCGCGTTGCCACAAGCCTTCCAGCGACTTCGGGATGCGCGACTCGCTGTGCAAAAAGGCCACCCGGCTGGGTGCGGCGTCTTCCACGGCCCAATCGACGAGCACCACGCCACGGCCCGGCGGCCGCGCTTCCGGGTCGGCATCGGCCACCACCACCGCGCGGGCTTCCAAACCTTTGGCGCCGTGGATGGTCAACAACTGCACCGCCACCGACGGCACCGACGCATGCGCCCGCACGGCGCCGGCCCGCAAGGCCCGCACAAAGCCGTACAGGCTGAGGAAGCGCCCGCCCTGCTGCGACAGCGCCGCCGCCAGCAGCGCGTTGACCGCGTGCAAGGCCGTCGCGCAACGCGCTGCGGGCACGGCGGCGGCCAGCCGCGCCAGCACGTCGGCCTGGTGCACGATAAGGTCCAGCAGGTCGTGGGGCGGCAGGCTGCCGGCCACGCCCAGCCAGCCCTGAATCAGCACTTGCGCACGCTGCAAAGCAGGACTGGGAAGGTCCGGGGCCGCGAGCAAGGCGCCGCGCCAGGTGATGGCGATGCCACTGGCGCCTGCGCTGCTGCGGGCCGCTTGCGACAGCCACAACAAGTCGTCGTCACTGGCACCGAAGATCGGGCTTTTCAGCGCCCGTGCCAGCGACAGATCGTGGCCCGGCGAGGCCAGCACATCCAGCACCGCCACCAGGTCCAGCGCCTCGGGCGTTTCGTGCAGCGCCAAGTGCTCGGCCACCACGTGGGGCACGCCCTGGCGGGCCAGCGCGTCGGCCACCAGGGCCAGCGTGGCGCGCTTGCGGGCCAGCACCATGATGTCGCCCGGCGCCAGCCCGGCCTGCGCCACCAGGTCGGCCACGGCCGCCGCCACCTGGGCGGCTTCGGCAGCGCGCAGATGCAGTTCGGGCTGGGCGCGGGGCACGGTCAGCGAGTCGCGCCAGACCAGCGCAACCCCGGCCTTGGCGGCGCGCGCGGGCCGCATCACACCGGGCAGACGGCACACCGAACCGGGGGCGACCGAGTCGGTGGTGTGCGCGCGGTAGGGCCCCCAAGCGTCCAAGAGCGCGGCGTCTTCGAACACGCTGTTCAGCGCGTCGATGACGACGGGCGCGTTGCGCCGCGTGTGGTCGCACTGCAGCAGTTCGCCGTCCAGCCCGCCCAGCACGAAGTCGCGCGCAGCGACGAAAACGCGCGGTTCGGCACCGCGAAATCGGTAGATGCTTTGCTTGGGATCCCCGACGATGAAGACCGCCGGCGGCCGCTGCCCGCTGGCCCCGCCGCCCGCCCCGGCGTAGGCCGAAAGCCAGGCGTGCAGCACCTGCCACTGCAGCGGGCTGGTGTCCTGGAACTCGTCGATCAGCACATGGCGCAGTCGCTGGTCCAGGCGCTCTTGGACCCAGCCGGCGATCTCGCTGTCACCCAGCAAAGCCTCAGCCACGCGTTCCAGATCGGCCATGTCGACGAGGCCACTGCGCCGCTTCAGTTCGGCGTACTCGGCCAGCAGCACGCGGCTCAGGCGCAGCATCTGCAGCTGGTCTTCCTGGGCCTGGTCCTGCAGTCGCATGTCACGCACGCGCTGCAGCGCGTCCAGCACGCTCAGTTGCAGCGGCGTGTCGCCCAGTTGTTTGCGCGGCTCGCCCCTATCAGTGAACAAGGCGGCCCAGGCGATGTCGAAAGCTGCACCGGCACTTTGAGCCTGAAGCGCGCTGCGCAGGCCGTCGGCGGCCGTCGTCGCCTTGGCCTTGCCGGCGGCGCCCAGTTGCCGCGCCAGCCTGTCGATGTCTTGTGCCAGCGGTGCGCGGTGCAGCAGTTCAGCGGGGTCGGCCAGTCCCACGCATTCGGGCCACCATTCGGCCGCTGCCGGCACCGAGGTTTCGACGTTGCCGACCGCGTCGGCGCGGGTGAATTCCGGCGCGCGCTGCCAGGCCGCCGTCAGCCACTGCAGCACGGTGCCCCGGCGGTGGCGCGCCACCAGGGCCAGGTAGTCGGCACGCAGCCCGGCGTCGTCCTGCACGCGGCGGTGGAAGCGGCGGAACAGCGCTTCGCGCAGCGCGCTGGCGTCTTCCAAAAGTTCATAAGAAGCCGGCAGATGCAGGCTCTGCAACAGCGACAGCGGCGCGTGCGAAAGCAATTGCGCGAACCAGGCGTGGAAGGTGCGCACCTCAACGCTGCGGCCGCCGCGCAGCAGCGCTTCCTGCAATAGGCCCAGTGCTGGTGCCAGAGCCTGTGCCTCGGCCGGGCTGGCGCCACGTTGGCGCAGCGCGGCCATGCGGGCAGCGGTGTCGCAGCCGGCGTCCGAGAAGGCCAGCAGCCATGCGTCGAGCCGCTCGCGCATCTCGCCAGCGGCCTTGCGCGTGAAGGTGATGGCCAGGATCTGCTGCGGCTGCGCGCCGGCCAGCAAAGCCCGCAGCACCCGCGAGACCAGCATCCAGGTCTTTCCGGCACCGGCGCAGGCCTCGACGACCACGCTGCGGCGCGGGTCGCAGGCCACGGCGTAGAAAGCCTCGGCGCTGGCGGCGTGTTCGCCGACGCGGTAGGCGGCGGCGTTCATCGCGCGGTCCTCATGTTGCGCCTGTCATGCCGCAGCCCAGTGGTCGCGTCGGCACAGGCCGCGCGCTTCGCAGGTCTCGCAGACGCGGCCTTCCCCCAAAGCGGGCAAGGCCGCGCCCTGTTGCAAACGCCGCCATTCGCCGCTCAGGCCGTCCAGCAAGATGGCAGCCGATTCGTGCACCGCCGGGTGTTCGATCAGCAGCGGCGACTTCGCGTCGTCCAGCGACAAATAGGCTGCGCCTAGCGTCGCCGACGCACCCAGCAACGCGGCGTAGAAGGCCAGTTGCGTGTCTTCCAGCGGCTGCCGCACGCGGTCCGTCAACGTCGCACTGTTGCTGGTCTTGTAGTCCAGCACCTGGCTGGCGCCAGCGGGGCCAAGGTCGAGCCTGTCAATGCGGCCTTTCAGCTGCAGGTCCGGCAGGTCGGGCAAGTCCAGCACGTGGTCGGTCTCGCCGCTGTGCCACAACCAGCCCTGCGCTTCACGCGGGGCCAGCCAGGCCACGTAGGCCGGCGCGAAGGTCTCGAAGCTGGCGCGGAAAGGCAGCAGTTCGGCGGGCGACATACCCAGCGTCTGCGTCACCGCGTCGGCGGCTTGCTGCAGTTGTTGAAGGTCGCTCAAACCGTCCTCAGAAGTGGGACGCCGGCTGTGGAAGTGGTGCAGCGTGGCGTGCAGCCAGGTGCCGTAGTCGCGCTTGGCCAGCCCGGCTTCGATCTCCTCGGCCTCGTCCAGGCGCAACACAGCGCGCGAGTAAAAACGGTAGGGGCAGTCGCGCAGCGCTTCCAGGCGACTGGCGCTCAAGGTCGATGGCAAGGCCGACGCAGCGGTGGGCTGCGGCCTGCCGACGGGCTGACGCGCCACTTCGCGCAGCGCGGCCTGCCAGTCGCTCGCCGGCCAGGGCTGCGCGCCCGGCGGCGCCACACGGTTGCGGGCCAACAGCAGCCATTCGACATCGGGGCTTTCGGCCAGCGGCTCGTCACCGTCGCGCCGCCGGCGCAGCAGTGTCACTTGCGGCGCGCGCAGCACCTGGGCCAGCGCGAGCCGGCGCTGCGCGCGCCGCCCGGCGCCGTGGTCCAGGCCCAGCTTTTGCGCCAGCGCGTCGCTGATCAGCGTCGGCTGCGGTTCGCTCGCGCCCAGACGCACGTGGTCGGCACCGGGCACCACCACCTGCGCGAAAGGCCGGCCAAAAGCGCGCGACAGCAGCGTCAACACGACCTGTGCGCCGGGGTCGGGCAGGGGCAGAAAGGGCTGCAGTTCCAAGGTGGATACGACCCAGGCGATGAAACCTGGCAAGTCCAGCTGCAGTTGCTGCGCGGCGGGCTGCCAAGCGGCACCGGACGTCCAGCCCAGCGCGGCCAGCACTTGCGCGCCGGCGTCGTCCTCCAGCCAACGTTCGTAACTACCGCTGACTTCCAGGCGATCACGCAGAACCGAAAGCCAATCGGCCAATGTGCGCTGGCGTTCGGTCTGCAGCGGCTGCAAGTGCGCTTGTGCGGCGGCCCACAGCTTTTCAGCGGCGTCGCGCCCCTGCACGCCGGGCCTGTCACGCCACAGCGCTTCCAGCGCGTTCAAAGCCGCAGGCGGGGCCAGCGGCCAGGTCTTCAGCCAGTCCAGGCGGTCGTCGGGCCCGGCCGACGGCAAGGCCGCGCGCAGCACCGCAACGACGGCCGCCGCTGCACGCGTGGTGGCCAACAGCCAGCCGGTTTCGTCGATCAGCGGAACGCCCGCGCGGGCCAGCAGAGCGCGCACGCGACGCACCGCCTCGCGGTCCAGGGCCACCAGCGCGACGGGCGTGCGGCCGGCGTTCAAGGCGGCGATCACGCTGGCGGCGGCAGCTTGTGCTTCGGCTTCGAAGTCGTCGCACACGAGGCGTTCGACATGCGCGAGGGCGGCGACTTCGCTGTAAGGGTCGTCGTCGGGCGGATCGGCCAGCAGATGCAAAGAAGGCGTCCCGGCGTGGCCGAGCAGCGCCTCGGCCATCGGCTCGGGTCCGCCCAGACGCAGCACCAGCCAGGCGGAGGGTCGGTGGTCGAACAGGCGGTCGCTCGCTGCCGGCCCTGCCGTCGCCGCCCATTCGACGGCCACCCGCAACAGCAGCCCCTCGGTGGCCGCCGGGCCGCTGGCGGCGGGCAAGGCGGCGCGCACCGCCGCCCAGAAATCGTCACGCACCTCCGGCGCGCGCTGCAGTGCCGCGCTGCGCAAGGCCTGCGCGGCATCGACCACGCTGGCGACGATGCGCGCAAAGCCCGCCGGGTCGCGAGCCAACCACTCAGCGCCCCAGGGCAGGCCGCGCAGCAGCAGGCTGGCGCTCAGGGCGTCCAGCGTGGCGTCGCCGCTGCAAAGGCCGAGCGCGTGGGCCACGGGCGGACCCAGCGTGGCGGCCAGCGTCAGCGGTGTTTCCACACGCGGCTGCCAGCCGCCCAGCGCCGCCCAGGCGGCGCGTGCAGGTGCCATCAGCGCCGCATACGGCACCAGCACCACGGCGTCGCGCGGCGTCAGGCCCTGCTGGCCGAGCCATGCGTGCGAACGCAGCGCGGCCGCCTGCCACAAACCGGCCACCGGCACACCGCTAGGCAGCGAGATTTGTTCCATGGTCACGATGAAGAGATTGCGCCCCGCCCCAGCCGGCTGGCCAGGACCCTTGTGTCAAAATCATAGTGCCCTGTGAGGTGCCCGGCGGGTGCCGTGCACCCAGGTCCCGGAGAACCCCCATGAGCAGCGAACTGATCAAACACGTCACCGACGATTCCTTCGGCCTCGATGTCCTGCAAGCCGACAAGCCTGTGCTGGTCGACTACTGGGCCGAATGGTGCGGTCCCTGCAAACAGATCGCGCCGATCTTGGACGAAGTGTCCAAGGCCTACGAAGGCCGCTTGCAGATCGCCAAGATGAACGTTGACGAGAACCGCGAAGTGCCGGGCAAATACGGCATCCGCGGCATCCCCACGCTGATGTTGTTCAAGGGCGGCGAGCTGGCCGCCACCAAGGTTGGCGCACTTTCGAAAGCCCAGCTGACAGCCTTCATCGACGGTCATCTATAATCTGTGTCGCCGGCTGGCCTGAAACAGGTTGGCCGGTTGACCCGCCACCACGCAACGCCCTCCGCCAGCTACCCGTTGGTGTACTGCAGGCCTAGCGCGTGGGTTCGGCGACCACATACCGCATGAACCTTTCCGCGTTCGGCCGCCCGCGCCACTCCTGGTGCGTGTGCCGCCCCGCATCTGCCTGAGGGTGCCTCTATGCATCTGTCCGAACTGAAGGCCCAGCCCATCGCCGATTTGATCGTCATGGGCGAAGCGCTGGAAATCGAAAACGTCGCCCGCCTGCGCAAGCAGGAATTGATGTTCGCGATCATGAAAAAGCGCGCCAGGGGCGGCGAACAAGTCTTTGGCGACGGCGTGCTGGAAGTGCTGCCCGACGGCTTCGGCTTTCTGCGCAGCATCGAAGCCAGCTACATGGCCAGCACCGACGACATCTACCTGTCGCCCAGCCAGGTGCGGCGCTTCAACCTGCACACCGGCGACAACGTCGAAGGCGAAGTGCGGGTGCCCAAGGACGGCGAACGCTACTTCGCGCTGGTCAAGGTCGACCGCGTGAACGGCCTGACGCCCGAGGAGAGCAAGCACAAGATCATGTTCGAGAACCTGACCGCGTTGTTCCCGACGCAGCAGTTCAGGCTTGAACGCGACATCAAGGCCGAAGAGAACATCACCAGCCGCATCATCGACCTGGTCGCGCCCATCGGCAAAGGCCAACGCGCCTTGTTGGTGGCCCAGCCCAAGACCGGCAAGACGGTCATGATGCAGCACATCGCCCATGCGCTGGTGGCCAACCACCCCGAGATCCACCTCATCGTTTTGCTGGTCGACGAGCGCCCTGAAGAAGTGACCGAAATGCTTCGCACCGTGCGCGGCGAGGTCATCTCTTCCACATTCGACGAACCCGCCGCGCGCCACGTGCAGGTGGCTGAAATGGTGATCGAACGCGCCAAGCGTTTGGTCGAAATGAAGAAAGACGTGGTGATCCTGCTGGACAGCATCACCCGTCTGGCCCGCGCCTACAACAACGTGCTGCCCTCGTCGGGCAAGGTGCTGAGTGGCGGCGTCGATGCCAACGCGCTGCAGCGCCCCAAGCGCTTCTTCGGCGCAGCGCGCAACACCGAAGAAGGCGGCACGCTGACCATCATCGGCACGGCCCTGGTGGACACCGGTTCGAAGATGGACGAAGTCATCTACGAAGAGTTCAAGGGCACCGGCAACTGCGAGATTCACCTCGACCGCCGCATGGCCGAGAAGCGCGTCTACCCGTCCATCCTGATCAACAAGAGCGGCACGCGGCGCGAAGAACTGCTGTTGAAGCCGGAGATCCTGCAAAAGAGCTGGATCCTGCGCAAACTGCTCTACCCAATGGACGAGATCGAGGCGATGGAGTTCATCCTGGAAAAGATGAAGGCCAGCAAGAACAACCACGACTTCTTCGACATGATGCGTCGGGGCGGCTGACCTCTCTCTGCAACGGTCTTCTGCCGCTACAATTCGCGATTTCCCGCGCGCCGGAAAGTGCGCAGCTTGGTTTGCTTCAGCAAACAACCGCGTGGCTCCCAATTCAACCCTACAAGGCTCCCCATGAAAGACGGCATTCACCCCAACTACCGCGAGGTCTGTTTCCAGGACCTGAGCAATGGCTTCAAGTTCGTCACGCGTTCGTGCTTGAACACCAAGGAAATGATCAAGATGGAAGACGGCCGTGAACTGCCGTTGATGAAGCTGGAACCCACCAGCGAGACGCACCCCTTCTTCACGGGTACGCAAAAAAGCATCGACAACCTGGGCGGCCGCGTCGAGAAGTTCCGCAACAAGTTTGCCCACGTCGGCCTCAAGAAGCCGTCGGCCCCGGCCGCTGCACCGGCAGCCGCCGAAGGCGCTGCGGACTGAGCCCTTGGCTCGCGCGATGCGCACGACAGAGGCAGCCTTGGCTGCCTTTTTCTTTGCGCGTTTCTTTAGACACGCCGCCCGGCTGCCTGCGTTGAGGGCGCCGTGAACAGCCCCAAGCCTGCCCTGGTGACCCAGCGCGGCGCACGCCGCCTGCCGCGCGTGGCCTTGCTGCTGCTGTGCGCGGCCTACGTGCTGCCGGGTCTGGTCGGCCGCGACCCCTGGCGCAATGCCGACGTCACGGCGTTCGGCCAGATGATGGCCATCGCCGATGGCCGCACCAGCTGGTGGGCGCCGACGCTGGGCAGCGTGCAGGCCGACACCGCGCTGCTGCCGCACTGGCTGGGCGCGGCCTTCATCAAGGCCCTTTCGGGCTGGCTGGACCCGGCCCTGGCGGCACGCCTGCCCTTCGCCCTGCTGCTGGCGCTGAGCCTGGCCCTGGTCTGGTACACGACCTTCCACCTCGCTCGCACCGAATCGGCCCAACCCGTGCCTTTCGCCTTCGGCGGCGAAGCCGAACCCGTGGACTACGCACGGGCCATCGCCGACGGCGCCGTGCTGGCCTTCATCGCCACGCTGGGCCTGTTGGTTCTGGGCCACGAGACCACGCCCGAATTGGCGCAACTCTTCGCCATCACCCTCTACCTGTACGCGCTGGCGGCGGCACCTTATCGGCAGATGCAATCGCGCGTGGCCGTGCTCATCGCCCTGCCCTTACTCGCCGGCAGCGGCGCACCCAGCATGGCCTTGGCGGCAGGGGTGGCGAGCCTGGCGGTCTGCGCCCTGTCTCGCTATGCGCAAGTGCGGGCGCTGGTGCTGTGGCTGGCCATCGCGATGGTCGCAGCGGCCATGCTGGCGGGCTGGCTGGGTGCCTGGCGCTGGCGCACGGTGGCAATGACGCCCGCAGACCTGGCCGACATGGTCCGCCAGTGGCTGTGGTTCCTATGGCCCACATGGCCGCTGGCCCTGTTGACGCTGTGGCGCTGGCGCCGCCAGTTGTCGCACCGCCACCTGTCGGTGCCACTGGTGGGCGTGGGCGTGGCACTGGTGTCCAGCTTCAGCATGGCGGGGTCTGACCGTGCGCTGATGCTGGGTGTGCCCGGCATGGCGGTGCTGGCAGCCTTCGCACTCCCCACGCTGAAGCGCAGCGCGTCGGCCGCGATGGACTGGTTTTCGATGTGCTTCTTCACGTTGTTCGCGCTGTGGATCTGGTTCGTCTACATCACGATGCAGACCGGCGCGCCGGCCTGGCAGGCGGCCAACCTGGCGCGCTTGCTGCCGGGTTACAGCGAGTCGTTTTCCGCGCCGGCCTTGGTGTTTGCGCTGGTCGGCACTGCCGCCTGGATCGCCGTCGTGCGCTGGCGCACCGGCCGCCATCGCGAGGCGCTGTGGAAGAGTCTGGTGCTGCCAGCAGGCGGCGTGGCCTTGTGCTGGATGCTGGCCATGACGCTGTGGCTGCCCCCACTGGACTACGCCCGCAGCCCGCGTGCCCTGGTGGCGCGCCTGGCCACCCTGCTGCCCGCCGATGCTTGCGTGGCCGCACCGGGGCTGGCCCCGGCCGCTGTGGCGGCGATGGAGGTCTTCGGAGGGTGGCGTGTCGATGCCCGCCCGCAGGCCGAGTTCGGCAGGTCGCTCTCAGGCCCGTGCGACTACTTGCTGCGCGCCACGCGCGTGAGTCCCTCGCCGCCCCCGCCACTGGGCTGGGACCTGGTCGGCCAGGCCGTGCGACCGACCGACCGCGAAGAGGTCACCTTGATCTATAAACGCCAAGTGCGGCGCTGAAGAATTCAGCCGGTTGCGCACCGCGACGCAACTTGCCCTTTCGATCACCGCCCGTCAAGCCTAAGTTGCAGCCACCACGGGTGCGGCACGGTGCCGCACCCGCAAGGCCGGCAAGATCAGTTTGAAGGTCGAGCCCTTGCCCAGTTCGCTTTGGATGTCGATCTCGCCGCCGTGGCGCTGCGCCACGTGCTTGACGATGGACAGGCCCAGGCCGGTGCCTCCGGTGTCGCGCGAGCGGCTGCCGTCGACGCGGTAAAAGCGCTCGGTCAGGCGCGTCAGGTGTTCTCGGGCGATGCCGATGCCGCCATCCTGCACCTCCAACGCGGCGCCGCCATCCGCGCGCCACAACCAGCGCAGTTGGATCACGCCACCGTCAGGTGTGTAGCGCACGGCGTTGTTCAGCAGATTGGCGACCGCGCTGTAGAGCTCGGGCTCGCTGCCCGCTACTTCGGCATCGTCGCCGCCGTCCATCTGGATGCGGTGGCGGCCGACCGACAGCGCCTGTGCGTCGGCGCACGCCTTGGTCATCAACGCCGTCACCGGCACCCAGCGGTCGGCCGCCGGCTGCGGGCTGCCTTCCAGCTTGGCCAGCGTCAAGAGGTCGCCCACCAACGCCTGCATGCGGTCGGTCTGTTGTCCCATGAGAGTCAGCACGCGCTGGCGCTCCACCTCGGTCAGCGGCAGACCGACCATGGTCTCGACGAAGCCGGCCAGCACCGTCAGCGGCGTGCGGATCTCGTGCGACACGTTGGCCACGAAATCTCGCCGCATGGACTCGGTGCGTTCGCGTTCGGTGATGTCCTGCGTCAACACCAGCTTCATGCCGTCGCCGTAAGGCCGCACCAGCACCGACAAGGTTCTGCGGCCCAGCGGCCCGGGGAAGACCACGGCATCGTCGTAGTGGCCGCCCTGCAGGTGGGCCACGAACAGCGGCATGCGGACCAGGTTGGTCACGCGCTGACGGCGGTCTCGGAGCGGGTCCAGGCCGAAGTGTTCGGCGGCCACCGAATTGCACCACTCGATCTGATCGGCGCCGTCGAGCATCATCACACCATTGGGTGAAGCCTCGATGGCCGACAGGAACTGCGACAGCTTTTCCTGCTCGTGGCGCAGCGCCAGTTCACGCGCGCGCAGGGCTTTCTCGGTGCGGTAAGCCAACTCACCCCAGAAGCCGCTGTCGCGCGGCGCCGGCGTCAGCAAAGGGCCGCGCAGCCAGTTCATCAAACCCTGGCCGCGCAGTGAATCGCGCACCACCAACGCCCCCACCGCCAGCAGGCCGCCCAGCACCATTGCTGGCACGGCTTCTTTCAGCAACACGCCGAACAGCGTGGCGATGCCGGCCACCGTCACGACCACCAGCAAGGCGGCCAAGGTACGTGCCAGCCACCAGCCCATGTTCCCGCTACCGTCGCTCAGCGACTCAGCCGGCGACGCTGCTGGTCTGCTGCGTCAGGCGATAACCGGCACCGCGCACGGTCTCGATCAAGCCCGCGCATTCGGCCGGCGCCAGCGCTTCGCGCAAACGCTTGACGTGGACGTCCACCGTTCGCTCTTCGATGAAGACGTGGTCGCCCCAGACACGGTCGAGCAATTGCGCGCGGCTGTGCACGCGCTCCGGATGCGTCATGAAGAAATGCAGCAATCGGAATTCGGTCGGGCCGACCTTCACTTCACGCAGGACTTCGCCAACGCGCCGCGACACGCGACGCGTCGCAGGGTCCAGACGCAGGCCGTTGACCTCGACTGCCGCGTCCAGCGCCTCGGGCGCCTTGCGCCGCAAGACCGCGCGGATCCGGGCCAACAATTCTTTGGTCGAAAAGGGCTTGGTCAGGTAGTCGTCGGCACCGGCGTCCAGGCCGGTGATCTTGTCGGCCTCTTCAGCCCGCGCCGTCAGCATGATCAATGGCAATTCGCGGGTGCGCGCTTCACCGCGCCAGCGGCGCGCCAGTTGCACGCCGGACTGCCCAGGCAGCATCCAGTCCAGCAAGATCAGGTCGGGCAGCACGCGGTCCACCGTGCGCTGCGCGGCGTCAGCATCAGTCACCACCGTTACCTCGAAACCGGCGTGGCGCAGGTTGATGGCGATCAGTTCGGCAATCGCCGATTCGTCTTCGACAACCAGAACGCTGCTCATGCTGCGGCCCCCGATTTACCGAATTGCATTTTCGACATCGGCCATCGGCGTGTGCCGCACGTCGGTACCTTTGACCACGTAGATGATGGCCTCGGCCAGGTTCTTGGCGTGGTCGCCGACGCGTTCGATGGCTTTGGCCACGAAGACCAAATCGATGCTGGACGAGATGGTGCGCGGGTCTTCCATCATGTAGGTGATCAGCTTGCGCAACAGGCCGTCGAATTCCTGGTCGATCTGGTCGTCCTGCTTCAGCACTTCCAGCGCGCGCACCGTGTCCAGGCGGGCGAACGCGTCTAGTGCCTTGCGCAGTTGCGCGATGGCCAGGTCGGCTTCGAATTGCAAGTCGGTCACCGGCAAGCGGGACGAAATACCTTTGTTGATCAAACGCTGCACGGTGCGCGCGATACGGGCCGCCTCATCACCAACACGCTCCAAGTTGGCAATGGCTTTACTGATGGCGATCAGCAGCCGCAAGTCGCGGGCCGTGGGCTGCCGGCGCGCGATGATGGCCGACAGATCGCGGTCGATCTCGACTTCCATCTGGTTGACGCGCTCTTCCTGCGCCAGCACCTGGTTGGCGGTCTCGGTGCTGAATTGCGTCAGCGCAACCAGCGCCTGAACGACCTGTGATTCAACCAGGCCGCCCATCTCAAGCACCCGGTTGGAAATACCGCTGAGTTCAGCGTCGAATTGGGTGGAAAGGTGTTTGTCCGACATGTCTGACTCCTGCGGCGATCAGCCGAAACGTCCGGTGATGTAGTCCTCGGTGTCCTTCTTCTTGGGCTTCATGAAAAGCTCGGAAGTGGGTCCGAATTCGACGAGGTCGCCGAGATACATATATGCGGTGTAGTCGCTGCAACGCGCAGCCTGCTGCATGTTGTGGGTGACGATGACCACCGTGTAATCGGCCTTCAATTCGTGGATCAATTCCTCGATCTTGCCTGTGGAAATCGGGTCTAGCGCCGAGCAGGGTTCATCCAGCAACAGCACCTCGGGCTTGATGGCGATGCCGCGCGCAATGCACAGCCGCTGCTGCTGGCCGCCCGACAAGCCCGCACCACTCTGGTCGAGCTTGTCCTTGACTTCGTTCCACAGTGCGGCCTTCTTCAACGCCCATTCCACGCGTTCGTCCATTTCCACGCGCGGCAGCGTTTCGAACAGCTTCACGCCAAAGGCGATGTTGTCGTAGATGGACATCGGGAATGGCGTGGGCTTCTGGAAAACCATGCCGATCTTGGCGCGCACCAGCGACACGTCCAGCTTGGACGACATGATGTCTTCACCGTCAAGCAAGATGGTGCCTTCGGCTCGCTGTTCGGGGTAGAGCTCGAACATGCGATTGAAGGTGCGCAACAGCGTGCTCTTGCCGCAACCCGAAGGTCCGATGAAGGCCGTGACCTTGCCCGCCGGAATATCGAGGTTGATGTGCTTGAGCGCGTGAAAACTGCCGTAGTAGAAATTCAGGTCGCGCACAGAGATCTTGGCTTTTTCGGTGACAGCGTTATTGACCTTGGTGTCCATGGAATGCGGTGTCCTTCAGTCTCAATGCTTGTCGCGGAACAACAGGCGCGCGGCGATGTTGAGCATCAGCACACCCATGGTGATGATGAACACGCCCGCCCAGGCCAGGCTGCGCCAGTTCTCGTAGGGGCTCATCGCGAATTTGAAGATGGTTACCGGCAGGCTGGCCATCGGTTCACCCAGGTCCAGTGTCCAGAACTGGTTCGACAAGGCAGTGAACAGCAGCGGCGCCGTCTCACCGGCAATGCGGGCAACGGCCAGCAAGATGCCCGTGACCACACCAGCGCGCGCCGACTTCAGCGTCACCGACAGGATGACCTTCCACTTCGGCGTGCCCAGCGCGTAGGCCGCTTCGCGCAACGAATTCGGGATCAGCACCAGCATGCCTTCGGTGGTGCGCACGACCACCGGTATGACGATCAGCGCCAAGGCCAGCACACCGGCCATGCCCGAGAAGGTCTTGAAGCGAGCCACCACCGCTGAATAGACGAAGAGGCCGATAACGATGGACGGCGCCGACAGCAGGATGTCGTTGATGAACTGCGTGATGCGGCCCAGCCAGGTGCGCTGACCGTATTCAGCCAGGTAGACGCCGGCCAGGATCCCGATGGGTGTGCCCAGTGCCGTGGCCGCGATACCCATCAGCATGGAGCCGGCGATGGCATTGGCCAGGCCGCCCGTTTCAGCCAGCGGCGGCGGCGTCATCTGCGTGAAGACCGCGATGTTCAAACCGCCCACGCCCTGGCGTATGGTTTCAATCAGGATCCACGCCAGCCAGAAAAGGCCGAAGGCCATGGCCGCCAGCGACAGGCTCAGCGCAATGGCGTTCACCAGTTTGCGGCGGCGGTGCAGGCGCATGCGCCCCGCGTCCAATGTGGCAAAGCTCATGACCGCTTGCCCTCGTTGCGTTGCAGCCGCGACAGCAGCCATTTCGACAGTGCCAACACGACAAAGGTGATGAAGAAAAGGATCAGGCCCAGGTAAATCAGCGAAGCCTGGTGCAGCCCCGGGTTGGCCTCGGCGAATTCATTCGCCAGCGCTGACGTGATGCTGTTGGCCGCTTCAAACAGCGACAGCGAATTCAACTGGTTGAAGTTGCCGATGACGAAAGTAACTGCCATCGTTTCGCCCAACGCGCGGCCCAGGCCCAGCATCACCGCGCCGACCACGCCGGTCTTGGTGTAAGGCAACACCACGCGCCAAACCACTTCCCAGGTCGTTGAACCCAGGCCGTACGCCGATTCCTTGAGCATCGGCGGCGTGGTCTGGAACACGTCACGCGTGACCGAAGCAATGAAGGGAATCACCATGATCGCCAGGATGATGCCCGCCGACAAAATGCCGATGCCCACCGGCGCACCCGACACCAGCGTGCCCAGCAAAGGCACACCGCTGAAAGCCGTTTGCAGCGGCTGCTGCACGTATTCGGCCAGGATGGGCCCGAAGACCAGAAGGCCCCACATGCCGTAGACGATGGACGGTACCGCGGCCAGCAGTTCGATCGCCACGCCCAGCGGGCGGCGCAACCAGTTCGGCGACAACTCGGTCAGGAACAGTGCGATGCCGAAACTCACCGGCACCGCGATCAGCAGCGCGATGAAGGACGTGGCCAGCGTGCCGTAGATCATCACCAAACCACCGTAGCGGTCGTTGACCGGATCCCATTCGGTGCGCCAGAGGAAACTGAGGCCGTACTCGTGGATGGCTGGCCAGGCGCCCACCAGCAGCGACAGGATGATGCCGGCCAACAAAGCCAGCGTGAGGGCCGCAGCACCGTGTGCGGCGATGGAAAAAGCCCGGTCGCCCCACGGCATGCGCCGTTTGCGCGCAGGCGGTTTACCCCCCGTACTGGCCATGCTGAGCCCCTTCTTTTCCGCCTGGTAGGGAGTTGCGGGCAGTGTAGCGGCCACGGTGGTGCCTTTCGCTTCAGGACGGGGCTGCAGACGCGGGCGTGTGGCTGTCAACAGGCCTTCAGATTCACTTGAAAGAGACTGGCTTGCCGGCACCGTCCTTGACTTCGGCCCACGACTTGCGCACCAGCGCCTTCACCGTGTCTGGCAGGGCCACGTATTCCAGGTCCAGCGCCATCTTGTCTCCATTGATGTAGCCCCAATCGAAGAACTTCAACGTCGACGCACCCTGTGCCGGCTTGTCCTGAGCCTTAAACAACAGGATGAAGGTGGCGCCAGTGATGGGCCAGGCGTCTTTGCCGGGCTGGTCGGTCAGGATTTGGTAGAACGACTTGTCCCAGCTGGCACCTGCCGCAGCGGCCTTGAAGGTGAGGTCATCAGGTGCCACGAAGTTGCCGGCGGCGTTCTTCAACAGCACGTGCGACATCTTGTTGGTCTTGGCGTACGAATACTCGACGTATCCGATGGAGTTCGGCAGGCGCTGCACGTAAGACGCCACGCCTTCGTTGCCCTTGCCGCCAGCTCCGGTGGGCCAGTTCACGGCCGTGCCCTCACCGACCTTCGCCTTCCAGTCGGCGTTCTGCTTGGACAGGTAGTTGGTGAAGATGAACGTGGTGCCCGAACCGTCGGCGCGGCGCACCGGGGCTATGGTGGTGTCAGACAAAGGCACGCCTGGGTTCAACCCAGTGATGGCGGCGTCGTTCCACTTGGTGATCTTGCCCAGGAAGATGTCGCCCAACACGGCACCGGTCAGCTTGAGTTGACCCGGGGCCACCCCCTTCAGATTGACCACCGGCACCACGCCGCCGATGACGGTGGCGAACTGCATCAGGCCGACCGTGGCCAGTTCGGCATCGCTCAACGGCATGTCAGAAGCACCGAAGTCGACGGTCTTGCCACGGATCTGTCGCAGGCCGGCACCCGAGCCCACCGACTGGTAGTTGATCTTCACACCGGTGGCCTTGTTGTACGCATCGGCCCACTTGGCGTAGAGCGGCGCCGGGAAAGTGGCGCCAGCGCCGGTGACGCTCTGCGCCAGGGCGCCGAACGAGCAAGCAGCCAGTGCGACAGCGGTGGCGGCGGAGCGGATGGTCAGCAGGGTCATGAGCGTTCCTGGTCAGCGGTGTTTGCGATGGCCGAACTCTAGGTGCGGCAGATGACAGCTCTGTGACGGTAGGCAGGAAGCTTTACGGCGCGCTGTGCTGTCAGGCGGCTGTCACGCAGCTTTCACGAGGCCGTCATATCCGTCACATACCGTACCAGGTGTCACCAGAAACAGGAGTGTCCTTCCATGCTGAAAAGAACCACCCTGCGCGCAGCTTGTGCTGCGGCGCTGATCGCCCTGACCGCCTGCGCCAGCACGCCCCCGCAGCCGGTCAGCATCACCGACACCATCGCCCGCACGCCCGAACTGAGCACGCTGTCGCGCTTGATTGGCGAAGCCGGCCTGGCTGAAACGCTGCGCGGCGCCGGCCCCTACACCGTGTTTGCGCCCAGCAACGATGCCTTCAAGGCCGTGCCCGCCGATGCACTCGCCAAGTTGGCAACCGACAAAGACATGCTGCGCGCCGTGCTGACCTTCCACGTGCTGCCAGCCAAAGTGCTGGCCGCTGATGTGGCCACCGGCAACGCCAAGACACTCAACGGTGCGAATTTGGCCCTTGCGAAAGCCGGCGCCTTCGTGACTGTCGAAGAAGCCCTGGTGCAGACGCCGGACCTCATCGCCAGCAATGGCGTGGTGCACACGGTGGACCGTGTGCTGATGCCGCCCAAGCGTTGAACGGCTGAACGGCCGATCAACCCGCCGCAGCGGCGGCAGCCATGCGCTGCGCGCACAGGCGGCCCAGTTCGGCGTCGCGCGCTTCGACCATCACGCGCAGCACTGGCTCGGTGCCGGATGCGCGTATCAACACCCGGCCGTGGTCGCCGAGGTCGCGCTCGGCAGCGCGCTGGCTGTCCGCCAGGGCCGCGTTTCGCTTCCAGTCGCTGCCGTCGGGCAAACGCACATTGATCATGGTCTGCGGGTAGAGCGTCACGTCAGCCAGCAAGGCCGCCAGCGACGTGTTCCTGCTGCAAACGGCGTGCAGGATCTGCAGCGCGCTGACGATACCGTCGCCGGTGGTGTGGCGGTCCAGTGCCAACAGATGGCCGGAACTTTCGCCTCCCAGGTGCCACCCGCGCGCCGACAGTTCTTCCAGCACATAGCGATCGCCGACCTTGGCGCGAATCAGGTCCACGCCCAGTCGGCCCAGCGCTTGTTCGACCGCGATATTGGTCATCAAGGTGCCGACTACGCCGGGAAGCTGCTGGCCTTTGGACAGCCGATCAGCGGCCATGACATAAAGCAGCTCGTCACCGTTGTAGAGGCGGCCCTGCGCGTCGACGAGTTGCAGGCGGTCGGCGTCGCCGTCCAGCGCAATGCCGTAGTCGGCGCGGTGCTCGGCCACAGCAGCCACCAAGGCCTGCGGAGCCGTAGCGCCAACCCCGGCGTTGATGTTCAAACCGTCCGGGCTGCAGCCGATGGTGACCACCGTGGCGCCCAGTTCGTGGAAGACTTCCGGGGCCACGTGGTAGGCCGCTCCGTGCGCGGCGTCGATGACGATCTTCATGCCGCGCAGCGACAGCGCGTGCGGCACGGTGCTCTTGCAGAACTCGATGTAGCGGCCGCCCGCGTCGTCAAGCCGCTTGGCCTTGCCCAAATTGATCGAGTCCACCCAGGACGGCGATTTCAGCATCTCGGCTTCGACGTCGGTCTCCCACCCATCGGTCAACTTCTCGCCGCGCGCCGAGAAGAACTTGACGCCGTTGTCCATGTAGGCGTTGTGCGAGGCGCTGATCACCACGCCCAAGTCAAGCCGCAGCGCACGCGTCAGATAGGCCACGCCAGGCGTCGGCAAGGGACCGGTCAGCAGCACGTCAACGCCCGCTGACGCGAAGCCCGCTTCCAGCGACGATTCGAGCATGTAGCCCGAGATGCGCGTGTCCTTGCCAATCAGTACTGTCGGCCGCTGCCCATGACGGCGCAGCACCTGGCCGACGGCATGGCCTAGAAGCAGCATGAAGTCGGGCGTGATGGGCGGCTTGCCTACCGTGCCCCGGATACCGTCGGTGCCGAAATAAGTTCTTGTCATGTTTTTTCCTCCGTGCGGATTTTGACCAGAGCGGCAGCCCTTCAGCCCCGACAGTGTTTCGGCATGTGCGAATTTGTTGAGCGTTAGCCTGTAACGACCGGTGGTCCAGATTCGACCGCGCACCAGACCTTGAGGGCGTCCACGGTGGCCGCCACGTCATGCACGCGCAGGATGGCTGCGCCGCGCTGCGCCGCCAGCAGCGCGGCCGTGACGCTGGCCACCGCCCGCTGCTCAACCGGGCGGCCGGTCAACAGGCCCAGCGTTCCTTTGCGTGACCAGCCTACCAACAGTGGCCAGCCGAGCCCGCACAACTCGGCCTGGCGCTGCAGCAGCAGCAGGTTGTGCTCGGGCCGCTTGGCGAAACCGATGCCCGGGTCGATGGCGATGCGCTCGCGCGCAACGCCGGCGGCTTCGACTTCCAGCGCGCGGTCGCGCAGGAAGTCGCGCACTTCGGCCACCACATCGCCGTAGTGCGCTTCGGCCTGCATGGTGTCGGGCTCGCCCTTCATGTGCATCAGGCAGACACCGGCCTGCGGATGGGCCGCCACGCAGCCCAGCGCGCCCGGCCGGCGCAGCGCCCGCACGTCATTGACGATGTCCACGCCCAGCGCCAGCGCCTGGGCCATCACGCGGGGTGAACTGGTGTCCACCGACACCGGCAGTCCCATCGTCACGGCCGCCTTCAGTACCGGCACCACGCGCTGCAATTCGCCATCATCACCGGGCGCCTGCGAGCCGGGCCGCGTCGATTCACCACCGATGTCCAGCAGGTCTGCGCCCTCGCGCACCAGCTGCTCACAGTGCGCGATGGCCGCGCTGGCGCTGGCGTGCTGTCCGCCGTCAGAAAAAGAATCGGGCGTGACATTGACGATGCCCATCACGCGCGGTCGTGACAAGTCGATGCGAAAGCGGGTGGTTTGCCAGTGCATCAAGGTGCCTCAAAGGTGCCACAGAAATACCGAAATAAGCCACACAAACGCCGAGCGGGGCCGCAGCCCCGCTCGCAACCGGATTGCTCCGGAAGAGGTGTATCAGGCGGCAGCGGGCGCGCTGTCGGGGGCAACCGGGGCGGCCGGGCCACCCGGCGTCTTGCTCGCCGACGGCGTCCAATCCTTGGGCGGCCGCGGCTGCTTGCCGTTCATGATGTCGTCGATCTGCTCGGCGTCAATGGTTTCCCATTCGAGCAAGGCGTGCGCCATTGCGTGCATCTTGTCTTTGTTGTCCTCAATCAGCTTGCGCGCAATGCCGTACTGCTCGTCGATGATGCGGCGGATCACGCCGTCGACCTTGCGCATGGTGTCTTCCGACATGCTGGTGGTCTTGGTGACGCTGCGGCCCAGGAAGACTTCGCCTTCGTTTTCGGCATAGACCATCGGCCCGAGTTCGTCGGTCATGCCGTAGCGCGTGACCATGTCGCGGGCGATGTGGGTGGCGCGCTCGAAGTCGTTGCTGGCGCCTGTGGTCATCTCGCCCATGAACACTTCTTCGGCGATGCGCCCGCCGAACAGGATCGAGATCGTGCTGAGCATGCGAATCTTGTCGGTGCTGTAACGGTCGCCTTCGGGCAACTGCATCGTCACGCCGAGGGCGCGGCCCCGGGGAATCACGGTGACCTTGTGCACCGGGTCGGCCTTCGGCACCAGACGCGCCACCAAGGCGTGGCCCGACTCGTGGTACGCGGTGTTCTTGCGCTCCTCTTCGGCCATGACCATGGACTTGCGCTCCGGCCCCATCATGATCTTGTCCTTGGCCTTCTCGAAGTCGACCATCTCGACGACACGGCCGTTGCGGCGCGCTGCGAACAGCGCCGATTCGTTGACCAGGTTGGCCAGATCGGCGCCCGAAAAGCCGGGCGTGCCGCGCGCCAGGATGTCGGCGCGGATGTCCTGCCCGACCGGCACCTTGCGCATGTGCACGTTCAGGATCGCCTCGCGGCCACGCACGTCGGGCAGCGTCACGTAGACCTGACGGTCGAAGCGCCCCGGGCGCAGCAGCGCGGGGTCCAGGATGTCAGGGCGATTCGTCGCGGCCATCACGATCACGCCGACGTTGGTCTCGAAGCCGTCCATCTCGACCAGCATCTGGTTCAGCGTCTGCTCGCGTTCGTCGTTGCCGCCGCCCAGGCCGGCACCACGGTGGCGGCCGACCGCGTCGATTTCATCGACGAAGATGATGCAGGGCGCGCTCTTCTTGGCCTGGTCGAACATGTCGCGCACCCGCGCGGCGCCGACACCGACGAACATCTCGACGAAGTCGGAACCCGAGATCGAAAAGAACGGCACCTTGGCCTCACCGGCGATCGCCTTGGCGAGCAGCGTCTTGCCGGTGCCCGGAGGGCCGACCAGCAGCACGCCGCGCGGGATGCGCCCGCCGAGCTTCTGGAACTTCTGCGGGTCTCTGAGGAAGTCGACCAGTTCCTTGACCTCTTCCTTGGCCTCCTCGACACCCGCCACGTCGGCGAAGGTCGTGGTGTTGTTGGCT